>NZ_JACIYP010000007.1 GCF_014359905.1 Hoeflea sp. | reverse complement strand
TCCGCACTTTTGCCTCTTCACGGCCGAGGCCCGGTGTAGATCGCCCTGGGGCGGATCAACTGGCCGGTGGCGCGCTGTTCGAGCGCGTGGGCGATCCAGCCGACCGAGCGGCCGAGGGCGAACAGGAGGAAGGCCGCGCCTTCGGGCAGTTGAAGATAGCGCCTGAGCGCAACAAGCGCGAAATCGATCGATGGTTCGGCGCCGGTGAGATCTTTGGCGGCATCGGCGAACCGGGCGGCAGGTTGGAACTCCGGCAGAATGGCGGACAGCAGCGGTGCGCGGGCTGACGCTGCGCCACACCCAGGCTGCGGAATCGCGGTGGCGCACCTCGCTGGCGCGGGTCGGCGGGTTTCTGGCCGGATGGCCGCAGGGCAAAGTGGCGACATTAATTGGCAAGCCGGAACGGGCCGATTATGAAGATGAGATCGAGCAAACCGATTGGGGTCCGGCGCTGAGGCTGCGGCCGCCGTTGAGTATCGGCGGTGCGACGATGGGCTGGGCGCGGCCGGCGCGGCGGCTGGGGACAGCGCGGGCGGAGTGGTGAGCGAGGGACCGGACCTGCCCGACGGGTGCGGCCATTCCGCGAACCGGATCGGGCGGGAGACCTGTTCAAAGCCAGGACGGCTCTCTCAAATTCACGAACATTTCAAAGCTGCCTAAACCAGGGTGCAGACCTTAACATTCCCGCCTGCTATTTTGCTCCAATGTCGGGTCAAGATTCAGCGAACACCACAACCTCCGGGCTTCTGCACGCAAAGGCGTGGGCGGAGGCTTATGAACTCATTGACCTTCAGCTTTCTCCCCTAGGGCTGCGCGCCATCGACGCCTTGGATGCCCGCGCTGGAGAAGTTGTTCTCGATATCGGCTGCGGCACCGGCCAGACCCTACTCCAGCTCGCTGGCCGGGTCGGAGTCAGCGGGCAGGTCATCGGCGTCGATTTGGCGCCCTTGCTTCTCGACATCGCCGCGCGCAGGACCGCGTCGCTCGGCCAGGTAAGTCTGAGACAGGCAGACGCCACTTTCCTGGACCTGCCGTCTGCAAGTGTGGATGCGGTGTTTTCCCGGTTCGGAGTGATGGCTTTTGCGAATGCAGTCGCTGCATTTTCCAATTTTTACAGAATGCTGAGACCTTCCGGAAAACTCGCGTTCACCTGCTGGCGCTCATTTCAAGACAACGAACTGGACCAGTTCCCGCTACTGGCCGCCGGATTTGCGTCGCCAATCGATGAGCGCCCTTTTAGCTTGGCTGACCCCGACCACATATGTGCGACCCTTGAGGCGTCTGGATTCAGCAACATCACCATTCAATCGCATGATGAGAATGTGTCGAGCGGCGATGTCGACGCGATGACCTCAGTTCTCTCAAGAGTTGGACCGCTTGGAAAGATCATTCGCGAAAACCCGGCCTTGCGAGCCAACGCCGAACACCGGCTGCGTGAGGCCCTAAGCGCTTTGGGGGTCGATCCTGCTGTCGTGCAATTGCGGGCTTCCGTGTGGATTGCCAGCGCGCGCGCTTGAATGCGGCCGTTTGCGCTTGCGTCCAGGCACATAGGCGCGGCTTGCTGACGGGGTTCGCCGGAAATCCGTTCGCCGTGAATGAAGGTTTCTATTCCGGCAACTGAACCCGGGTTGGCAAATCTCACGTTTTGGCATGGCAGAATGCGCCAAGTCCAGGGATCACGCTTGAGCCTTATGGGACTTTCCCGATGACCAGTGGGTGAGGGGACAGCGCGACGGCAGGCAGGGCCAGAACGATCGCGGCGAGGAGGATGCAGCTCACGGCGCATCCCAGGAGAGGACGAAATGGTATGCGTTAATTAATGGGGCAACGATCCGCCGCCCGTCGGGCGAGAAGACCGCACTGCGCACTGGGTCCTTATGCCCAACGAGCTCGGCTATCGCGGCACCGTTCTCGCCATCCCAAACTCTGGCGGTTTTGTCTGCAGATGCAGTAACGATGCGCCGTCCATCGGAGGAGAAGGCATTCACAATTGCATACGTGAAAAAAGTAGCGCCTTGGACGATAGGAAATTCAGGGAGTTGCGAACGTGCCCGCTTTCAAACGGAGTCATTTGACCGCGACAAGCATCAATTCGCCATCTTGATTTCGAGCTTCACGCTGCCATACCAATCGGCGAAGGCGCGTATCTGTTCATCGGTCAAATCCGCCGCAATTGCGCTCATCACTTCATGCTTGCGCTTTCCAAGGCGGAATGCCTTGAGCTGCGTGTCGATATAGATGTTGGTTTCGCCAGCGAGGTTCGGCGCGTCCTCCACCGCCGCAATGCCGTCTACGCCGTGGCATGCCGCGCACAGCTCAGGCGCGCCTGAAGCATCGGCGGTCAGGGTTGCCGTTGCGCTATGTGAGGAATACCAGGCCGCGACATCGGCGATTTGCTGATCGGTCAGCGTTTTCGCGACGACCGACATCATTTCATGTGTCCGTGTGCCGTCCCGAAACGCAGTCAACTGGCGGATTATATAGGATGCGGGTTCGCCGCCGATATGCGGCGCAATCGGGATTTTGGCATAGCCATCAATCCCGTGGCAGGTTCTGCATTGCCCGGCGATTTTCTTGCCGTCGGCGGCCTTTCCCTCAACTGCATCCTGGGCCTGGGCAGTCCCGGCGAGCAAAAGCCCGCCGAGACCAACAATGAAAACCGCCCTCATTCGCCGTAACTGATCCGGTAGAGAGCACCGGCAAGGTCGTCTGAAACCAGGATCGATCCGTCGCGCAATTGCGCAACGTCGACAGGGCGACCGAGATACTCGCCGTTTTCGTCGATCCAGCCTTCCGCAAACGGCTCCATGGTGGCATTTCCCTCACCATCGATGGTGGTGACCATCACACGGGCGCCCACCGGGGTTGTCCGGTTCCAGGACCCATGCTGGGCGGAGAAGATGGCGTTCTTGTACTTGGCCGGGAACTGTTTGCCCGTATAGAAGGTCATTCCGAGATCAGCTGCATGCGCAACCGTTGCAACGGCTGGCATGACAACTTCGACAGGAACATCCTGCCCGGCATACTCATTGGTGCGGACATCCCCGCCGCCAAACCAGGGATGGCCGAAATGCTGGCCCATGGCTGTCTGGTGGTTGAGTTCACCCGGAGGGATGTCGTCGCCCATGCCGTCCACCTGATTGTCGGTGAACCACAGGTCGCCGGTTGTCGGATCGAAGTCATGACCGACCGAGTTGCGGATGCCATAGGTGTAAACCTCGCGGCCCGTGCCATCGGTGTTCATACGGATGATGCCGCCGATTCCCCATTTGGTGTTGATCTCAAGGTTCTCAGCGGGAGCAACGTTGAACGGCTGACCCAGCGAGATGTAGATCTTGCCATCCGGACCGAGTTTGCAGACACGGGCTGTGTGATTGAAGCTTTCCTGATCCGCGGGGATCAGTTCACCTTGCGGCACCAGATTGAATGCCGCGACATCCGGGCTTTCATAGAAAAACTCGGCGGCCGGAAACAGCAGGACCCGGTTCTGCTCGGCTATGTAGAGGAAACCATCCTTGGAAAAGCAAGGACCGTTCGGAATTGTGAATGTCAGCGACGGGGCAAAGTCCTTTACCTCGTCGGCGACGCGGTCCTTGTTCCTGTCCGTGACAGCCCAAACCTTGTCTTTCCGTGTTCCAACGATGGTGACAATACCCTGCGGACCAACGGCCATATGACGGGCATCGGGAACAACCGCATACAGCTCGATCTTGAAACCATCCGGCAAGGTGATGCGTTCGAGGTTCTTCTTGATCCCTTCGGCGTAGTCACCCCCCTGTTCAATGAAAGTGAACTCGGTGACGCCGGTTGTCTTGAAACCGGACAGCTTCTCCAGATTGCTTGGCACGTTCGCGGATTGGGCCAAGGCAGTTGACGTCATCAATGCACCGACTGCCAGAGATAAAAATAGTTTTTTCATACGCTGACTCCTCCCAGTTATGTGAGCCTCTCCCTCCCCGGAGGGGCTATCAGCATCCGTGCCGATTTTGGTATGTTATCACTGGTCTCTGCAAATGAAAGCATTTTCAGGTCTGCAAAGTCCGCAAAGGCCGATCCCCGATCGGCGCAAAACGATATCGTTTCCATGACGTTTAGGAACCGGTGCTCCGAGCTCGATTTGGCAAGGTCGTGCCAGGCGCCGGCTGACATCTGGCAAAATCTTGCCGCTTTTCCGGTTCGCATTTGGCCAAAGCCGTGGAAATCCTGTAGAGCAAGGACTGGCACGCGTGCTGCTAGTGAGAAGCCGTCGCGAAGCGCGGTGGATAAGCGCGTTTCGCCTGTATCGGAATATGGAGGAGAACCCGATGATTACACTTAATCGCAGAAGTCTTGTCACCCTTATGGCAGCAACTGCCATGGGCCTGTCGCTGGCGCCCGCCAAGGCCGACCAGTTCGTCAACATCCTGACCGGCGGCACATCGGGCGTGTATTATCCGCTCGGCGTCGGCCTGTCGAAGATATATGCCGAGAAGATCGAGGGCGTGCGCACCCAGGTGCAGTCGACCAAGGCCTCGGTGGAAAATCTCAACCTGTTGCAGCAGGGCAAGGGCGAACTGGCGCTGGCGCTTGGCGATTCGGTCAAGCTCGCCTGGGAAGGCAACGCGGATGCCGGTTTCAAGGCGCCGCTCGACAAGCTGCGCGGCATTGCGGCGGTCTATCCCAACTACATCCAGATCGTCGCCTCGAAGGAGTCGGGCATCACCGATCTCGCCGGGTTCAAGGGCAAGGGTCTGTCCGTGGGCGCCGCCAAATCGGGCACGGAACTCAATGCCCGCGCCATCTTCGCGGCTGCAGGCATGTCCTATGACGATCTGTCGAAGACCGAATATCTGCCGTTCGCGGAATCGGTCGAACTGATCAAGAACCGCCAGCTTGACGGGACGCTGCAGTCGGCCGGTCTCGGCGTCTCGTCGATCAAGGACCTGTCGACATCGGTCGACATCCAGATGGTGGCGGTGCCAGCAGAGGTGGTGACAGCCCTTGGCGCACCCTACATCGCGGCGACCATTCCAGCGGGCACCTACAATGGCCAGGACGCCGATGTTCCGACTGTTGCCGTGGTCAACTTCCTCGTCACCCATTCGGATGTCAGCGACGATCTCGCCTATGAGATGACCAAGCAGCTGTTTGAGAACCTTCCCGAGCTGGAAGCAGCCCACAATGCCGCCAAGCAGATCAAGCTGGAAAACGCGCTCAACGGCATGCCGGTGCCGCTGCATCCGGGCGCGGAACGCTTCTACAAGGAAAAAGGCATGATGTAAGACCGGGCGAAAGTTCGGACTGACGTCAGCACAATCGAGGCGGGGTGGAGATTTCACCTCGCCTTGTTTGGCATCTGCGCATTGGGGAGGATATCGCATGCTTCATGATCAAACGCCGCACCAGGCGCCCGCGGACAGGCCTGATCTGGGTCTGCATGATCCCCTGGCGGAAAGCTTTCCACAGTCGTTTGAAGGTCGTTTGCTGTTCTGGATCGCATTGGTGTTTTCGGTGTTCCAGATCGCCACTGCGGCCCATATTGTCGATTTTGCCAGCCAGATCGTGCGGGCAATCCATGTCGGGTTTCTCATTCTGCTGACTTTTCCGCTGGTCGCGCTGGCGCGCAAATCAGGCCCGGCAGTGAAGACCGCCGCCTGGTTCCTCGGCGGGCTTGGTGTCGTTGTCGCCTTCTATCAATGGTATGAATACACCGAGCTGTTGCTGCGGGCCGGCGATCCGCTCACCCGCGATATCGTGCTGGGCGTGATTGCGCTTGGCACCGTGTTTGCCGCCGCCTGGGTGATCATGGGACCGGCACTGCCGATCATCTCCGGCGCATTCCTGGCCTATTGCCTGTTCGGCGAATATCTGCCGGCGCCGTTCGACCATCGCGGCTATGACTTCGCCCAGGTGATCGACCACATGGCGTACGGCACCGAAGGCATCTACGGCATACCGATCTTCGTCTCCTCGAGCTTCATCTTCCTGTTCATCCTGTTCGGCGCCTTCCTCGAAAAGGCCGGCATGATCCAGCTGTTCACCGACGTCTCGCTCGGCATGGTCGGCCACAAGCGCGGCGGGGCTGCCAAGGTTTCGGTGATTTCCTCGGGCCTGATGGGCACGATCTCCGGCTCGGGCGTCGCCAATGTGGTGACCACGGGGCAGTTCACCATTCCGCTGATGAAGAAGTTCGGCTACCGCGCGGCCTTTGCCGGCGGGGTGGAATCGACGTCGTCGATGGGCGGGCAGCTGATGCCGCCGGTGATGGGGGCAGTGGCCTTCATCATGGCCGAGACGCTGGGCGTCGAGTATTACGAGGTGGTGCAGGCGGCGATCATTCCGGCGATGCTGTATTTCGCCTCGGCGTTCTGGATGGTGCATCTGGAAGCGGGCCGTCACAATCTGGTCGGCCTGCCGAAGGACGAGCTGCCGTCGCCACTGAAGGCGCTCAGGGAGCAATGGTTCCTGGTGCTGCCGCTCTTGATGCTGATTTACCTGCTGTTTTCGGGCTATACGCCGCTGTTTGCCGGAACCGTGGGGCTGGCGCTGACGGTGCTGTTGATCCTGGGGGGATCGATTGCGCTGGGCCTGCCGGCCGGTGTGATCCGGGTCATCTTCTGGATCGGGCTCGGGCTGGTGGCGGCGGCGTTCCTGCAGTTCGGCATCATGGTGATCCTGGCCGCCGTGCTGGCGCTGATCGGCTGGAACGCCTTCTCCAAGGGCGGCCGCGAGACGCTGGCCATCTGCCGCGATGCGCTGGCCGACGGGGCCAAGACGGCGCTGCCGGTGGGCGTCGCCTGCGCCGTGGTCGGCATCATCATCGGCACCATGACGCTGACGGGAGCAGCCAACACATTCGGGCAGTTCATCGTTTCGGTCGGCGCGCACAGCCTGTTCCTGTCGCTGGTCTTGACCATGATCACCTGCATCGTGCTCGGCATGGGGATTCCCACCATCCCCAACTACATCATCACCTCGTCGATCGCCGGGCCGGCGCTGCTCGAACTCGGCGTGCCGCTGATCGTGAGCCACATGTTCGTGTTCTACTTCGGCATTCTTGCCGACCTGACGCCGCCGGTGGCGCTCGCCTGTTTTGCTGCGGCGCCGATCGCCAAGGAGAACGGGCTGAAGATCTCGATGGAGGCGATCAAGGTGGCCGCCGCCGGCTTCGTCATTCCGTTCATGGCGGTCTACACGCCGGCGCTGATGCTGCAGGATGGCGGGCCGCTGGCGGACCAGATCGGCTATGTGCCGGCGGTGATCTACATCGTCGCCAAGGTGGTGCTGGCGATCGGGTTGTGGGGGGCTGCCGTGATCGGCTATCTCGGCGGACGTCTCTCCTGGCCGATGCGGGCTCTGGCGATGGTTGCGGCCTTCACGCTGGTGGCAGCGCTGCCGGTGACCGACGAGATCGGGTTTGGGCTTTCGGCCCTGTTCGCCTTCCTGGCCTGGCGCCAGATGCGCGCCCGCGCGACGGCTGCCTAGATGGGGCCTGGCCTGTGCGTCCTGGCCGGCGGCAAGATGCTGGTGATCGCTGCGGCGACGTTCACCCTGTCGTGGACCCATTCGGTGGAAAAGACCGCGTGGGAAGAAAGCTGGCGTGTGACGGAACATGGGCTTCAACTCACCCAGGCGCGGGTCAAGGGATCTGGCGCGGGGATGGATCCGGGCGACGGCGCACGGCTCGAGGATGGCTGGTGGGTCTGGTCACCGGACACGCCGGCGACGCCGGCGCTGCTGCTGGCCGCCTCCGGCGCCACCCTGTCGGCCTGGACGCTGTGTCATGCGGATGGTTGCGAAACGCTTGGCGCGGACGCAGGCGCTCCGGTGCGGATCGCGCCGTGCCCGTTCTGAGGCGGGCCCCGGGCGGAAGCGCCGGCCCGCTCGCGCGCCGCGACCGGTCGAAGCCCGCGGGCGGAACTGATCCTTCCCGCATTTTCCCGCGTAAGCGCCTGCAAAAGGGCTTTGCCTTGCGGTTCGGGTGGCCCTACAAACAGGTGTGCGGTGCGGCATGGGGCAGGGGCCTGACGCGCCCGGCATGCAAGGGCACTGACAGGGATTAGCGACACGATGGGCAGTTTTTCATTTCCGATGGCGCAGGGGCGGGCCGAGGCGCTGGGCGAGATCCATGCGCGTCCCTTCGCGCTGGTGGGCAAACCCCGGGTGATTTTCCAGCTGGCGTTCCTGACTGATGGCGGCGCGGTGGTCGATCATGCGGTGCTGGCCGGTCTGGCGCGCGCCCGCGGCGTGGCCGTGCCGGGCCGTGACGCCGCGCATTTCACCATGCCGTGGGGACAGGGCACGTTCAGGTGGGAGCGGCACACGGAATTCTCCACCTATTTCTGGGATGCGCCGGCGCCGTCGAAGTTCGGCAAGGCCGTGGACACCCATCCCTTCGGCGACCAGTTCACGCCGCCGGGCAACCTGATTTCCGGCATCCGGCTCGAGGTGCGGGAAGACGGCCCGGAAACCCAGGCCGCGATCGAGACCTTTGATCTGACCAGCCTTTGCCTGAGCGAGATCAAGGGCGGGCAGGCGATGATTGCCACCGATTTCCGTCAGGATGGCGACGGGCTTACGCGCATCCTGGTGATCGACAAGGGCATGACCGATGCCGGCCGCGGCGCCGTGGTGCAGCGGCTGCTCGACATCGAGACCTACCGGACGCTGGCAGCACTCGGATTGTCGCTGGCACGGTCTCTGTCGCCGGAGATGCGGCGGATCGAGGACAACCTGACCAAGATCACCCAGGAGATGAAGACCGGCGCGCGCGACAATGCCGACAGTCTGCTGGCGGAAATCACCATTCTCGCGGCGGAGCTGGAAGCCAATGCTGCGGCCAGCCTTTACCGGTTCGGCGCGAGCCGCGCCTATTACACCATCGTGCGCGAGCGCATCGCCTCGCTGGCGGAAGTCCAGAAATCGGGCTTCGAGACAATCGGCGCGTTTCTGGAAAAGCGGCTGGCGCCAGCGCTGCGCACCTGCCAGTCGATCGAGGAACGCCAGGCGAACCTCTCGCGCAAGCTGTCGCGCGCCACATCGCTGCTCAGAAGCTGGATCGATGTCGAGCTCGAGCGGCAGAACAGCGCCCTTCTGAGTTCGATGAACCGGCGCGTGAAGCTGCAGCTCAGGATGCAGCAGACCGTCGAAGGGCTCTCGGTGGCGGCGATTTCCTATTATATCGTCGGGCTGTTCGGCTATCTCGCCAAGCCGCTCGACGCGCTGCACCTGCCGATCAAGGCGGGCACGGCGTCGGCGATCTTCGTGCCGGTGGCGATCGGCTTTACCTGGATGGTGGTGCGGTCGATCCGCAAGCATCACGACATCGAAGACACCAACGACGAAGTCGACAAGCCGTAGCGCCGCGGGAGGCGAGCGGCGGGCGTCCCGCAAGGAGTTGCGATCGGCTTCAGCCTCGAGTGTCCGGGTCTATTCGTCCGGTTGGCCAACCTGCGGGATCTCATGAAAAAGCCGCCCCGGTGACGAGGCGGCTTCTTTTGCTTGAGCGGATGATGGATCAGAAATCCATGCCCGACGGCATTGCCGGGGCGGCCTCCTTCTTGGGCTTTTCGGCGATCATGGCTTCGGTGGTCACCAGCAGGCCGGCGACCGATGCTGCGTCCTGCAGCGCGGTGCGCACCACCTTGGCCGGATCGATCACGCCCATCTTGAACAGGTCGCCATACTCGCCGGTCTGGGCGTTCCAGCCCCAGGCGAGGTCGGTCTTCTCGCGCAGCTTGCCGACGATGATCGAGCCTTCGGCGCCGGCGTTCTCGGCGATCTGGCGCACCGGCGCCTCGATCGCCCGGCGGACGATCTCGATGCCGACGCGCTGGTCGTCATTGGCGGGCTTGAGGTTGTCGAGCGATGCTACGGAGCGCAGCAGCGCGACGCCGCCGCCGGGCAGGATGCCTTCCTCGACGGCTGCGCGGGTGGCGTGCAGCGCGTCGTCGACACGGTCCTTCTTCTCCTTGACCTCGACTTCGGTGGAGCCGCCGACGCGGATGACGCCGACGCCGCCGGCGAGCTTGGCCAGCCGCTCCTGCAGCTTTTCGCGATCATAGCCGGACGAGGTTTCCTCGATCTGCGCCTTGATCTGGGCGATGCGGCCGTCGATCTCCTTGCGCGAGCCGGCGCCGTCGATGATGGTGGTGTTTTCCTTCTCGATGGTGACCTTTTTCGCGCGGCCGAGCATGTTCAACGTCACGTTCTCGAGCTTGATGCCGAGATCCTCCGAGATCACCGAACCACCGGTAAGGATGGCGATGTCCTCGAGCATGGCCTTGCGGCGGTCGCCGAAGCCCGGCGCCTTGACGGCGGCGATCTTGAGGCCGCCGCGCAGCTTGTTGACCACAAGCGTCGCCAGCGCCTCGCCCTCCACGTCCTCGGCCACTATCAGCAGCGGCTTGCCCGACTGCACCACGGCTTCGAGAACCGGCAGCATGGCCTGGAGGTTGGACAGTTTCTTCTCGTGGATCAGCACATAGGGCTCTTCCAGCTCGACGCGCATCTTGTCCTGGTTGGTGACGAAATAGGGCGAGAGGTAGCCGCGGTCGAACTGCATGCCTTCGACCACTTCGAGTTCGGTCTCGGCGGTCTTGGCTTCTTCCACCGTGATCACCCCGTCATTGCCGACCTTCTGCATGGCTTCCGACAGATAACGGCCGATTTCGGTGTCGCCATTGGCTGAGATGGTGCCGACCTGGGCGATCTCGTCATTGTTGGAAATCTTGCGGGCGTTCTTCTTGAGCTCGGCGACGATGGCGTCGACGGCGAGGTCGATGCCGCGCTTCAGGTCCATCGGGTTGAGCCCGGAGGCAACCGCCTTTGCGCCTTCCCTGACGATGGCCTGGGCCAGCACAGTGGCGGTGGTGGTGCCGTCGCCGGCCAGGTCATTGGTCCTGGAGGCGACTTCGCGCAACATCTGCGCGCCCATGTTCTCGAACTTGTCCTCAAGCTCGATTTCCTTGGCGACGGTCACGCCGTCCTTGGTGATGCGCGGCGCGCCGAAGGATTTGTCGATGACGACGTTGCGGCCCTTGGGGCCAAGGGTGACCTTGACCGCATCGGCCAGGATATCGACGCCGCGCAGCATCTTCTCGCGCGCGTCGGAATGGAACTTGACATCTTTAGCAGCCATTTTTCGCTCCTTTAAGGCTTCGAAACTTGGATCGTGTTCGCTCAGGCGGCGTGGCGAAGGGCTGCTTCGCCCTCGATCACGCCCATGACATCGGATTCCTTCATGATCAGAAGATCCTCGCCGTCGAGCCGGATCTCCGTGCCGGACCATTTGCCGAACAGGACGCGGTCGCCGACCTTGACGTCGAGCGCCACGATCTCGCCCTGCTCGTTGCGGGCTCCGGGGCCGGTGGCGATCACTTCGCCTTCCTGCGGCTTTTCCTTGGCGGTGTCGGGGATGATGATGCCGCCCTTGGTGCGTTCATCGCTTTCGATGCGGCGGACAAGGATGCGGTCGTGCAACGGTCGGAATTTCATGCTTTCCTCCTGGACAAACATTGAGTGAATTTCCAGTTCCCCCGATCCTTCACGGCTCCGGGGGAAGCCAGGCCCGGATCTCCCGGCCCCGGCGGTGGTCGAAATGGTTTTTGCCCCGGATTTTTTCAAGAGCTTGAAACGGAAAAATCAGCACTCTCATTTGGTGGCTGCTAACATTCTGAATTTGCTTCGCTAAAAATGTTTTTGCTTGCCAAGTCGGCCGACTTTTGGTGTCATTTTGATGTCAAACCACAGGAGGTCCACGCGACAATGGCTTCACCTGAGTTCGAGCGGCAGATGGAGGGCTATGGCCTCACCACCGCGCATATCTTCTACCGGCTTCCCGATTTTCAGTCGCTGCTGCAGACCTATGTCTGGCAGGACTACGACCTGGCCCCGGACTTCCCGGGCATGCGGAAATTTCTCGATTTCTGGGAAGAGAAACTCGATGGAAGGCTGCATTCGGTGCGCTACGCCCACAAGAAGCTGATCGGACCCAACGAATGGCGCCGCGTGGACGGAGAGATTCTGCTGCACTGACAACCGCGAAGACATGAGCTGCAATGCACTCAGCCGGTGAGGGCAGCGTGAAACCCGGCAGCGCAGAAACGGACGAGGCCATCGGCCATGTCCTCAAGGCCGCCACCCGCCGGAGAGGCGGGGGCAAGCGCTTCGATGCGCCATCGCGAAGTCGACAGCGACAGCATGGCCGAGACCGAGAAGACGAAGGCTACCGCTAGTCTGGACGTGTCCGCCTTCGGAAAGAGCTTTGCGATTTCCGCGATGAACAGGCCGGCGGTAGGGTCGAAACAGCGTTCGGAAATCCTGTGCCAGCGGGCGTCGGCCGACACCATGGCGACCAGCCGCGCATAGGCCAGCCATTGCGGATCACCGGGCCCGTGGAGGCCGGCCTTGTCGAGATAGGGGCGCAGGAAGGCCTGAAGCACGCCTTCGAGCGTCAGATGATCGGCCCGCGCCTTGACCATGTCCAGGGCATTAAGCCGCAGCCGCGATAATTCCTGCGCCCGGCGCTCGACGACGCGCTCGAACAGGGCTTCCTTGCTGCCATGGTGAAAGCTGACCGAGGCGATCTGCGCGCCGGCGGCGGCCGCGATATCGCGCACCGAAGCGCCATCATAGCCGTGTTCGGCAAACAGACGTTCTGCGGCATCGAGGATGCTCAGACTGGTGGCGAGCGAACGCCTGGACGGCGCGCGCCGGCGCGGCGGGGACGTTAAATCGGGACTCGGTAATATTTTTGTCATGATTCACCTTGCCTTAAAATGAACGATCGTGCAATAAAGCACAGAGACAAAATCCACTTAAGCCAGGGAGGGGGACAGTTGGACACGCAAGCAACGACGGCAAATCCGGCAGGTCACAGAGACATGCGGTCGCATTATGCGCTGATCGGCGCCGGGCCGATGGGCCTGGCGATGGCCAAGACGCTCATCGAGCAAGGCATTCCGTTCCAGGGTTTCGAGCTGCACTCAGACGTCGGCGGCTTGTGGGACATCGACGGGCCGAAATCGACGATGTACGAGACGGCGCATCTGATCTCGTCCAAGACCATGACCGAGTTTGCGGATTTCCCCATGGACAGCCATGTGGCGGAATATCCCTCGCACCGGGAACTGAGGCACTATTTCCGCAAATTCGCCGATCATTACGGCATTCGCGAGCACTTCCTCTTCGGCACTGTGGTGATGTCGGCAACGCCGCTCGGCAAATCCGGCGAGGGCTGGCGCATCACCTGGCGTGATGCGGAGGGCAAGGAGCATTCGGGCGACTTCGCCGGGCTGCTGATTGCCAACGGCACCCTGTCGGAGCCCAACATGCCCGATTTCAAGGGCCGGTTTGCCGGCGAGCTGATCCATTCGAGCGCCTACCGCGATCCGGAGATCTTCAAGGGCAAGCGGGTGCTGATCATCGGCGCCGGCAATTCGGGCTGCGACATCGCGGTGGATGCGATCCATCACGGCAAGAGTTGCGACATCTCGATGCGGCGCGGCTATTATTTCGTGCCCAAATATGTGTTCGGCCGCCCGGCGGACACTCTCGGCGGCAAGATCAGGCTGCCGATGTGGCTGAAACGTCGCATAGACGGCATGATCCTGAAATGGTTCACCGGCGACCCGCAGAAATACGGCTTCCCCAAGCCCGATTACGCGCTTTACGAATCCCATCCGGTGGTCAATTCGCTGATCCTGTTCCATGCCGGCCACGGCGACATCAAGGTCCGGCCGGATGTCGAGCGGTTCGACGGGCACACGGTCCATTTCAAGGATGGCAGTCAGGCCGACTACGACCTCGTCCTGGCCGCCACCGGCTACAAGCTGCATTACCCCTTCATCGACAAGGCGCTGCTCAACTGGCAGGGCGATGCGCCGCATCTGTTCCTCAACTGCCTGCATCCCGAGCGCGACGACCTGTTCGTGCTCGGCATGGTGGAGGCCTCCGGGCTTGGCTGGCAGGGGCGGCACGAGCAGGCGGAGATGGTGGCGCGCTATATCTCCGCGCTCAGGAAAGGCACCATGGCCGCCAAGGCGCTGAAGCAGGAAAAGGGCGCAGGCTTCAAGCGCATGACCGGCGGCATGAACTATATCGACCTGCCGCGCATGGCCTATTATGTCGACAAGGCCACCTACCGGACCGCGGTGACCAGCTGGATCGCGGCCCTGAAAGGCAAGGGCGAATGAGCGGGATCGATTCCGTCCGGCTGAATTTCAGCCCCGAAAGCCTGATGCTGCTCAACGCCATCCTGTCGATCGTGATGTTCTCGATCGCGCTGGACCTGCGGATGGCGGAATTTCGTGCGCTGATGCGGGCACCCAAGGCGCTCGTCACCGGGCTGGTCTCGCAGTTCCTGGTGCTGCCGGCGCTGACATTCGCGATGCTGAGTGTCACCAATCCGCAGCCCTCCATCGCGCTGGGGCTGATCCTGGTCGCGGCCTGTCCGGGCGGCAACATTTCCAATTTCATCACCCATCGCGCCGGCGGCAATGCGGCGCTGTCGGTGTCGATGACCGGGATCGCCACGCTGGCTGCGATCCTGTTCACGCCGCTCAACGTGGCGTTCTGGGGCAGTCTTTACGCGCCGACGCGGGATCTGCTGAGGCAAACCACGCTCGATCCGGTGTCGATCGCCATCACCGTGTTCTTCATGCTGATCCTGCCGCTGATCCTGGGGATCGTGCTCAATGCGCAGAAGCCTGATCTGGCCGCGCGGATCCGCAAGCCGATGCAATCTCTGTCCATGGTGATCTTCATCGGCTTCATCGTGCTGGCGCTGGCCGCCAACTGGAGCTTCTTCCTGGGCTATGTCGGAGCCGTCGCGGGCCTGGTGGTGCTGCACAACGGGCTGGCGCTGGCGGGCGGCTACGGGACCGCGAGCCTGATGGGGCTGTCGGACTATGACCGGCGGGCGATCACCATCGAGACCGGCATCCAGAATTCGGGCCTTGGCCTGGTGCTGATCTTCGCCTTTTTCGGCGGCCTGGGAGGCATGGCCGTTGCGGCCGCATTCTGGGGCATCTGGCACGCGATTTCCGGCCTGGCGCTGGCAAGCCTCTGGTCGCGCAGCGAGGCCCGGCGATGAGGCGGGTTCTGGTGACCGGGGCCGCCGGCGCTGTCGGCCAGGTGCTGCTCGCGGAGCTGTCGGCAACAGAGTGCGACGTCCTCGCCACCGATGTGCGCGAGCCGGCGTCGCTGCCGCCGGGCGTGCGCTATGAAAAGCTCGATGTGCGCGGAGACGATGCGGGCCGCGTGGTGGCGTCGTTCAAGCCGCAGGCGATCATCCATCTGGCCTCGATTGTGTCGCCATCGCGCGAGATGACGCGGGAGTTTGCGTTTGATGTCGATGTGCGCGGTACCCGCAATGTGCTTGATGCCGCGCTCCGGCATGGCGTCGAGCGGCTGGTGGTGACGTCGTCGGGAGCGGCCTATGGCTATCACGCCGACAATCCGGTGCCGCTCAAGGAGAGCGATGCGGTGCGGGGCAATGCGGAATTTGCCTATTCCGACCACAAGCGCCAGGTCGAGGAGATGCTGGCCGAGGCGCGCGCACAACACCCGCAGCTCGAGCAGGTGGTGCTCAGGGTCGGCACAGTGCTGGGCGCAGGCCTTGAAAACCAGATCACCGAGCTGTTCCACCGCCCGCGAATGATCGCGGTGCGGGGAACCGACAGCCCGTTCGTGTTCATCTGGACCCGCGACCTGGCGCGCATCCTGGTGCGTGCCGCGGGCGAGGGGCCGGCGGGGATCTACAATGTCTGTGGCGACGGCGCGCTGTCCGTGCACGATCTCGCCAAGGCGCTCGGCAAGCCGGTGATGGCGCTGCCGGCGTGGGCGCTCAAGGCGGCGCTCGGGGTCGCGCGGCCGCTCAGGCTCACGCGCTACGGGCCGGAACAGGTGCGGTTTCTGCAATACCGCCCTGTGCTTGACAACACCGCGCTCAAATCCGTGTTCGGCTACAAGCCGGAACTCAGCAGCGCCCAGACATTCGAACTCTGGCGGAAGGCCGCGGGACTGTGAGCCGGGTCGCGGTCATCACCGGCGGCGCGGGCGGCCTGGGCCAGGCCTTCGCCCGGCGGCTTCTGGGCGAGGGCTGGCAGGTGGTGCTGGTTGACCTGCCAGCGGCGCTGGAGGCCTTGCCGAAGATGGGCGCGGGCGTCGAGCGCATCGCCTGCGATCTCACCGACGAGGCGGCGGTCGCGCGCGTCTGCGCCGAAATCACGGCGCGGCATCCGGCGCTCGGTCTTGTCATCCACAATGCCGGCGTCACCCAGATCGGGCTGTTTGATGAGACCACGCTCGCCTCGCAGCGGCGGGTGATGGAGATCAATCATTTCGGGTCGGTGGCAATGGCTGCCGGGCTGCTGGCCGCGGTGCGGGCGGGAAGGGGGGCGCATCTGGCGATCTCCTCGGTGGCGGGGTTCGCGCCGCTCTACAAACGCACCGCCTATGCGGCGAGCAAGCATGCGCTCAACGGCTTCTTCTCCTCGCTTGCCTCGGAGGAGGCCGAGCATGGCGTCACGGTGGCGATTGCCGCGCCGTCCTTCGTCGCCACCAATCCGGGACGGCTCGACGCCGGGGCCGACGGCATCGGCAGGCCGGGGGCTGCGACGGACGGATTTGACGAGATGAGCCCGGACCGGGCTGCGGAGATCATTCTCGACGGCTGGCGGCGCGGCCGGCGGTTCATACCCGTGGGGCGCGTCGCCACGCTTGGCTGGTTCCTCACCCGGCTGTCGCCGCGGCTCTACAGCTGGTTGATGATGCGGAAGATCCGCCCCTAACGCGCGTCGCATTCATCCGGATTCAGGTGACGCGCGTTAACCTTTTGGATTTGCATGTCGTTATCGCAAAACCGCTGCGCACTTTTGCGCGACATGCATTAGGACCGTATTTCACCGATGACTTTCTGAGATCTCGAGACTGCATGCCCGTTCACGGCGGGTGCTTTCGCATGTGCATTTCCTGGTCCGTGATCCGTCGAACCTCGATTTAATCAATCGATTGATTAAATCGAGAGAAGTGCTATGATGGCTTCGAAACAGACAGACGGAGCGCATCCTGCCCGCACCAACCATGCCATCTGTTCCCGAAAAAGCCAGCGACCACACCCGCACGGCGCTGGTCATGGCCGGGATCCGGCTGTTCGGCGCCAAGGGCTTTGACGCGACCTCGACGCGCGAGATCGCAGCGGCCGCCAACGCCAATATCGGCTCCATCGCCTATCATTTCGGCGGCAAGGAGGGCTTGCGGCTGGCCTGCGCCGAGATGGTGGCGCGGCGGATCCACGGCATCGTCGGCCCGGCTCTCGCCTCGCTCGATCCCGGCGACGACCCGGCACGGGCCCAGGCGGCGTTTGAGCAGGTGATCATGGGCGTCGCCGATTTCCTGCTGGGACAGGTGGAGGCCAGGGACATTGCCAGTTTCATGGTCCGGGAAATGGGCGTCCCCGGCGCGGTGTTCGAGAAGGTCTATGCCGAGTTCATCCTGCCCGTGCATCGCAAGCTCTGCTCGCTCCTGGGACTGGCCACCGGCCAGGATCCGGAGAGCGACCTGATCCGCCTGGGCGCCTTCAGCATCGCCGGCCAGGTCATCTATTTCCGCATCGGCCATGCCGTCGTCGCCCGCCGCATGGAGTGGGAGGCCGCCGGTCCCGCCGAGATGGCCCGCATCAAGGCGGTCATTCTGGGCAATATCCGCGCCTTTGTCGCAACCAACCGGAAACCAGTGCGATGATGTCCTTTCTCTGTTCGCTTCCTCTCCTCTCCGCGCTTGCCTGCGGCAGTCCCGGGCCGCTCGCGGTTGGCTATGTCGAGGGGGAATATGTGCTGGTGGCGCCGATCGAGACGGCGCAGATCGTCGATCTCGACGTAAGGCGCGGCGACCATGTGAGCGCCGGTCAGGCGCTGGGGCGGCTCGAGCGCCGGGATGCCGAGATCGCCGTGGCCCAGGCCGAGGCCGCGCTGGCGCAGGCTCAAAGCCAGCTCGCCAATCTTCAGCAGGGGCGCCGGCCCGAGGAGATCGCCAGCATCGAGGCGGCGCTCGGTTCGGCAAGGGCGCAGGCAGAGGAAGCCGGACGGGTGATGCAGCGGCAGGAGGAACTTCTGGCGCAGGGGATCTCGACCCAGGCGACATTCGATTCCGCCTCGACAAGCGCCGAGCTGGCGAGGGCCAAGGTGGCGGAGCTCGAAGCCAACCTGGCCGTGGCGCGGCTGCCCGCGCGCGCCGACGAGATCAAAGCGGCGGAGGCGGCCGTGGGGCAGGCCAGCGCCGTCCTGGAGGCGGCCGAGTGGCGGCTCGCCAAGCGGACCCTGTCGATTCCGCAGTCGGGCGTCGTGTCGGACATCATCCGCAACACCGGCGAGGTGGCCGGACCGCAGGCGCCGGTGCTGTCGGTGCTGCCCGACGGCGCGCTGAAGCTGAAAGTCTACGTGCCGGAGTTCGCGCTGTCGTCGCTTCGTCTCGGCACCCGGCTTGTGGTCCATTGCGATGGCTGCGGCGACGGCATGCGCGCGACGGTGAGCTACATTTCGGCCGATCCGGAATTCACGCCGCCGGTGATCTATTCGCTCGAGAACCGGCAGAAGCTGGTGTACCTCGTGGAGGCGCGGCCCGATGACAGCGCCTGGGCGCTGGCGCCGGGGCAGATCGTCGATGTCGATCTCGAAGGCGCCGACGAATGAACGCCATCGAGGTCAGCGGGCTGGTCAAGCGGTTCGGCGACAAGACTGTGGTCGACCATGTGTCGATGCAGGTGGCGCAAGGCGAGATCTCCGGGTTTCTCGGCCCCAACGGATCGGGCAAGACGACAACGATCCGGGTGATGTGCGGGCTGCTGACGCCGGATGAAGGCGAGGGGCGGGTGCTGGGCCATGACATCCGCACCGAGGGCAACACGATCAAGCGCCAGGTCGGCTACATGACGCAGAAATTCTCGTTCTACGAGGACCTGTCGATTGCGGAGAACCTGACCTTCGTCGCCCGGCTCTATGGTCTGCATCCGGTTTCCGCCGTGGTGCGCGACACGCTGGAGGATCTGGGGCTGTTCTCGCGTCGGCACCAGCTGGCGGGCACCCTGTCGGGCGGCTGGAAACAGCGACTGGCGCTCGCCGCCTGCATCATGCACAAGCCCAAGCTGTTGCTGCTCGACGAGCCCACGGCGGGCGTCGACCCCAAGGCGCGGCGGGAGTTCTGGGACGAGATCCACCTGCGCACACGGTCGGGCCTGACGGTGCTGGTCTCCACCCACTACATGGACGAGGCGGAGCGCTGCCACCGGATCCATTACATCTCCTACGGCAAGCTGCTGGCTTCCGGCACCGTGCCGGAGGTCATCCGCGATGCGGCGCTGACCACCTACATCCTCGACGGCGGCGATATCACGGAAGCCGCGCGCCGGCTGCGGGGCATGGACGGCGTCGATCAGGTGGCGCCCTTCGGGCTCAGCCTGCATGTGGTCGGCCGTGACAAGGCAGCGCTCGCCGCAGCCGCCGCGAAAGTGGCGCGCGAGACAGGGGTCAACTGCCGCGAGGGCTCCACCAGTCTCGAGGATGTGTTCATCCAGTTCATGGGCAAATCGACGGACAACATGCGATGAGCACGGTTTTCTCGCTCCGTCGCCTGATGGCGATCATCATCAAGGAGGGCATTCAGATGCGGCGCGACCGCATCACCTTCGCGATGATGCTTGGCGTGCCGTTGATGCAGCTGGTGCTGTTCGGCTTCGCCATCAACAATGACCCCAAGGGCCTGCCTGCGGCGCTGGTGACCACCAGCCATAATCACTACACCCGCGCCATGGTCTCGGCGATGGAGAACACCGGCTATTACCGTTTCGATCATGTGGTGGCGAGCGCTGACGAGGCGGAGCGGCTGATCCAGTCGGGCGCGGTCTCCTTCGTGGTGACGATTCCCTCCGATTTCGCCCGCCGGGTGCAGCGCGGCGACCATCCGCAGATCCTGATCGAGGCGGACGCCACCGATCCGTCGGTGGCCTCGGGCGCGATCTCGACCCTTGGCACGGTGGCGGCGCAGGCGCTGCTGCGCGAGCAATCGGCCGAAGCGCTGGCGGCAAGGCAATCCACCGCCGCGCTCGAGGTCGTGGTTCACAGGCTCTACAATCCGGAGGGGATCACCCAGTACAATATCGTGCCGGGGTTGCTCGGGGTGATCCTGCAATTGACTATGGTGATGATGACCTCGATGGCGCTGACGCGGGAAACCGAGCGTGGCACCATGGAGAACCTGCTGGCCATGCCGGCAAGCCCGCTCGAGATCATGCTCGGCAAGGTGCTTCCGTTCCTGGTGGTGGGCGGGGTGCAGGTGGTTGTCGTGCTGATGGCGGCCAAGTTCCTGTTCAGCGTGCCGTTCGTGGGCTCGCTCACGCTGCTGCTCGCCAGCATTCTCGTCTTCGTGATGGCGCTGGTGCTGCTGGGCTATGCCATTTCGACGCTGGCGCGGACCCAGATGCAGGCGATGCAGCTCACCTTCTTCTTCTTCCTGCCGTCGCTCCTGCTGTCGGGCTTCATGTTTCCCTACCGCGGCATGCCGGGATGGGCGCAGATGCTGGGCGAGATTTTTCCGCTCACGCATTTCCTGCGGATCATCCGTGCGGTGATGCTCAAGGGCGCCGATCTGCAGGGCGTGGCGTCGCCGCTGTTCGCCCTCGTGATCTTCGTTGCGGCGTTCATGGTGCTGGCGCTCGCGCGCTTCCGCCGCACGCTGGACTGAGCGCCCCGAGTCCTCCGCGCCATATCGCCTCCGAGTCGATGCCTGCGTGGCGCGCGGCGAGCTGATTTGACCGTCTGCAGACCCGGAAGAAATCGCGGACCGGATTGATCCGCCGCAAAATTCTACGCCGGATAAGGATTTTGATGTCTGTTTAGTGAACGCTGAAGACACCATGGTGTGCACAGTCACATACATGTCATGTTCCTGGCGCGCACAATCCGATCCATTAAGCAATTGAAATATAAAAGGAAAATACTTCAGTAAGAATCCGCGACGGCGGTTTCAAGAGAAAGTTTCAGCACGGGTTCTCACAAAAGCGTGGTTGGCAATCCCGGCTCGGGGGGCCCAGTTGTTGGTCATCGGAACACGGCAATCGGCGCTTCCAACGCCACGCCGGTCCGCTTGAAAATTTGAAAAGAAACGAACACAAGACGGAGACTACATTATGAACAAGCTTCTTATCGCTTTCGGCCTGACCCTTGCCGCTTCCACTGGCGCCTTCGCCCAGACTGCCGCCATCGACGCCTTCACGCCGCAGCAGGCTGACGGCTACGCCGCGCCGGCTGCAACCGGGACGTCCAATGACCTGGTCAGCTATGACCGGGCCGGCAAGGACGGTTCGCCGACCTTCACGGCGCCGCAGGCTGGCGTTGACTACACAGCGACTGCATCGATCGTCGGCGTGTCTAGTGACCGGGTCGTCTACGACCGGGCCGGCAATGACGGCTCGCCGAGCTTCCGCTAAGCGGCCTCAAGGCCCGGCGGGCAGCGAATGTTCCGCCCGCCAGGCCCGACAATTTTCTGATCAACGCGTGATCCTCCCAAGACATGACGCGAAACACAAAGGACTGAACCAATGAACAAGATTCTTATCGCACTCGGCCTGACCCTTGCCGCTTCCACCGGCGCTTTTGCCCAGTCGACCGCGCTTGACGCCTACACGCCCCAGCCGGCCAACACCTATGCCGCACCGGTTGCTACCGGCACCGCCAATGATCTGGTCAGCTATGACCGGGCGGGCAAGGATGGATCCCCCACCTTCGCAGCCCCGCGGGGCGGCGTCGACTACACCGCGACCGCTTCGATCGGCGGCGTGTCCAACGACCGGGTCGTCTATGGCCGGACCGGAAACGACGGTTCGCCGAGCTTCCGCTAAGTCACCACGTCGACCTCCAGACGGAAAGGGGCGCCAGGCCAGACCTGGCGCCCCTTGTCGATTCAGAAGCGGGCGAGCTGTCCGACATGCTGCCGTCCCCGGCAGC
Organism: Hoeflea sp.; assembly: GCF_014359905.1. Classification (GTDB taxonomy): domain Bacteria; phylum Pseudomonadota; class Alphaproteobacteria; order Rhizobiales; family Rhizobiaceae; genus Hoeflea. Next base: position 79,090 of record NZ_JACIYP010000007.1, on the reverse strand, counting down.
GGGCGGTGACGTCAAGGGCAGGATCATAATGCGCGGCCTCGACATCCATCATTCCGAGCACGGTGTGGAACAGATTGTCATGGGAGACCGGCTCGTCGGCCTGTGCGCCCAGACAGTCGGTCGAGACGCCGAACTGCTTGGAATAGCTCTCGGAAAACCACATGACGAAGGGAACATGGGTCTGTTCCTCGGGCGCGAACAGATAGGGCATGCCATGCAGGTAAAGGCCCTTTTCGCCCAGCGATTCGCCATGATCGGACATGTAGATCATCGATGAGGCGAGCCGGTCGGAACGGGCGGCCAGCAGGTCGATGATCTGCGCCAGCATGCGGTCGGTGGCGATGATGGTGTTGTCATAGGCATTGCGGATTTCCTCGGCGGTGCAATCGGCGAATTCGGCCGTGCGGCAATCGGGCCGGAACACCCGTTCCTGCTCGCTGTAGCGTGCGTAATAGGCCGGGCCGTGGCTCCCCAGCTGGTGCAGCACCAGCGTGGCGTTGCCCTTGACGGAATCGAGCCAGGGCCCCAGCGCATCGATCATCCCCTCGTCGAGGCATTCCGAGTCGACGCAGAAACGCGGATCGTTCTCGACGGAGAAATTGCGCAGGTTGATCCGCTGCGCCACGCCCTTCTCTCCGGTGTTGTTTTCCCACCATTCGACCGAGACGCCGGCATGAACCAGCACATCGACCAGGTTCTCCTGGGCGAGGCCTTTTTCCGTCGAGTAGGACGAGCGGTCCAGCAGCGAGAACATGCAGGGCAGCGACACCGCCGTCGCGGTCCCGCAGGAGCTTGAATGGCGGAAGAAGACGATGTTGCGGCGTTCCAGTTCAGGGTTGGTCTTTCGCCCATACCCGCCCAGGGAGAAGTTCTGCGCGCGGGCGGTCTCGCCAGCGACAATGATGGTCACAACCGGCTTGGGGGAGGTCGCGGCGGTGTGACCCAGTCTCGCGTCGGGATCAAGCGGCATCGCCACGATCTTTCTCTCGCGGTCGTGGCGCAGCGCGAATTTCACCGCGGCGGCGATCGGCATGACCGGGTTGAGCGTCTTGATGACAATGCGGTTGTTGCGCATGGTCGAGGCAATGGCGGGATACTGCCACAGCGCCATGGTCAGGGCCAGGAGCAGCAGCGGAACGATGAGAGCCAGATTGTGTTTCACTTTCGCGCCGAATGTCCGGTGCTCGATCCGCACGAAAGCGATCAGCAGCGAGGGCAAGGCCGCGTAGATCAGCATGTGGCGGACAAAGGCGGCCGTGAGCAGGTGCCCGGCCTCGGCGGGCGTGGTCTGGACCGCGTTGCGGATCATGTCGGCGTCGATGACGATGCCGAAATTGTCCATGAACCAGGCCGCCGCAGCGGCGCTGACCAGCGCCAGGATGAAGACCGGCTTGGTCAGGTATTTCACCGTGACGCTCACGAAGAGCGCGGCCAGCAAGGCCGACATGCCGATGCAAAAGGCGATCAGCGCCGTCCGGTGATCGCCGAACGCCTCGATGGTCCTGGTCCAGAAGACCCCGTTGAGGAGAAGCGCGATCCATGCCGTGACGCTCAGGCCAAGGGAAATGCTGCCAAAGGAAGGCCTCGTCATTTTCATGATGTGTAGTCCTGTCGAAATTGGGGGGAAGTGACCGGTCGGGCCCCTGATCGGGACGGCCGGCGGTCTGATCGAAACGGATGTGCATCCGTCAGGAGGCACTGTCAGCCGGGCGGCTGGGCCAACGGAATGACGATCCGCGCTTCAAGGCCGCCCAGCGGTGAGGCGCCCAGGTGGAGCTCGCCGCCGAAGGAGTCCGCCACGTCGCCGGCGATGGCGAGACCCAGGCCGGCGCCGGGTCCGGATTGATCCAGTCTCATGCCGGGTTGCAGGGCGCTGGCTATCCCGTCCGGATCGAGGCCCGGTCCATCGTCGCCAATCCGGATCACAATCGCGGCCGGGGTCCCCTCCGCGCTGATCACCACGCGGCTGCTGGCGAAGCGGACCGCGTTTTCGGCAAGGTTGCCGATGAGTTCGTTGAGGTCATCGGGATCGACGGGAACGGTGATGCCCGTGCCGATGTCGCACGCCAGATCGAGCCGCTCGCCGTCAGGGGTGCGCTTGAGCGCCCTCAGGATGCCGTCGACCACCGGCCGCAGCGGCGTTCTGTCATGGCTGCGGCCATGGCGCAGCCGGGCCCGGGCCAGTTCGCGATCCATGTGCCGGCCCATGCGCTGGGCGAGTTCGGCGATGTCGTCGGCGATCTCCGTGTCGCCCCGGGCGCGCAGCCGGTCGATGTCGGAGGCCAGCGCCGACAGAGGCGTCTTGAGCCCGTGGGCGAGATTGGCGGCGCGGTCCCGCGCCCGGCCGATCGCCTGGTCCTGGGCATCGAGCAGGGCGTTGATCTCTTCGACCAGCGGGGCCACTTCCCGCGGCACGCCGTCCGTTGGAAGCCGGCTGCGCGTGCCGCCTCGAATGGCGCTGACACCGGCCAGTACGCGGGTCACCGGCTTCAGACCCTCGCCGATCTGCAAGAGGAAGCCTACGAGCAGCACGCTGCCGAGGAGTGCCAGGACGGGGGCGAGATCCCTGGCAAAGCCGGTCGAGAGCGCGCTGAGCTCCGTGCGGTCGATGGCTACGGACACGCGCACCGGATGGTCTCCGTCGGGGCCTGCGAGCAGCACTATGATCTCGTGCACCAGCAGCCTTGCACCCTGCGGCCCCTCGGCGTCGTGGGCATGGGTCTGGCCCGGCTCAAGCACGTCGCCGGGAATGTCGAGCGTGGTGTCCCACAGCGACCGGGACCGCAGCTCGGCGCCGGTGGCGGTGTCGCGGACCTGCCAATACAGGCCGCCGAACACGGACTGGAACCGCGGGTCGACCGGTTCGCGGCCGAGCGACAGGGCGGACGCCGCATCGAGCCGCAGGCCGCCGGTGAGCTGGTTGAGATGGGTGTCGAGCTCCTGACCGACGCGGCGCTCGAGATGGCGGGCGAACAGCGCCGACAGGCTGAAGCCGGTGACCAGCAGGGCCGCGGCGACCACGATGGCCGCATAGGCAAACAGGCGGAACCGGAGCGAGCGGGCGGGCTTCATGGGGCGGTGTCCGCGTCGTTGACGATGTAGCCGAAGCCTCGGCGGGTCTCGATAAGCGCGATGGGCAGCTTGCGCCTGACGCGGCCGACCAGCACCTCGACGGCGTTGGATTCGCGCTCGAAATGCACCGACTGCAGATGTTCGGAGAGTTCCTGCTGGGGCACCACGCGGCCCTTGTGCAGCATGAGATAGGCCACAAGCCGGTATTCCTGCGGCGAGAGATTGATGGGGACGCCGCGCACGCTCAGGCGCATCTGCCGGGTGTCGAGTTCGGCGTCGCCGACGATGACCACCGGATTGGCCTGACCGCCCGAGCGGCGGATGATGGCGCGCAGGCGGGCCACCAGTTCCTCCATGCGGAAGGGCTTGGGGAGATAGTCGTCGGCACCGGCGTCGATGCCTTCCACGCGCTCGGTCCAGGCGCCGCGGGCGGTCAGCACCAGCACCGGGAAATCCCGGCCCGCCGCGCGCCAGCGCTTGAGCACGCTCAGGCCGTCCATGCCGGGCAGGCCCAGATCGAGAACGGCCGCCGCATAGGTTTCGGTGTCGCCCATGAACCAGGCCTCCTCGCCATTGGCTTCGCCGTCGACGACATAGCCCGAGGCTTCCAGCGCGCGGCTGACGTCGGCGCGGATGCGGTCATCATCCTCGGCAAGCAGGATGCGCATCAGTTGTCGTCTTCGAAATTGAGGATCGTGGCGGTGCGGGCGTCGATCTCGTATTCGAGGCGGCGGCCGTCGCGGCTCAGGACATAGATCTCGTAGATCGGCGCGCCGTGCGAATACTCGAACTCGATCTCCACGATGCGGCCTTCGATCCCGGGCTTCACTCTCGCCAGAATCTGCGACAGCGGCAGCACTTCGCCGCGCTCGACGGCGGCATCGAGCCGCTTGCGGTCGCGATTGTCATCGTCATCGTCCGCACGGGCCGGCGCGAGCACGGAACTCAGCGCGGCGAGCAACAGGAGGAGAGTGAGGTGGCGTTTCATGGGTGCATCATCGCGCCTGCAAAATGACAAATCGCTGACAGGGGTCCTCAGCGGCCTGTCATCAAAGCTCTGCGATAAGGGCGGGGTCAACGGCCAATGGCCGCAACCGCTGTTTTTTCACAAGGAGACCACCCATGAAAACTCCCCTTATCGCCGCAGCCTTTGCCGCTATCCTTGCACCGTCCGCCGTCTGGGCCAGTTCCGACTGCCCGAACGTGCCGCGGGATCAGTGGATGAGCGATGCCCAGATCACCGAGAAGGCCAAGGGACTGGGCTATGACGTGCGCTCGATCAAGGTCGACGACGGATGCCTGGAAGCCTATGCGCTTGATGCCAAGGGCAAACGCGTCGAGGTCTATTTCCATCCCGGCACCGGCGAGGTGCTGCGGGTGAAGGAAGACGACTGATGGACATGGCCAAGACCATGACGGAAGCCGGCGCTCAGTCGCCGGAGACCGTCCGGGTGTGGGACCCGCTGGTCAGGATCTTCCACTGGTCGCTTGTGGGCCTGTTCGCCTTCGCCTTTCTCACCGGCGACGAGTGGCAGCAGCCGCATGAGCTGGCGGGCTACATGATCGCCGGGCTGATCGCGGTCCGGCTGCTCTGGGGCTTTATCGGATCCCGCCATGCGCGGTTTTCGGATTTTCTCTACGGGCCCTCCACCGTGGCTGGGTTCATCGCCGACACGGTTCGGATGAAGGCGCGGCGCTATCTCGGCCACAATCCGGCCGGCGGGCTGATGGTGATCGCGCTGCTGCTCGTCATCTCCGCGATCTCGCTCACCGGCTGGATGATGACGCTCGATGCCTATTGGGGCATGGAGTGGGTCGAGGAGCTGCACGAGGCAACGGCCTACGCGGCCCTGGGCCTTATTGCCCTGCATCTGGGCGGCGTCATTGTCTCAAGCTTCGAGCATGGCGAAAACCTGGTGCGGGCGATGATCACCGGCCGCAAGCGCGCCGCGAGCGGCGACGACATAGCCTGAGCGTCCTGCGCCCCTGACGCTTCGGGCTGACCTGCCAGTCGCCTCCGTGCTGGCAGGTCGTTTTCCTCTGGCCGCCGTTTTGCCATCCGACCGCATCGCCTCCCCTCTGTGCCAAATCCCCGCAGCCAGGACAGGTTCCGCGCGCATCCGCCTTGTATCTGGTGTCGCGCTGGGGCAAGTTCGCTGCAGTGCGGCATGCGCCGCCGGGAAAGCTTGAGGTGGTTCATGGATCTGATCGAAAATCGCACCGTTGACGAAATCGGCATCGGCGACCACGCCCATATCGAACGGGTGCTGACCCGTCAGGATCTGATCCTGTTCGCGACCGTGTCGGCCGACGTCAATCCGGCCGCTGTCGGCGACGCCGAGGAGGACGGGGCGGAGCTGCAGCAGGGCATCGCCCACGGCATGTGGGCCGGCACGCTGATCTCCGCGGTGCTGGCGACGCGGCTGCCGGGTCCGGGAACCGTGCATCTGGGACAGACGCTCAGGTTTCATCACCCCGTCAGCATCGGCGACCGCATCACCGTGCGCGTCGAAGTGACCGCGATCGACAAGGGCACGGGCCATGTCAAGCTCGATTGCACCTGCACCAACGCGGAGGGCGAGACGGTTGTGTCGGGAACCGCCGAGGTGAGGGCGGCGCGCAGGAAGATCCGGCAGCATGTGGCGCGCATGCCGGTCTCCAGGCTCACCTCTGTCGGCGTGCGCTTCGGCGCGCTGGTGGAGCGGGCCCGCGCGCTCGATCCGCTGGTCACCGCCATTGTCCACCCCTGCGACGATCTGAGCCTGGGCGGCGCGATCGCCGCGCGCGACGAGGGCATGATCGAGCCGCTGCTGGTCGGCCCCAGGGCCAAGATCGAGGCGGCGGCGGAAAAGGCCGGGCTCAGCCTCAAGGGCCTCGAGATCGTCAATGCGCCGCACAGCCATGCGGCGGCCGAGACGGCGGTGGCGCTGGTGCATGACGGCCGCGCCGGCGCGCTGATGAAGGGCAAGCTGCACACCGACGAATTGCTCGAAGCCGTGCTCGACCGGACCAAGGGGCTCAGGACCGAGCGGCGGCTCACCCATGTCTTCGCGCTCGACGTGCCGGGCCAGAACCGCACGCTGTTCGTGACCGACGCGGCGATCAACATCTCCCCAGACCTCGAGGCGCTGAAAGACATCGTCCAGAACGCCATCGACCTCGCCATCGCCGTGGGCGTGGAAACCCCGCTGGTCGCGCTGCTCTCGGCGGTGGAAACCGTGACCGGCAAGCTGCCCTCGACGCTGCTCGCCGCCGCCATCTGCAAGATGCACGACCGCGGCCAGATCACCGGCGGCAAGGTCGACGGCCCGCTCGCCTTCGACAACGCCATCTCGCCCGCGGCGGTGGCCGCCAAGGGCATCGTCTCCGACGTCGCGGGCTATGCCGACATCCTCGTGACCCCCAATCTCGAGAGCGGCAACATGATCGCCAAGCAGCTCATCCACCTGGCAGGCGCTTCGTCGGCCGGCATCGCGCTCGGCGCCCGCGTGCCGATCATGCTGACCAGCCGCTCGGACACCGTGGACGCCAGGATCGTGTCGGCGGCGCTGGCCAAGGTGTTTTATCACTGGCGCAAGCAGCGGCCGTTGGGGGTGGAGTAGGGGGAGGGAGATGAGGGAGTGAGATGGGGATGAAAGGCTGGGCTCGCCCCGTATCTCACTTAGTCAGTCTCGGAGGATCGCCGATCTCAGTTTAGCCATTGGTCCGGCCGAACAACTCGCCTTCAGAATCGACAACTATAGCCGCATGCCAAAATTCATACGCATCCTCATGCGCTTCATTGAGGTGTTCCAGAGGCCAATCGTTGTGACCCGAGGTCATCAGTGTCAATTGGCCGGCCATTTCGCAACAAGCGCGAACCATTGCTTCTACCTCGGAATAGGTGACTTTGGCCATTTCGGCCTCGGGCCATTCAAGGTGTGCGATCTGCCCATTTCGGAATGACTGGATTCTACCGAAGCTCTTGAAGTCCACCCCTAGATATGTTGACAGAAATTTATCCCTCGCGGTGGAACACGTCTTTAATGCATCCGACCCGGGCTTTAAGCCGCTGGAATAACACAACGACACCTCATCCAAGGCGTTCGGCTGTTTGAGGAACCGGTACACAGATTGCATCGAGACTTCTGACTGCCGATCCATGACTGCGAAAAGCCGGATCAGCGTCATCATGATCATTTCCTGGCGGACTTCTTGGGCCCGATCCTTAGCGATGGCATTCTTGCCGCGTGTCTTCTTCAACGCCTGATTGACGCCTGCGTATATGCCATAAGCACGCGCGGCCATAGTAGTCCAGTTATTCAATTCGGGCGCCATCCGAGCAACTTCCTGAATGGTAGGAACAGGCAATTCCACAGCCATTATGGGAAACCTCTTTGATACCCAGGCCGCAGTTCGCCAACTAGTTGCTGCACGGCTGTGAAGCCCATCTTCTCAGTCGACCATAGGGTGTAATCGTCGAATAAAGTATCATATTCGTATTCGACGTGGGTCCGACCATGATAGATGGCCATGGTAACTTGTCCGATGGGGTCGCTGTCTTCGAACATGACCTCGTTGACCGCGTAATCGGGGTATTTCGGGTTTGACCTGATGCAGATCGCAACTACTGAATCGCGGTTGTAGCCGGTCATGTGATCGAGAACTAATCGAACGTATTCCAGAGGATTCGACAAGGTGTCCACGACGGTCGCCACCGTAGCATTCGGAGGCAATGTTGGCCGCTTTGGGAATCGGCGGGGCGTTCTCAAAGTAGCTATCCAAGGTTGTAAACATCGTTGAATAATACCCGGCACACCTAGGCTTCATTGCAACGTGGAAACAGATTAATCGATATTTGCTCCATTGCAATCGCCGGATTAGTCTGCACGATGCGTAGTCTATCAAACAAGGCAGGCGCCGTTTTTCTCAACGCGTCAGCCCAGGGCCGCCTCGGCTGACCGGAGAAGATGGCTCCCACTCTCAGGCCGGTTGCATTGGAGGTTTCGACGGCCTTTTCGGTGGAGCAGGGGCGGCGGCAAGACGACACCCCACCGGCCCGGCTGTTTGCCAATGGCGATTAAAATCTCCGCTGGGTGTGGCCCCGGGCGATAACCTCCGCCGCATCCGCGCCACAAGTCCCAGTCCTACAGCAACCCCTTCCCCCGCAACCCCGGCGCAAAGGTGGCGAGCGGCATGACGAGGGTCAGGGGCTTGTCGTGCAACGGCTCCGCCCCGTAGGAGGCGTACCAGGTGGCGGCGCGGTCATTTTTTGCGTCGATCACCAGGAGAATGCCGCCGCCCTCGCCGGCGAGCCTGAGGCAGCGCAGGGCGGCGGCGGCCAGCAGTTGGCCTCCCAGCCCTTGGCCCGCCACGGTCCGGTCGGTCGCCAGGCGGGCGAGCCTGAACCCGGGCACCTCATGGCGCGCGAGGCCCCTGGTCATCGAGGCGGGCACGGTCTCATGGGCTACGGAGGCAGGCGCTACGGTGTAGAATCCGAGGATGCGGCCGGGCCGTGCCGTGTCGATGGCGCAGAAGGTCTTGGCCGCGTTCTGTTCGTGGCCCTGCCGCGCAAAGCGCTGCAGAAAGACGTTCATTTCGGCATCGCCACAGTCGAAGGCGGCGCGATCGTGGGATTTCCGGATCGCTTCCTCATGCCAGGGCGGAAGGCTCACAGGGTGTCGGGCAGCGCCGCGATGGCGGCGTGGAGCTTCGCGTTGGGCTTTGGCGGGTTTTCCAGCAGGGCGAGGATGCGCAGATGGTCCTGTTCCGACACCTTGACGGCTTCCGCTTCGGCGATCACTGCTTCCGCTTCCCTGAGCGCCGATTGCGTGACGAAACTGGTCAGGTCGGTGTTGCGCAACAGCGCCGCCCGCAACAGCTTGGACTTCGTGGCTGCCGCGATGCGCAGGCTCATGCGCTCGTTGTCTTCGACGGCTGCTCTCGGCATGGTCGCCTCCATTGGGAAAGTCCGGACTGTGGCAGAATGGGGGTTTCAGGTCAATTGTGCGCCTTCAAGGCGTACAGGTTTGGTGCAAAGAGCAAGAGGAAAGCCGGAAAGCGTGACGAAGGGCTCCTTGAGATCCTCGTCCCTTCCGGGGCAATCCCCCCATCACCGCATCAACAGCACCGGCGCCTTGCAGGATCTGAGCAGTTCCGACGGTGTCGAGCCGATGACGACGCTGCGGATGCGGGAGTGGCCATAGGCGCCCATGGCGACCAGGCGGGCGCCCAGCTCTTCCACGCGCTTGCCCAGAACCGCGTCGGGCTGGCCCGGGAGGATGGCGGTGTCGACGCTGAGGCCCGCGCCTTCGAGCACGGCTCTGGCGTCTTCGAGCGCCTTTTCGCTGTCGCGGCTTCCGGCGCCGAGCGCGAAAATGCAACCTTTTCGTCGTTGGTTTATATCTGTAAGCTCGGTTTCAAATTCACAAAGGGAACGATATGCCCCAAGCGTCAGCACATCCTGGAGACCCCCACTATATTACACGCAGCGGCTGGTTGCGCGCTGCGGTTCTTGGCGCCAATGATGGGGTCGTTTCCGTTTCCTCCTTAATCGTAGGGGTGGCTGCGGCCGACCCAAACCCAAGCACGGTCATAATCGCGGGTATTGCCGGACTCACGGCAGGTGCAATGTCGATGGCTGCAGGCGAATATGTATCCGTCTCTTCGCAATCCGACACGGAACGGGCCGACATTGCAAGGGAGACCAAAGCCTTGCAGGAGCTTCCAGCCGCGGAACTTGCCGAACTTGCAGCCATCTACCAAGAGAAGGGGCTTAGTGAAGAGACTGCCCTTGTCGTTGCCAAAGAACTCACGCAAAAAGATGCTCTTGGCACCCATGTTCGCGACGAACTTGGGTTGTCAGAGGCGCACGCGGCCAATCCGCTTCAGGCGGCGGTTACGTCGGGCGTGACGTTCAGCATTGCCGCTGCAATCCCGCTGCTGGCTGCGTTTGCAGCACCCGCAGATTCGATTATTCCGGTTGTCCTTGTTGTCACTGTCATCACTTTGGCCGTTCTTGGCGCTTCAGGAGCAAAAGCAGGCGCAGCGCCGGTTTTGCGTGCTACTCTGCGCGTGGTGATATGGGGCGTATTCGCAATGGCTGTCACGGCAGGAGTGGGCTGGTTTTTCGGTGTCAGTGTCTGACCAGACGTTGTGATGCATTCGGGGAAGGTCGGCTCCGGGCCGTAACTTCCATTCAGTCCGTTGGCGGATAAATTGCCACCCCTCCATCACCGCATCAGCACCACCGGCGCCTTGCAGGATCTGAGCATGTCCGAGGTGGTCGAGCCCAGCACGAAGCTGCGGATGCGGGAGTGGCCGTAGGCGCCCATGGCGACGAGGCAGGCGCCGTTTTGTGCGACGCGGTCGGCGAGCACCGTTTCGGGCTGGCCCGGGAGGATGGTGGTGTCCACGCTGAGGCCTGCGGCCTCCAGGATGGCGCGGGCGTCTTCCTGGGACTTTTCGGTTTCGCGGGTCGTCTGGCCGACGGTGACGAGGTCGATGGCGAGGCCCGCAAACAGCGGGCTGCGGGCGATGTGGTCGACCAGGCGCCGGCTCGAGGCGCCGCCGTCATAGGCGACGATGACGCTGTCGATCGGCCGGAAGGCGCGGGAGGCGACGAAGACCGGCTTGTGGCTCGCGCGGATGAAGCGCTCGAGATGGGCGCCGAGCCTGAGGCTCGCGACATCAGCCTCCTCGCCGCGCTTGCCGATCATGATCATGCCGGCGGGGCCTTCCTGCTCGATCACCGTTTCGACGAATTCGCCCTGTCTGAGATGCGCGCCCACGACTTTCTGGCCTGCGGCCTCGAGGATGGCGCGGGCATCGTCAAGAATGGCGCGGCCCTTCTGCTGCAAAAGCTTGGAGCGCTGCTCGTCGAGCGTCGCCAGCTCGTCCAGGAGCGCGGTGCGTGCGCCCAGCGTGATCGCGCCCGACAGGTCGGAATGCTGCGCGGCGGGCCGGTCGAGCACATGCAGCAGGTCGACCCCGGCCTGCATCCGGGCCGCGGCCCAGGCGGCATGGTCGCAGACGCTTTTCGCGTAAGTCGATCCGTCGACAAGGGCCAGGATTATGCTGGTCATGATATGTCCTCCCTGAGAGTGTCGTCCTTCGCGTCCACATAGACGCACACGCACGCTCTTTCACGTGCAATCGATCCGGCGGGGCGACGTGTCCCGACGGATGAACGCCATCCGTCGAAAGTGCGCCCCTCTTCGAGGCATGCATGCACGGTATCGCGCGACCGAAACGCTTTGAGCGTGACATGCATCAATGTGACATCAACTTGTCCATCGCGCCCGGCTTGTCGTGGATGGCAAGCCGGTCGACGATGGTCTCGGACGCTTCGTTCATGCCGATGATCTCGACGGTGGCGCCGTCGCGGCGGAATTTCAGCACCGCCATGTCGAGGGCTGCCACGCTGGAAATGTCCCAGATATGGGCGCGGGAGACATCGATGACGACCTTTTCCAGAACCTCCCGGAAGTCGAAGGCCTTCATGAAATCTTCCGCCGAGGCGAAGAACAGCTGGCCCTCGACGATGTAGGTGCGGGTGCGGCCGTCCTCGGACAGGATGGAGCGGACGCCGAAGAGCTGGGCGATCTTCCAGGCGAAGAAAAGGCCCGAGAGCAGCACGCCGACCAGCACGCCGATGGCGAGATTGTGGCTGAAGACGACGAAAGCCACCGTCGCCAGCATGACGATGGAGGAGGAGCGCGGATGGGTGCGCAGGTTCTTGAGCGAGGACCAGGAGAAGGTGCCGATCGAGACCATGATCATGATCGCCACAAGTGCCGCCATCGGGATCCGCGCCACCCAGTCGCCGAGCACGACGATGAAGAACAGCAGCATGACGCCAGCCACGAAGGTCGACAGCCGGCCGCGGCCGCCGGATTTCACGTTGATGATCGACTGGCCGATCATGGCGCAGCCGGCCATGCCGCCGATGAAGCCGGTGGCGGTGTTGGCCACGCCCTGGCCGATGCATTCCATCGTGCGGCTCGACGACGTGTCGGTGAGATCGTCGACGATGGACTGGGTCATCAGCGATTCGAGCAGGCCGACGGCGGCCACCGCCACGGAATAGGGCAGGATGATCCACAGCGTCTCCAGCGTGAGCGGGATCTGAGGGATCAGAAACACCGGCAGCGTGTCGGGCAGCGCCCCCATGTCGCCCACGGTGCGGATGTCGAAGCCAAAGGCGAGGCTCAGGGCGGTGAGCACGACGATGGTGACCAGCGGCGAGGGGATCGCCCGGGTGAGGAGCGGAAACAGGTAGATAATGGCAAGGCCGCCCGCCACCATCACGTAAGTGAGCCACGGCACGCCGATGAGTTCGGGCAATTGCGCCATGAAGATCAGGATCGCCAGCGCATTGACGAAGCCGGTCATCACCGATTTGGAGACGAAGCGCATGACGGAGCCGAGCCGGGCTGCGCCGGCTGCGATCTGGATCAGGCCGGCGAGCACGGTGGCGGCGAGCAGATATTCGAGCCCGTGCTCCTTGACGAGCGTGACCATCAGCACCGCGGTGGCGGCCGTGGCGGCCGAGATCATGCCCGGCCTGCCGCCGACGATTGCCGTGATGACGGCGATCGAGAAGGAGGCATAGAGCCCGACCTTGGGGTCGACGCCGGCGATGATCGAAAAGGCGATGGCCTCGGGGATCAGGGCAAGCGCCACGACAAGGCCCGACAGGATGTCGCCGCGGACATTGCCGGTCCATTGCGTGAGATAGCTGTTGAACGAGATCATGGAGATTGGCTTCCTGTCCGTTTAAACGATGGTTTTCGGTGCGAAGCGAGCAGGAGCGGGCCACTGGGTGAGGGCGCAGGCTGCGACGGTCTTGCGGTCTCTGGGGAGCGTGACCCGGGTCACGGATCAACTGGAATGGGGCTCCGATACCGGCATAGGCCCGGCATGCCAAGCAAAACCTGTCCCGAGCCGTGAAAAACCGACCGGCGGCCTTTGGTCAGGGGGCGAGTTCGTGGATGGTCACGCCGGGGCAGACTGCGCTGGCGATGTCGCAGAGATGGCGGTGGTGGGTGAGATAGATCACCTGGCCGGCGCCCGCCATGCCGGCAAACAGCTTGAAGGCTTCCTCGGCGCGGAAATCGTCAAAGGTTTCCATGATGTCGTCGGCGATGAACGGCACGGGCGGCCTCGTCTCGGCGAATTCATGGAAGCCCGCCACGCGCAGCGCCAGATAGAGCTGGAACCGCGCGCCCTTGGACATGTCCGCCGCCTGCTTCGACGAGCCGTCGTTCTGCAGCGCGATCAGCGTTTCGCGGCCCTTGTCGGGTTGGGAGGCGAGCCCGGTGTAGCGGCCGCGGCTGATGGTGCGGACTGCGTCCGAAGCGCGCGCCATCATCGAGGAGCGGTGGCGCTCGCGGTAGAGCGTCAGCGCCTGTTCCATGGCGAGGATCCCGGCGGACAGCCGGAGATAGTGCTCGGCGCCTTCGGCGATCGCGACGAGGATGGTCTGGCGCTGCTGTTCGATCAAGGCGACTGCATCGTCGCCGCCAACGGCTGCGAGTTCGCTCGCCGCATTCGTGCGCGCGGCATAGAGTTCCTGCACATCGGCGTCGAGGGTTTCGAGAGCGGCTTCGAGCGCCTGCTTTTCCGCGCTCAGCGCTGCGCTGTCGGCCAGGGTCAGCTGCTCGCAGGCTTCATCAAAATTGCCGACGCCCAGGCTTTCGCAGATCTGCTGCCTGATCTCGTCGACGCGCGCCGACAGGGCCTTGCGCTCCAGAGCCCGGTCAACCGAGAGCGCCGCATCGGTGAGTGTTTCGGCCTTGAGCGCTGTGAGCATCGGGTCCCGGATTTTCGCATGTGCGTCGCGCTGTTCGGCGTGGACGCGCTGGCGCATGCGGGCGTCCTCGATCCGTGCGGCGATATCCGCCCGCTGCGACCTGGCCTTGTCGGCGGCAGTCAGCCGGGTGGCGAGCTGCCGGGCGATGGCTTCGACGGCGTCGTCGTGGGTGTCGATCCCGGCCTGTTGGGCAATCTCATGAAGGGCGGCGGCATAGTCCGCCTGATCCTGCTCCATCTTGGCGATGCGGTCCGCCAGGCCCGCGCGGTCATGCAGCGCCGAGCCGAGTTCTCCCAGCAGCGGCAGCACTTCGCGGATTTCGGCGGCGGTGGGCGTACGGCCGGCCTGGCCGATCCAGCAGCCGGCGCAGGCGCCTTTCCAGGCAAGCAGCCAGGCCTGCAGCTCTTCGTCAGCGGTGCGCAGATCCTGTTCGCGTTTTCCGAGCGCGCGCTCCTGCTGCGCACGCTGCTGGCGATGGGCTTCGAGCTTTGCTTCACGGCTGATGAGATCCTGCGCGCGGGCGATGAGCGTTTCCAGGTCCTGGTCCGATGCCGCTGCGGCGTCGAGCGGCGCGAGCGCCCGGACCAACCTATCCGTGGCGGCCCGGCGGTCCGCTTCCGCGCTTTCGAGCTGGCGGCAATGATCGCGCACCGTGCGTCCGGCCTCCAGCGCCCGGTCGCGGCGGGCGAGCCAGTCCGCGAGCGCGTCCGGCGTCATGTCGTTGGGCAGCGCGGGCGACAGCGCGGTCACCGATGCTGCGATCCGGCCCATAAGGTCCGTCCGGGCCGATTCCAGTCGCGATCGCGCCAGCGCCGCACCTTCAAGATCGGCTCGGAGAACCGCGATCTGCACGGCGCATTCATTGAGCTTGGCGACATCGGCCTGATGGCTCGCGCGCTTGTCGGTGGCCGCGTCAAAAGCCTGCATGGCGGCTTCGAAGGTGAGGGCGGATTGCGCGTCCAGCTTGGATGTGTGGTGCGCCCAGGCCTCATCGCGGGCCGCGCGCAAGGCGTCCGCCGCCTCGGACGAGGGCAGGCTGCGGCTCTGGGTGATGGCGGCGGCTTCGGCCTCGTGGCGCCGGAGCGCGGTGCTCAGGCGCGCGGTTTCCTCGATCACGGCGGCAAGCTTGCGTTCAAGGTCTTCGCCTTCGCCTTTCCATTTGCGAAGGCTTTCTGTCGATGGCGGGGTCATGGCTTCCAGCTCGGCGATGTCGCCTTGCCAGGGGAGCAGCGCATTCAGGCAGGCGTCGCATTTTTCCCTTGCGTCCGGGATGGCGCGGCGGGCGGCCTGCCGCCTGAGCCCGTGATCTTCGCCGAGAATGGTTGTGACGAGGCTTGCCAATGCGGCAATCCGGCGTGGCCGTTCGTCCGGCGCGAGGTCATCCGCCTTCCCGCCGGAATCGCCGAGCTGCGCCTGAAGTTCTTCGCGGGCGGCCCTGGCGTCTTCGGCTTCACGCCGGGCGGTCGCCAGGCGCACGTCGAGGCTGGTGCGCGCCTCTATAAGCTCGCGCAGGCCGGCACTTGTCGCGGTGTCGAGCAGCAGCCGGTCGGGCTCTGCCTCGCCGGGCCGCCCCAATTGCGTGAGAAGGTGCTCGATGCGGCCCTGGAGCCGGGCCAGCGCTGCGCGGCGATCCGGCAGGTCTTCCTCCGCCGCATTGTGGCGTGTGCGCAACCGGTCGAGGTCCGTCATGCGGTCCTGAAGCGACAGGATGCCGGGATCGACGCCAATGGCTTCGAGGTCGGCTGTCAGCCGCTCGATTTCCGCGTGGAGCGCCGCGCCGCCTGCCTGAAGGGCAGCGTCATCCTCGCTCAGCTTGCGGATCTGGTCGCGCCATTCCGGCGCTGCGTCGGGCAGTCCGGCCAGGGGTTCGATCTGTCGGGCCAGCGTATCGAGTTCTCCCAGGCGCGGCAGCGCGGTGAGCAGCCGGTTGATGGCGGCGAGGCGCGCCCTGACCTGCTGGCGTTGGGAACTCGCCTCGGCATGGCGCTCCGTCGCGTCGTCGTGGATCCTGGTCAGGCGGGCATAGTCGCTCGCCTGGGTGTCGAGACGGTCGCGCTCGGCCTTCAGCCCGGCCAGGTCCGATTTCAGCGCGGCGAGCCGCCCCGAGCGGGCCCGGTACTTGTAGAAGTCTTCGGTCTCGCCGCGGATCTGGACCAGCCGTTGCGACAGTTCGCCGAGGCCCGCGCTGGCCGAAAACAGCAGTTCGCCCAGATCGCCGCGGCTTGCGAGGATGCTCTCGCCGCCCTGTTCGAGCGTTTCGTCATCGAGCGAGAACATGGTCCGGTACGCGTCGCGGTCGAGCCCGCCCAGACCGGCGAGCAGGACGCCCTCGGAAATCGGCTGGTCCTGGGCGTCAAACAGGCTGTTTTGCGACCGCTTGCGGCGAATGACCTCGATCGTCTTGTCCTCAAACGCGATCGCCGCGCCGATCTGCATGGTGGGATAGGGGTGCAGGAAATTGTAGCTGCTCTGCGCGCCAATGCCATAAAGCAGGTCGAGCCAGCCGTGGAACAGGGTGGACTTTCCGGCCTCGTTCGGGCCGTAGACGATGTGCAGGTCGCAGCCGCGCTCGGTCGGGGGGCCGAAATCGATGACATGATCGGTGAACTTGCCGTAGCGGGTGAGATCGAGGCGGTTGAGGCGCATCAGGCAGACTCGCTCGTCGATGCCGAACCGGTCTGGAGCCGGGCGAGCACATCGTCTGCCCCCTCGCGTGCGATACGTGAGAGCGCGGCGCGTGTGTCGGCCTCGTCCGTGCCGAAGAGATCGCGCAAATCTGCGGGAAGCTGTGTCTGGAGATTCGCAGCGATGCTTTCGAGCGCGGTTTCATAGCCGTCCGAACCGAGAATGGCGGCGCCGATCAACGCCCGGAGTTCATGCAACGGGTCGGTCGAGGGACCGCCATGGGTATTGGGCGGCGTGCAGCCGATGTCGAGCTTTTCAATCCATGTGGCGCCGGCTTGCGCGGCGCGTTCCTCGGCTTCCGTCATCAGCAAATCAGAATCGCGGCGCATCCGCCAGGCGAGCGGCGTGGCGCCGGACAAAGTCAGGCGCACCACAAGCTCGGGCGACACGGATGTGTCGCGCGCCTGTCTCAGTGCGGCACTTATGGCCTCCGCGAGACCGCTCCACTCGGTAATGCCCTCGGCGTTGACGCTGACGCGGGTGAATTCAGCGCGCGAGGTCGGTCGCTCCTCGATGCTCACGGTCCCGTCGTCGGCAATCGAGACGAGGGTCACGGATTTGGGTCCGTCCTCGTTGATGTCGCGGCCCTGCGGCATGCCGGGCATGACGATGGTGCCACCATTTTCAATGACCGAACGCTTGTGGATGTGGCCCAGCGCCCAATAGTTAAAACCGGTGGCGATGAGATCGGCGGGGCTGCACGGCGCATAGACGTCATGGCCTTCGGCCCCGCCGAGGCTCGTGTGCATCATGCCGATGTTGATCGTGTCGGGGATGGCAGGCCTGTATTTCGGCAGCAGGCTTTCGGGCGCGGTCGCCTGGGAGAAACTCAGGCCGTGAATGGCGACCGGCTTTTCGCCCGGGCCGCGGTCGATCAGCACATGCTCGGGCCGTCCGCCGAACAGCTTGACCAGATCCGGCAGCACCAGTTCCTTCGAAATCCGGGAAAGCGCGTCGTGGTTGCCGCGAATGAGGAAGGTGCGGATGCCGGCCTTTGACAGGCGTCCCAGTTCGCCCGCCAGAAACCGGGCGGTCTTCATCGAGGTCTGGTCGCCGTCATAGAGATCGCCGGCAACCAGCAGCGCATCGACGCGCTCGTCAAGGCACAGATCAATGATGGAGCTGAACGCCTGTCGTGTGGCCGAGCCGATCAGGTCGGCAAGCTCGGGGTTGCGCAACGCCAGCGAGCGCAACGGTGAATCGAGATGAATATCGGCGGTGTGGATGAAACGATAGGCGGCGATCGGCGGCTCCTCCGGCGGTTCGACTGCCGTTCAGGCGAGCGAAGCAATGAGCCATAGCACAGGCATTCGCAGGGACTAAAGCCAATTTGACCCGGCTCCAGCGGCGGGCGTTCAATCGAACCCGCGAAGGACGCTGCCGCACTGAAAACGGCTGCACATGCTCGCCTTCAATCGATTCCGATTTACGCAATCATGCTGCGGGGCGCGAGGGGAAAAACGGAAGTGGCGTTCAGGGCGCCCGGCCGGTCTTGCCGGTGATGCGCAGCCATTGGCCGCCGTGGTCCGGGGACTGGATCTTGAGAAAGTTCACGCGCGCCGATTGCACGGGTGTGACCTCGTCATCGAGGTTGTCGAGCACATAGTCGCCGTCACGGGTTCTTACCACCAGCACCGCGTGCGGTTCAGTGCCATTGTGCCCCATGGTCAACAGCAGCTGCGACGGCTTGAAGCCCTTGCTCAGCAGTCTGGCGCGCTTGGCCAGTGCAAAGTCTTCGCAGTCGCCGGCTCGGGCCTTCGATGTCCAGTATTCCTTGCGTCCGAAGGCTACCTGGTCCGACACCGGCTTGATCGCCCGGTTCACCGAGACATTGACGCCGCGCAGAACATCGAGCCGCGCGGGCGGAAGCTGCGACCGGGTGGACCGGCTGCGGCAGTCGGAGGGTTTGCGGGAGCAGTACTCGACATGACCATAGGGCCGCGTCGTTTCCTTGCCGGTCTTCAGCCAGGTCGAGGCGAAGGCTGGCGCGAGAAAGGAGAACATGGCCGCCAGAACGGCCAGCAAGAACAGAGGTACGCTCATGGGGACGACGGAGCTCCTTGTTGCCAAGTGGGGATGAAACCCGAGATGACCTCATCCTGAGAGCATAAGAAGCGAAATAAAGCTTCCACGCAAGCCCGCCCTGGGGATAAGGCACTTTCGGGTGACCTTGCGAGCTGCGCGTGACAATTGGGCCCGCTTCCTGGCCCCATGTGCCCGGCTATCTAATGCACATAAAAATGGCAGTGCACTAAATATGGGCATTATTTGACGCGTTTTTGAGACATGTTTTGCCGGCGTCTGTTGCGAAACCTTAATAAACCGTGAAAAGCCAGCAGCAACGCAACTGGCAAGGCGCTTGCATTGAAAAGTTCCGTGGACACGAACAGCACGGAGGCTGACATGAAATTTACCACTCAATTGAAGATCGCAGGGGCGGCGGCACTGGTTACATCGACCGTATTGGCCCACTCGGCATATGCGCAGGAGGAGACAATCAAGGTTGGTGTCCTGCACTCGCTATCGGGAACGATGGCCATCTCGGAAACGACACTCAAGGAAACCATGGAGATGCTGATCGCGCAGCAGAACGCCAAGGGCGGCCTGCTGGGCAAGAAGCTCGAGGCTGTTGTTGTCGATCCGGCATCCGACTGGCCGCTGTTTGCCGAAAAGGCCCGCGAACTCATGACCGTCCAGAACGTCGATGTCATGTTCGGCTGCTGGACCTCGGTGAGCCGCAAGTCGGTTCTGCCGGTGATCGAGGAACTCAACGGGCTTCTGTTCTATCCCGTTCAGTACGAGGGCGAGGAATCCTCCAAGAACGTCTTCTACACGGGGGCTGCCCCGAACCAGCAGGCCATTCCGGCGACCGACTACTTCCTTGAAGAGCTTGGGGTCGAGAAATTCGCGCTGCTGGGCACCGACTATGTCTATCCGCGCACGACCAACAAGATCCTCGAGCAGTATCTCAAGGACAAGGGCATCGCGGCAGAGGACATCTTCGTCAACTACACCCCGTTCGGCCATTCCGACTGGTCCAAGATCGTCGGTGACGTGGTCGCCCTTGGCGCCGACGGCAAGAAGGTGGGCGTGATTTCGACCATCAATGGCGACGCCAATATCGGCTTCTACAAGGAACTCGCCGCGGCCGGCATCTCGGCTGACGACATTCCTGTCGTGGCCTTCTCGGTGGGCGAGGAAGAACTCTCCGGCCTCGACACCACCAACCTCGTCGGCCATCTCGCCGCCTGGAACTACTTCCAGTCCGCCGATGCGCCGGCCAATGCCGAATTCATCAAGGAATGGAAGGCTTTTGCCGGTGAAGAGCGGGTCACCAACGACCCGATGGAAGCCCATTACATCGGCTTCAACATGTGGGTGAACGCTGTCGAAGCCGCCGGCACCACCGACGTCGATGCCGTCCGCACCGCCATGTACGGCCAGAAGTTTCCGAACCTGACCGGCTCGGAAGCCGAAATGCTGCCCAACCACCACCTGACCAAGCCGGTTCTGATCGGCGAAATCCAGGCGGATGGACAGTTCAGCATCGTCAGCCAGACCGAGCCGGTTCCCGGCGACGCCTGGACCGACTTCCTGCCGGAATCGGCCGTGCTGGAATCGAATTGGAAGGAACTCGAGTGCGGCATGTACAACACCGAGACCAAGACCTGCGTGCAGCTCAATTCCAACTATTGATCCCCTGGAACGGGAGGGGGCCGGCGGCCCCCTTTTCCGCCTTCCCAACCCTTCCGGTCTTCCATGCTCCGCATTGCCTATATCCTGATTGCCGCGCTGAGCTGGCTTCTGCCGGCGACAGCGCAGGAGGGCGGTCTCAACGCGCTGCTTGAAAGCAAGCGCGCCATGATCGAACGACCATCGCGCATGACAATCGGTCCCGTGCTTGAGGACCTGGCGACGAGTGAATTGCCCAATGTTCCGGTGTTCCTGGAGAAATGGCGGGAGAAAGGGGTCTGGCAGCGCAAGTCAGACGGACGCTTCTTCTTTGTCGAGAAGGCCGATGGCGGCAAGCTGATGCTGATCGATGTCGATACCGGCGCGGAAGCCGGGCTGGCGGAGCAGGCGGATCTCTCCAATCTCAATCCCAACAGTGGCGTGCGCGGCTTGATCGCCGCCAAACTGGTCCAGTTCCAACTGTCCGACCCGGACCCGGAGCGCCGGTTGCAGGCGCTGACCGCGCTTGAGCGTTCCGCCAATGAATCGCACCTGGCCATCCTCAGGGATGCGATCGAAGAGGAAACGGATCCGGCCATCAAGGCCCGCAAGATGCGGCTCCAGCGGCTGTTGACGATCAAGTTCGGCAGCGATTCCGCCAATCGCGTCGCTGCGATCAGAAGCTTTGCCGGCGATTCCGGCGTGGATGCGCGGGCGGCGCTCAACCCGTTGCTGGCGTCCAGCGTGAAGGTGTTCGATGCGACGCCGGAAGGCGTCAATGTTGCCAGGATCCTGACGCCGGGCAGCGACATCGACACGGATACAGCCTACCAATTGCTGGTCGACGCGGGCAAGGCGCAGCCGATCGTGCTGCCTGACGCGCGCAAGCGCGCGTTGATCGCCAATATCCAGGACGGCGCGGTCGCGGGCATTCCCGTTGCCGAGCTGGTGACCCAGGAGGCGCGCGACCGGGCCTATCTGGCGCTCGCCGCCTCCGGCGCAGTCCCGCCGCTTGTAACCCAGGACGAGCAGCAAGAGGCCGTTTCAAGCCATGTCCTCGCCGAGGTCTATGCTGAGTCCGATGCGGCTCTGACCACGGCGGCCAGGGAGACACTCTCCGATATCAGCAGGACTGTCGGGTTCTACCGGTTCCTCTCGCTCGCGCTCGACGGGCTGTCGCTGGCGTCGATCTACTTTCTGGCCGCCATCGGTCTTGCCATCACCTTCGGTGTGATGGGGGTGATCAACATGGCGCATGGAGAATTCATCATGATCGGCGCCTATACCGGCTATGTGGTCCAGCAGATCATTCCGAACTACACCGCCTCCATCCTGGTGGCGTTGCCGCTCGCCTTCGCTGTGGCATTCATGGCGGGCGTGGCGCTGGAGCGGCTGGTGATCCGGCATCTGGCGCACCGGCCGCTCGAAACGCTGCTCGCCACGTTCGGCATTTCCATTGCGCTGCAGCAGATCGCCAAGAACATCTTCGGCACCCAGGCGCGCCCGCTGACCTCGCCATCCTGGCTGGATGGCGCCTGGGCGCTCAATGACGTGGTGTCGGTCAGCTATATCCGGATCGCCATCTTCGTGCTCGCGGTCGTGTTCATGGGGCTGCTGCTGTTCATCCTCAAGCGGACCCGGCTCGGGCTCGAGATCCGGGCGGTGACGCAGAATCCGCGCATGGCCTCGTCGATGGGGATCAATCCGGACCGTATCAACATGATGACCTTCGGGCTGGGCTCCGGCATCGCCGGCATCGCAGGCGTCGCCATCGGCCTGTTCGCCAAGGTCACCTCCGAGCTCGGCTCGGGCTACATCGTGCAAAGCTTCATGACGGTGGTGGTGGGCGGCGTCGGCAATATCTGGGGCACCCTCGCCGGCGCCGGCATGATCGGCTCACTGCAGAAGCTGATCGAGTTCTTCAACCCGTCCAACACCTTGGCGGCGCAGACCTACATGATCATCTTCATCATCATTTTCATTCAGTTCAGACCCAAGGGCATCATCGCGCTCAAGGGCCGAGCGGCGGGGGACTAGACCATGCAGCGTTCCCTGTTCGCGCGGCAGCCGTCGGTGCTGGTCTTCATCTCGCTGCTTGCGGTCTTCACCATCGTCATCACGGTGCTGTCGGAAGGCTTCGGCCTGGGGCTGGTCTCGACCAGCTTCGTCAAGATCCTCGGCAAGACGCTCTGCCTGTGCCTGATCGCCATCGCCATGGATCTGGTATGGGGCTATTGCGGAATCCTGTCATTGGGCCATTTCGCCTTCTTCGGCCTCGGCGGCTACATGATCGGCATGTGGCTGATGTATGAGCGCACCAAGGACATCGTCATTGCCTCGCTTGCCGGCGCCGAATTGCCGCCGACGGCCGAAGAGATCCGCGAAGGCATCGGCACGCAGATCTTCGGCGTGGTCGGCGGCTCGGAAATCCCCGTCGTATGGTATTTCGCCGACAGTCTGTTTGCCCAACTGGTGCTGGTGGTGCTGGTGCCGGGTCTGCTGGCGCTGGTGTTCGGGTGGCTGGCGTTCCGCTCACGCGTGACCGGGGTGTATCTGTCGATCCTGACCCAGGCGATGACGCTGGCGCTGTCGCTCTACCTGTTCCAGAACGACAGCGGGTTGCGCGGCAACAACGGCCTGTCGGGATTGCAGAACATTCCGGGCCTGACCGACGTGCCGCAATCGGTGATCTCGGTGTGGTTTTTCCTGGCCTCCGCTCTGGCGCTGGGGCTGGGCTATCTGCTTGCTGCCTGGGTGGTCTCGGGCAAGTTCGGCAATGTCATCCGCGCCATCCGCGACGACGAGACCCGCATCCGCTTCATGGGCTACCCGGTGGAAGCCTACAAGCTGGTGGTGTTCACGCTGACGGCCGTGATCGCGGCGATCGCGGGGGCGCTGTATTATCCGCAGGCAGGCATCATCAACCCGGCGGAAATAGCGCCGATCGCCTCGATCTATCTGGCGGTCTGGGTGGCCATCGGCGGGCGGGGACGTCTCTACGGGGCCGTCATCGGGGCGGCGACCGTGTCGCTGCTGTCGTCCTGGTTCACCGGCGGGCAGGCGCCGAGCATTCCGCTGGGCTTCTACACCATTAACTGGGTCGACTGGTGGCAGGTCCTGCTGGGGCTCGGTTTCGTGCTGGTGACGTTGTTCATGCCCAAGGGCATTGGCGGGCTGTTCGACCGGCTGGTCAGAAAGGATGCAGCGTGAGCGCACTTCTCGAAGTCACCTCGATCTCGGTGTCCTTTGACGGGTTCAAGGCCATCAACAATCTGTCGTTTGAAATCGGCGAACAGGAGTTGCGCGCGATCATCGGACCCAACGGGGCGGGCAAGACCACCTTCATGGACATCGTCACCGGCAAGACCAGGCCCGACGAGGGCAGGGTGCGGTTCGGCGAGCCGCAGTTTGACCTGCTTAGATTGTCAGAGAGCCAAATCGCGCGCGCCGGCGTGGGGCGCAAGTTCCAGCGCCCCACAGTGTTCGAGGCGCAAAGCGTGCGCGACAACCTGATGATGGCCTTGAGCAACGACCGGCTGCCGTTTGCGGTTCTGGGATACCGGGCGACACCGGAAGACGGGAGCCGCGTGCTGGCGCTCGCCGAGGAAATCGGCCTGTCGGAGGCGCTTGAGCGGATGGCGGGCGAACTCTCGCACGGCCAGAAGCAGTGGCTGGAAATCGGCATGCTGCTGGCGCAGGAGCCGAAGCTGCTTCTGGTCGACGAGCCGGCCGCCGGCATGACGCTGGGCGAGCGCGAGCACACCACCGACCTGTTGCGCCGGGCGGCGGAAACCCGGGCCGTGGTGGTGGTCGAGCACGACATGGAATTCGTCCGCCGGCTCGACTGCAAGGTGACGGTGCTGCACGAAGGCTCGGTTCTGGCGGAGGGGTCGCTCGACCATGTCACCGCCAATTCCGAGGTCATTGATGTCTATCTGGGGCGCTAGACCATGCTCGATATCCAAAACCTGACGCTGCATTACGGCCAGTCGCAGATCCTCAAGGGCATTTCGCTGAAAGCCGATGTCGGGCAGGTGACCTGCGTGATGGGCACCAACGGCGTGGGCAAGACCAGCCTGCTGAAGGCGATTTCCGGGGTGCATCACCGCTCGGGCGGCGCGTATCATCTCGACGGGCAGGCGATCGGCAGGATCCCGGCGCACCAGCTGGCCGCCAGGGGGGTCGGCTATGTGCCGCAGGGCCGGGATATCTTCCCGCTCTTGACGGTGACCGAGAATCTGGAGACCGGTTTTGCCTGTCTGCCGCGCAGCGAGCACCGGATCCCGGATCATATCTACGAGCTGTTCCCGGTGCTCAAAGACATGCGCAACCGCCGCGGCGGCGACCTCTCCGGTGGCCAGCAGCAGCAGCTTTCGATAGCGCGGGCGCTGATCACAAGGCCCAAACTGCTGTTGCTGGATGAGCCCACCGAAGGCATCCAGCCCAACATTATCCAGCAGATCGGCCGCGTCATCGCGCTCTTGCGCGATGACGGCAAGATGGCGATCGTGCTGGTGGAGCAATATTTCGAGTTCGCCTATGGCCTAGCCGACCGGTTCTGCGTGATCGAGCGCGGCGAGGTCAAGATGGCAGGCGATCGCGAGAGCCTGACCAAGGACAGATTGCGCGAAGCGGTTTCCGTGTGAGGCCCACGCCCGCAATCCCGGCAATCCTTCTGCCTGCCCATGAATTGGGCGAATGCAGTCCCGCTCTTGCCCATTGCACTTGCATCTGTCTCATTGGGTTAGCGAAAAAATCCGACTGAAATCCGGATTTACCGGACTTTCCCAAACTGGCACGCTTCCTGCATTGAGTATCTCAGATCCAGAGGGGATCGATAACGACGCCCGCAAAGGGTGCAGGGTTCAGGGCCGCCAGGCAGGATCACGTTCATTCCCGGATGTACGGAGAGCGTGGTCTGCCTGGCGGTCTTGCTATTCGGTGGTCCGGATCGTGACGGGTCGGGCTTGTTGAGGCTGGAGGTGCGCGCGCGATTGCCGTTCGGGCAGCTTGCGGTCGACCAGCCAGTCGGTGGCCGATGCCGCGAGCCAGATGGAGAACAGGGTGACCCAGGCGGTGAGCGCGAAAATGCTTGCGCCGGTGACGCCCGCGCCCACGGCGCAGCCGCCGGCCAGCATGCCGCCGAAGCCCATCAGAGCGGCGCCCGCCAGATAGCGCCGCATCGAGCCGCCACCCTCAAACCCCTGGAGTTCGAGTTCACCCGTCAGCAGGGCCGCCAGGAAGGCACCGAGGAACACGCCGGGAACGAGGCCGACATCGAAATCGATCATCGACCCGGGCTCCGACAGAAAAAGCATCAGGGTGTTCGCCGAGGGGCCGGTGAAACTCAAGGATTCGATCGTCACCGGCTCGAAGGCGATCCCGGTCATGGATTTGGTGAACCACCAGGCGAGCGGAATGCAGGCCCCCACCAGGAAGGAGGAAAGCGTCTTCCAGATGCCGATCTTGCGCCACATCGCCAGCCCAATGCTCGCGGCGAGGCCTATCAACACCAGCGTGAAGGCGGTTGTTTCGGAAACGCCGGACAGGACCAGAAGGTCATTGGAACCGATCGACAGCGTCGTCAGCGGCGTTGCCAGCGCTTCCCGCAGCGGAGATAGAAACCCATGCAGGCTGGCTTGCGCCACGACCGCGAACACCAGGCCCGAGAGCAGGGCGCGCAGGTTTCCGGTAGCCGACAGCACCAGCAACCGGGACGAACAGCCGCGCGCCAAAATCATGCCGGCACCGAACATCAGCCCGCCGAGGGCCGCACCGGAGAGGCTTTGCGGCGAGGCCAGCTGGCGGGCTTCGGTGGCGACGAACAGATCAAACGCGGCCAGCAGCATGGTTCCGGCGATCGCGGTCGAAAACACGATGAGCCAGACCGCCATCTTGCCGCCGACCTCGCCGCGGGAGAATTCGATGGCGGCGGCGCGCAGGCAGAACCGGCTCTGCTGGGCAAAGGCGCCGAACAAGGCACCGATCACCGCGCCACCGATCAAAAGCGTCCATTTGTCGCCGAACCGGTCGGCAAGCAGCTCAAGTTCCATCGAAGCTTTTCCTTTTGCACCAAAATACCCCAATTGCGGGAACAGGCATTGACCTCAGTCAAGACAAAGGCAAATATT
This sequence comes from Hoeflea sp., assembly GCF_014359905.1. GTDB lineage: Bacteria > Pseudomonadota > Alphaproteobacteria > Rhizobiales > Rhizobiaceae > Hoeflea. The sequence continues at coordinate 52,738 of NZ_JACIYP010000007.1, read as the reverse complement.
CAAATAAATCTATGTGGAGGAATATCATGACATCGCTTGATCTGACCAGACGCACCTTGCTGCGGACCGGTGCGGCTGCAGGGGCTGCATTGCTGCTGCCCGTGGGCCTGCGGCCGGCCCGCGCCCTTGAGATCGGCGAGGCGGTGCTGAGCACCGTCAGCGACGGCAACCTGGTGTTGCCGCTGGCCTTCTCCTATCCGGATGTGCCGAGGGATGAGCTTGTGGCGCTGCTTGCGGAGAACGGACAACCGACAGACGCCCTGGCGCCTGATTGCAATGTTCCGTTCCTGAAATCGGGTGACCGGCTGATCATGTTCGATGTGGGGTCCGGCCCCAACTTCATGCCGTCGGCGGGCACGCTTCTCGACAACATGGCGGAGGCCGGCCTTGATCCGGCGGATGTCACCGACGTTGTCTTCACCCATTGCCATCCCGACCATCTCTGGGGGCTGGTCGATGACTTCGACGAGGTGCTGTTCTCCAATGCGAGCTTCCACATGGGCCGTGCGGAATGGGAGTTCTGGCGCGATCCGGGCACGGTTGACACCATGCCCGAGGAACGCAAGACATTCGCCGTCGGTGCGCAGAACCGGCTTGCTCATCTCGAAGACATGATCAACCTGTTCGAGCCCGGCGCGGAAGTGCTGCCCGGCGTCGAGGCCGTCGACACTTCGGGGCACACGCCCGGGCACATGTCGTTCCTGCTGCATGGCGGATCGGAGCCGGTGCTGGTGGCTGGTGATGCGATCACCCATTTCGCGATCTCGTTCACCCATCCGGCATGGCCGAGCGGATCCGACCAGGATCCGGACAAGGGCGTCGCCACCCGGCTCAGGCTGCTCGACCGGCTGGCGGCGGACAAGGCGGCGATCACCGCCTACCATCTGCCCAAGCCCGGTGAGGGCAGGGTGGAGCGGGACGGGGCGGCTTACCGTTTCGTGGCTTCCGGCTGAGCCTTCGGCGCGCGCCAGTCTGCGATGAAGCTGAAGGCGTTGCCTTCGACCAAGAGGCCGAGCCCCATGCGGGCGCCCGCCGCAATCGAGAGCATCACGATCGGGGCCGAAACCGCCATCACCGAGAAGGCGCTGACGCCCTGTCCGATGGTGCATCCGAGCGCAAAGACGCCGCCGGTGCCCATCAGGAAGGCGCCGAGCAGGTGGCGGCTCAGTTCGCGGGCGTCGTCGCAGGCCTCCCAGCGCATGTCGTCGGAGTGGAATGCGGAGACAGCCGCGCCCAGGAACACGCCGATGACGATGCCGATGCCGTAATCGGGCAGTTCGCCGGTGACGGTGATGATCTGCAGGATGGTTTCGCCCACCGGCATGACGAAGGAGCCGGCCTCGACCTGAACCGGGTACAGCGCCCGGGCCGCAAACAGGCTGGTGATCACCCAGCCGGCGGCGATGCAGAGGCCTATGACCACGCCGGCGATCAGCCGGTTGCGGTCGGCGCGGAAACTGGCCGATTTGAACACCCACCACAGGCCCGCAGCACCGATGAGCAGCGCCAGCGGCAGTGTTGCGTTGACACCCGTGGCGCGTGAGATCAGTGCGCCCGCCGATTGCCCGCCAAATGCCGACAGGTCGAGCGACAAGGGATCGAGCAGAACCGCGCGGATGTGGGCGGTGACGCCGCGCTGGGCGGCAAGGGCTGCAAGCCCGAGGCCTGTCAGAACCACCAGCGCGCGCAGATTGCCGCCGCTAAGCCGGACCAGCGCGCCGAAGCCGCAGGTGCCGACAAGCGCCATGCCCAGGCCGAACATCAGGCCGCCGACAATGGCGCCGGCGAGCGGCAGCGGCTCGGTCAGATAGAAGGATTGTTCGAGCCCGGCCATGCCCGCAGCGCCGAGCAGTTGCGTGGCGATGAGCGCCGTGAATGCGGCCAGCGCCCAGGCCCTGAGCGGCCGGTCGTCGCCCGCATACCAGTGGCGCTCCAGGGCCGCCATGGTGCAGAAATGGCTTTTGCGCGCTGCAAAGCCGATAATGACGCCGACCATGCAGCCCGACAGCGCAAGCATCCACCCTGAGTCAAACATGATGGCCTCCTCCTCCGGTTGGCCGGCACAGCCCCGGTCCCTCTCGTCAAGTTTAGGCACCGGCGGTATTCAATGCAAGCAATGTGTCTCCGGTTCAGCCGTTCCCGGCGTCCGGACGGCACAGCAGATCATAGAGCGAGGCCACAATGGCCGAGACTTCGGCGTTGGAAATCGAATAGTGAATCATCCGGCCCTCGCGGCGCGCGCTGACCATGTGGTCAAAGCGCAGCCTTGCGAGCTGCTGGGACACCGCCGCCTGGGGCAGGGCCAGCAATTGCTCAAGCTCCGAGACGGATTTTTCGTTTTCCGACAACAGCCAGAGAATGAGCAACCGGGTCTCGTGCGACATCGCCTTGAGAATATCGCTCGCCTTGCGCGCCTGTCCGGCAAGGACGTCGATATCCTGACCGGAAAAATCCTGGCTTGGCGTCGGGTCCGATGTCATGGCTCCAGCTTTGCAAGCATCTCATCGACAAGCGCCCAGAAGAACTGATCGCCGGGATAGCCCCGCAACCGCGCGATCTCCTCGCCGTCATCGACCAGAACAAAGGTCGGCGTGAATCTCTCGACCGGAATGTCGGCCAAGTCCTCGGGCAGCGGTTCGCGGATATTGACCCGCCGCAAGGGCGCGCGCCGGCCCTGTTCGGTGTTTGGCCAGGCCGGCGCCACTTCCTCATTGAAGCGCTTGCACCAGGCGCAGCCCGGTTGCTCATACATGATCATTTCGGCCGCGAATGCTGGCGTGGCCAGGAGCAGGACGAAGGAAAGCGCAGCCGCGAGAGGTGATGTCATGAGGCTGGTCCAGCTCCGGTAAAATAGTGATTGCAATATATATTGTATTTTGCATATCTTGCAATCGCATTCTGGCCGGCGATGCGCCATGGGGAGGCCGAATGCGGGTCAGGCGTGTTGCGTTCGAGCGGCGTCACGGGTGAACGGTGCATGTTTGAACAGGGTGCTGGGGCAGCCTTTTCCGGCTGGTCTGGACAGGCGGCGCTTCGCGGGAGGAAGAAACTGATGATTGATGTCGGGTATGGAGCCGCCTTTCTGGCCGGATTGCTGTCATTCTTCTCGCCCTGCGTGCTTCCGATCGTTCCGCCCTATCTCGCCTATCTGGCGGGCATGAGTTTCAACGAAGTCAAAAACGCCGGCGCTGACAATGTGGCGTCACGCCGCATCGCACTGGCGTCGGTCGCTTTCGTGCTGGGATTCAGCACGGTCTTCATCGCTCTCGGCGCCACTGCTAGCCTGATCGGTCAATCGCTGGCGCGCTATTTTGACGTGCTGTCCATCATCGCCGGGGTATTGATACTGCTGATGGGGCTGCATTTCCTCGGCGTGTTCCGCTTGGCGCTTCTGTACCGCGAAGCGCGGGTCACGGTTGAGCGCAAGCCCGCGGGCATGGTGGGCGCCTATGTCATGGGGCTGGCCTTTGCCTTCGGCTGGACGCCCTGCGTCGGACCGATCCTGGCGGCGATCCTGTTCATGGCTGCGGCCAAGGAGAGCGCGGGGCAGGGGGCCCTTCTGCTCGGGCTCTATGCGCTGGGAATCGGGATCCCTTTTGTCGTGGCCGGGGTGTTTGCCAGCCGATTCATCCGGTTTTCAACCCGAATCAAGAAACATATGGCTGTGATCGAAAAGGCCATGGGCGTACTTCTGGTCATCACCGGCATCCTGTTCATGACAGGCCAGATGTCGCGAATCGCGCAATGGATGCTCGAGATGTTTCCCGCTTTCGCAACGATCGGTTAGGAGGACTATCATGTTCGGACGCGCGTTTTTGACTTTTGCCGCTGTTGCGGCGCTGTCTGCCCAGGCCTGGTCATCGGAGATCGGCGAGGACGGCCTGCACAAGGAAGACTGGTTCTCGCTCACCTTCCGCGATGTCGCAGAAGACATCGAGGCGGCGAAGGACGAGGGCAAGCGGCTGGTCATGATCTTCGAGCAGCGTGGCTGCATCTATTGCGCCCAGATGCACGAGAAGATCCTGTCGGATCCGGAAGTCTCGGACTTCATCAAGGCCAACTTCAAGGTCGTCCAGTACAACATGTTCGGCGACGAGGAAGTCACCGACCTCGACGGCGAGGTGCTGACCGAGAAGACGGCAGCGCGCAAATGGGGTTATATTTTCACGCCGACCATGGTTTTTCTGCCCGAGGACGCGCCGGAAGGAGCAACCGTTGCCGAGGCCGCGGTGGCGACCATGCCGGGCGCGTTCGGAAAGTGGACTTTTCTCAATATGTTCAAGTGGGTATCCGAAAAGGGTTACGAGAGTGACGAACACTTTCAAAAGTATCACGCCCGCATTATCAACGAGATGCGGGCCGCGGGCCGGCTTGACGCGGAATGAGAATGGATGAAAGATACATTCAAGAAATCATATTTTTGCATTGATTGTGCGTCGAAGTATGATTATCATTTGAAACGGAGAAGATCCGGAACGACTGTTTTCGGGCAATGGAGGAGGGAACGCCAAATGATGAGGCGCATGAATTTTACACTGGGGGTCGCGGCGGCAATCATGTTGTCGACTGCGGCTTGGTCCAGCGAGATCGCACCTGAAGCGGTGGAGTTTACCGATGAGGGCATCACCACGTCGCTGACCGGAACGCCGGGCGATCCGGTTGAGGGCGCCAAGGTGTTCAAGGACACCGGACTTGGCAATTGCCTTGCCTGTCATGTCAACGCGGCGATGGCCAGCGACCAGTTTCATGGCGATGTCGGACCCGCGCTTGATGGCGTGGCTTCGCGCTACGAAGAGCCGATGCTCAGGGCCATCCTGGTGAATTCGAAGACCGTATTCACCGATCAAACCGTCATGCCCGGCTTCTATTCCCTGGATGTCGGCAAGAACGTGGCCGAGAAATTCGTCGGCAAGACGATCCTGACCGCTCAGCAGGTCGAGGATGTTCTCGCTTATCTCGGTACGCTCAAGGAGTGAGCGTGCAAGCACTTATCTGGAGCAGAGGAGCTCGAATCTTATGAAACTGACAAGACGACATGTCTTAGGATTGACAGTGGGCGCCGCGGCATTCGCGGTTGCCGGAGCCCGGATCACCCCGGCTCTTGCTTCGGTTGAGGACACGGACAAGGCGATCATGGATTTCACCGGCGGCACCGCCCCCGGCGAAGGCAAGATCACGCTGACCGCGCCTGAAATCGCGGAAAACGGCAACACGGTGCCGGTCTCTGTGAGCGTGGAAAGCGCCATGGAAGGCGATGACATGGTGGAGTCGGTCATTCTCTTGGCCGACGGCAACCCCAGCCCGGCTGTGGCCACGTTCCATTTCACTGAATTGAGTGGTGCTGCGCTCGCAACGACCCGTATGCGACTTGCCAAGACCCAGAACGTCGTCGCGGTTGCGAAAATGAAAGACGGCTCTTTCTTCATGGACAAGAAAGAGGTCAAGGTAACCATCGGCGGCTGCGGCGGCTGAGCCAGGACAGGATTAACGAACATGGCATCAAAACCACGCATCAAGGTCCCCAAGACGGCTTCGGCCGGTGAGGTGATCACCATCAAGACGCTGATCAGTCACGAGATGGAATCGGGTCAGCGCAAGGACAAGGATGGCAACCCCATTCCGCGTAAGATCATCAACAAGTTCACCTGCGCCTTCGAAGGGCAGACGGTGTTCGAATGTGATCTGGATCCGGCGATTTCCGCCAATCCGTATTTCGAGTTCAACGCCAAAGTGCCTGCCAGCGGAACCTTCAAGTTCACCTGGCTCGATGATGACGGGTCGGTCTACGAGGCCGAGGAACCGATCGAAGTCAAGTAGCAACGAGAGCGAGGGAGCCCTGCACGGGCGGGAGATTCGTGCAGGCGCAGTCCCGGGAGGACGGAGACCGTTATGAAGAGACTTTTGATAGCCGGTATTGCGCTGGCGGCGGGACTCACCGCAACCAGTTGGACAATGGCAGAGCCAGTCGATGATACGCTGGAAATCGATGGCAAGCCGATGATCACCCGCGCCAAGGCGCCCGAGGGGCTGCCCTTTGACGAAGTGCTCTCGGGCTGGCTTTACCGCGAAGCTGAAACCCGCGATCTCGAGCGCGATACGTTCGAGAACCCGGCCATGGTCTCGGTTGAGGATGGCGAGGTTCTCTGGAACAAGGTCGACGGGACCGCCGGCAAATCCTGCGCGAGCTGCCACGGAGATGCTGCGGAAAGCATGAAGGGTATCGGCGCCAAGTACCCGAAATGGGATGCGGATTCCAACAGGCCGATCAATGTCGAGTTGCAGATCAACAAATGCCGCACCGAGCAGATGGGCGCGGAGGCCTATGAGTTTGACAAGGGCGGTCAGAAGGAACTCACCACCTATATCAAGCACCAGTCGCTGGGCCTGCCTGTACAACTGGATCTTACCGAAGGCGACATGCAGTCCTGGTGGGAACAGGGCAAGGACCTCTACTACACCCGGACAGGTCAGCTCAATCTCGCCTGCGCCAGCTGTCACGAGGCCAATGCCGGCAAGTACATCCGCGCCGACCATTTGAGCCAGGGCCAGGTCAACGGCTTCCCGGTCTACCGGCTCAAGAGCGGTTTCACCTCGCTGCACAACCGCTTCCGCGGCTGCATCCGCGATACCAGGGCCGAAATGCCCAAGGCGTTCTCGGACGAGTTGATGGCGCTTGAAACCTACGTGACATGGCGCGGCACCGGCCTTTCGGTCGAAACCCCCGCGGTTCGTCCGTAAGACAAGATCTGCCGGAGGCGTTTAGGCGCCTCCGGCACAATGGCCGAGCCTTGCATCATGCCATGGAAAGAAGAGCGCCAAGGCGTTCCGTCAAGCCGGCTCCGGTTTCGATGTTAATGTGTTAACGAGTTGAAATATCAGCAGGATTTGAATCTGGTGAAAACCGGAACGGGTAGTTTTTTCCCGTTTTTCACCGAATGGAGACCAGGATGCACACCAGACGCGATTTTCTGCAATATGCCCTCAATGCCGGGTTCGTCCTCGGCGCCGCCGGATTGGGCGCCAATCCGATCCGGGCGCTGGCGCAGCAAAAACTCACACAGGACGACCTGCTGAAATTCGATTCCAAGGGTCAGGTGACGCTCCTGCATTTCACCGATTGCCATGCCCAGCTCAAGCCGGTGTTCTTTCGCCCGCCGGACACCAATATCGGTGTCGGCGCCTATGCAGGCGTTCCCCCTCATCTGGTGGCCGAAGAGTTCCTTGCCTATTTCGACATCGAGAAGGGCAGCCCGCTGGCCTATGCCCATACCATGGTCGATTATGTCGACCTGGCGCGGACTTACGGCAAGCTCGGCGGACTCGACCGGACGGCGACGCTGGTCAAGGCGATCCGTGCCGAGCGTGGCGACGACAAGGTGCTGTTCCTGGATGGCGGCGACACCTGGCAGGGCTCCTACAGCGCGCTCAAGACCAATGGCATGGACATGGTCGAGTGCATGAAGCTGCTCAAGCCCGACGCCATGACCGGACACTGGGAGTTCACGCTGGGCCAGGACCGGTTCCTGGAGCTGGTCGATGCCATGGGCTACCCGTTCCTGGCGTCCAACATTTTCGATGCGGAATGGGATGAACCGGCCTTTGAGCACACCGCCTATTTCGAACGCGGCGGCGTCAAGGTGGCTGTCATCGGCCAGGCCATGCCCTACACGCCGATCGCCAATCCGAGCTGGATGTTCCCGAAATGGTCGTTCGGCATTCGCCCCGAGGTGCTTCAGGCCAATGTCGACGCGGCCCGTGCCGAAGGCGCCGAAGTGGTGGTTCTGCTGTCGCATAACGGCTTTGACGTCGACCGCAAGCTGGCCGGCGTTGTCAGCGGGCTCGATGTGATCGTCACCGGCCACACCCATGATGCAACCCCAGTGGCGCTGGAAGTCGGCGGCACGCTGCTGATGTCGTCCGGCTCGCACGGCAAGTATCTCGGCCGCATCGATCTCGACATCAAGGACGGCAAGGTTGCGGGCTACAGCTCGACGCTGATCCCGGTGTTCTCAGACGTGATCACGCCCGATCCGGAAATGGCGGCCAAGATCGCCGAGGTCCGCGCGCCCTATGAAGCCGAGACGCAGCGGGTCATCGGAAGCACCGACACGCTGCTGTACCGGCGCGGCAACTTCAACGGCACCTGGGATGATCTGATCTGCCAGGGCATCATCGAAGAACGCGACACCCAGATTGCCCTGTCGCCGGGTTTCCGCTGGGGCACGACGCTGCTTCCGGGCGCCGACATCACCATCGACGATCTCTATACCGAAACCTCCATGAGCTACCCGGCGGTCTACCGCCTCGAGTTCACCGGAGCGCAGCTCAAGGACATCATGGAAGATGTCTGCGACAACCTGTTCAACAAGGATCCGTTCCTGCAGCAGGGCGGCGACATGGTGCGTGTTGGCGGCTTTACCTATGCCTGCGCGCCTGAAGGGGAGATGGGTAGCCGCATCTCGGACATGCGGCTCACCGGCAGCGGCGAGCTGATGGAAGCGGACAAGACCTACACGGTCGGCGGCTGGGCCTCGGTCAATGAGGGCGTCGAGGGACCGGCGATCTACGATCTGATGGAAGACTACATCACGAAGAAATCAGTGGTTTCACTCGATCCGGACGCTGCGGCGGTCCGGGTGATCCTGTGAGCCTTATTTGAGAGCGAACGTGCGGGGCGAAGCGCGCCCCCAATGACGACGGAGACAGGTATGCAAATGCTGGACAAGCGCCACGGGAGGATCTCATGGTAGACAACACCGATCCCAAGGGGACCAAACAGACTGCCTCACGGCGCGATTTCCTGAAGGCCGGACTGCTCGGCGGCGCAGCGGTTGCCGCCAGCGCCGGCGCCGCGCGGGCGGCAGGCGAGCCGCTGATCACCGAAATCCAGGACTGGAACCGCTATCTCGGCGACGGCGTGGATGTGGCTCCTTACGGCACGCCATCGGAGTTCGAGGCGCATGTGGTGCGCCGCGACGTGCCGTGGCTGACGGCTGATCCGGTCTCGTCGATCAATTTCACGCCGCTGCACGAGCTTGACGGCATCATCACGCCAAACGGTCTATGCTTCGAACGGCATCATGGCGGCACCGCGGTGATCAATCCCGCTGATCACCGGCTGATGATCCATGGCCTGGTCGATACGCCGCTGGTCTTCACCATGGAGGACCTGAAGCGGTTTCCGCGCGAGAACCGGGTCTATTTCCTCGAATGCGCCGCCAATGGCGGCATGGAGTGGCGAGGCTCGCAGCTCAACGGCTGCCAGTTCACTCACGGCATGATCCATTGCGTGGTCTATACCGGGGTGCCGCTGCGCTACCTGCTTGAAGAAGCGGGCGTCAAGACGACCGGCAAATGGCTGCTGGCGGAGGGCGCCGATGCGGCTGCGATGACGCGGTCGATCCCGATGGAAAAGGCGCTCGACGATTGCCTCGTCGCCTTCAAGATGAATGGCGAGGCGCTGCGTCCCGAACAGGGCTATCCATTGAGACTGTGCGTTCCCGGCTGGGAAGGCAACATGTGGGTCAAGTGGCTGCGTCGCCTGGAAGTGGGCGATGAACCCTGGGCCCAGCGCGAGGAAACCTCGAAATACACCGATCTGCTTCCCAACGGAAAGGCGCGCCGCCACACCTTCATGATGGAGGTGAAATCGGTCATCACCAGTCCGAGCCCGCAGGTCCCGGTGACTCACGGCAAGGGACCGCTGGTGATTTCCGGTCTCGCTTGGTCAGGAAACGGCACGATCAGCCGTGTCGACGTGACGACAGACGGCGGCCGCACCTGGCAGCCTGCGCGCATAGACGGGCCGAGCCTGCCCAAGGCGCTTCACCGGTTCTATCTCGACATCAACTGGGACGGGTCGGAAATGCTGCTGCAGTCGCGCGCCATGGATGACCAGGGCCTGGTCCAGCCGACCAAGAACGAGCTGCGCGCAGTGCGCGGCGAAAACTCGATCTATCACAACAATGGCATCCAGACATGGCACGTCAGCAACGACGGGGTGGTTGAAAATGTTGAAGTTTCCTAAGTCTGCGGCGTTTGCCGTCCTCGGTTTGACCCTGCTGAGCACGCCTTCCTGGGCGGAAGCCGATGCCGGCGCAGGGGAGAAAGTGTTCAAGAAATGCGCGGCATGCCATGCCGTGGGCGACGGCGCCAAGCACAAGATCGGGCCCGTGCTCAACGACCTTATTGGCCGCACCGCCGGCACGGCCGAGGGATTCAAATATTCCAATCCGATGATCGCCGCGGGCGAAGCCGGCCTGGTCTGGGACCAGACCACCCTGGCTGAGTACCTTGCCAATCCAAAGGGCATGATCAAAGGCACCAAGATGGCGTTTGCCGGCCTCAAGAAGGACGACGAGATCGAAAATGTGCTGGCTTACCTGACAACCTTCTCCCAGGGCGAAGCCGCGAGCGCTCCGGCTGCGCAGGAACCCGCAGACGCAGCGCCGGTGGAGACCGCCGAAACAACGCCGGCGGTCTCCACCGAAACGGCTCCGGCCATGGCGGTGGAGGCGAGCACGGGCGCCTTCGGTCTTGGCCGCGTGGCCATGCCCGAAGAGATCGCGGCCTGGAATATCGATATTCGCCCCGATGGCATGGGCTTGCCCGAGGGCAAGGGGACAGTGGCTGAAGGCGAGCCGATTTTCACCGAGAAATGCGCTGTCTGCCATGGCGATTTCGGCGAGGGCACCGGGCGCTGGCCGGTGCTGGCGGGAGGCCAGGATACGCTGCAGAGGGAACGTCCGGAGAAGACCATCGGATCGTACTGGCCGTATCTGTCGACCGTGTTCGATTATGTTCGCCGCGCCATGCCGTTTGGCGATGCACGGTCGCTGTCAGATGATGACGTCTATGCGCTGACGGCCTATCTGCTCTACCTGAACGATATCGTCACGGATGAGGATTTCGAGCTTTCCAACGAGAACTTCACCTCGATCCGCCTGCCCAATGAAGGCAATTTCATTCCCGACGACAGGCTGAGCGAGCCGCATTACGCCAAGCGCGGGGAGCCGTGCATGAGCGAATGCAAGCCCGGGCCGGTCAAAATTACCGCCCGCGCGCAGATTATCGATGTGACGCCGGATGGAGAAGGTGACGAGAACACCGGAGGCGGTATAGACTGACAATCGGGCGCTGGAGGGCGCCCGGGAGGACAAGCGGGATGAACAACCACGACAGACACCACAAGTGCATTGAGAACATGCGCGGACTGGTGTCTGTCCTTTTGTTCGGCCTGTCATCGATTTTCGCCGGATCTGATCCGGCCGCCGCCACCGATGCGGTGTTCAAGCCCTGCGCCACCTGCCATGAAATCGGACCGGGCGCCAGGCACAAGGTCGGGCCGCATCTGGACGGCCTGTTTGGCCGCACCGCCGGCAGTCTCGAGAGGTTCCGCTATTCCGACGGCATGCGCGCGGCAGGCGAGGCGGGGCTGGTTTGGACGTCCGAAACACTGGACGAATATCTCCAGAGGCCGCGTGATTTCATCAAGGGCAACCGGATGTCGTTCCGCGGCATGCCCGACGCTCAAGACCGCGCGGCGCTTGTCACCTGGATCGAGACCGCAAGCCGACAGGTCCCTGCGGAAGATCCGGGAGCCACGGAAGCGCCCCCAGACGGGCTGGTGCAGAACTTTGCCGATATTGTGCTGCAGATTGACGGCGATCCGGAATATGGAGAATATCTGGCGGGAGAATGCGTGACCTGCCATCAGGCGAGCGGACACGCGGACGGCATTCCCTCCATCGTCGGACTGCCAAAAGACTATTTCGTCAAGTCGATGTTTGAGTACCGTACCAATGTCCGCTCCAATGAAGTCATGAAGCTGCGCGTCGCCAACCTTGCCAATGACGAGATCGCGGCGTTGGCGGCCTATTTCAGTTCCCTAGATCCGCAATAGACTGCACACTGCACCCGGGAGGACACCATGACACGCCTGACCAGACGCCAGTTCGGACTTTTCGCCAGCGCGAGTGCGGCAGCACTCCTGTTGCCCACCTATTTGCGGGCGCAGGGCAAACCCCGCGTCGTCGTCATCGGCGGCGGCGCCGGCGGCGCGACCGCCGCGCGTTACGTCGCCAAGGATTCCGACGGCGCCATCGATGTCACGCTGATCGACCAGTCGGAGATGTACACCACCTGCTTTTACTCAAACCTGTATATCGGCGGGTTCCGCAGTCTGGAATCGATCACTCACAGCTATGACGCGCTACAATCGGGCTACGGCATCACCAAGGTGACCGGCCGGGCAACGGGAGTCGACCGCGCAGCCAAAACGGTGACGATGGCGGATGGCTCGACGGTGCCCTATGACCGTCTCGTGGTGGCGCCGGGCATCGATCTGATCTGGGATTCGGTCGAGGGTTACTCGGAGGAACTCTCCGAAATCGCGCCGCACGCCTGGAAGGCGGGCAAGCAGACCGAACTGCTCAAGGCCAAGCTCGACGCCATCGAAAACGGTCAGCAGATCGTCATGGTGGCGCCGCCCAATCCCTATCGCTGCCCGCCCGGGCCCTATGAGCGCGCGTCGATGATGGCGCATGTGCTCAAGGCCAAGGGGCTCACCGATGCCAAGGTCATCATCCTTGACCCGAAGGACAAGTTCTCCAAGCAGGGCGTGTTCCAGGAAGGCTGGGAAAAGCACTATCCCGGCATGGTCGAATGGTATGGCCCGGACGTGCATGGCGGCATCGCCAGCGTCGACGTCAACGCAGGAACGGTGGAAACCGACCTTGACACCTTCCGGGGCGCGCTTCTCAACATCATTCCGGCGCAAAAGGCCGGCGCGATTGCTTCCGAGGCGGGGCTCACCGACGACAGCGGCTTCTGCCCGATCATGGCCGACAGCATGCGCTCGACCATCGACGAGGCTGTCTTCGTCATCGGCGACGCCTCGATCGCCGGCGACATGCCGAAATCCGCCTTCTCGGCCAACAGCCAGGCCAAGGTCGCCGCCATGACCATCCGCGGCGATCTGACGGGTTCCAAGGTGTTTCCGGCCAAGTATGCCAACACCTGCTGGAGCCTGATCGAAACCGACGACAGCATCAAGGTCGGCGCGCAATATGCGCCCGGTGACGGCAAGATCGCCTCGACCCAGGGCTTTGTCAGCCAGACCGGCGAGGATGCGCCGTTGCGCAAGTCCAATTACGAGGAGTCCGTCGGCTGGTACAAGGGGATTACCGCCGACATGTTCAGCTGATTTCTCTCAAGGCGCGTGCAAGGCCGGAGGCAGGTAAACCTTGCCTCCGGCCTTGCTGTTTGTGACGGAAGGGGCCTGGCCGCTTGCCCGCTTTCGCGCATGCCGTCATGGTCGGCAAAACGCCAGGAGGATAATGTGAAAAACCCGAAGCTGCGGCTGAAGCTGACATTCGACAGTGGCCTGACAGTCGGTCCGGGCAAGGCCGATCTGCTGCAGGGCATCGCCACGGATGGATCGATCTCGGCCGCCGGACGGCGGATGAGGATGAGCTACAAGCGGGCCTGGATGCTGGTGGAGGAGATGAACGCCGCCTTCGAGACGCCGCTGGTCGAGAGCAGCCGGGGCGGCGCCAGCGGCGGCGGCGCCCGGCTGACGGAGGCGGGCGAAGCCGTGCTTGCCCATTACCGAAAACTGGAGACGATCACGCTCGCGCATGGCGCGGACGAGATTTCCGGCATCACCAGATTGCTCAAGGATGAGACCGATTGAAATAGCGCTTGCGGACTCCGGAAACACAGGGATATGTTTGTTGAAACATAACGAATCCGGAGAGCTCCCATGATTGCCATCACCCGCCGCATCGCGCTTGCCGCCGCTGTCTGCCTTTCCGCCACGCTCGCCGTGCCGGCGCGGGCGACGGCGGAAGACATCACCATCTTCGCCGCCGCCAGCATGAAGACGGCGCTCGACGCGATCGCCACCGCCTGGAACGCGGAAACCGGCAATTCCGCTGTCGTCTCCTATGCGGGCAGTTCGGCGCTGGCCAAGCAGATCCAGGAGGGCGCGCCCGCCGATGTGTTCATCTCGGCTGCGGTGAAATGGATGGACACGCTTGAGGAGAGCAAGCTGATCAAGCCCGGGACGCGCGTCGATCTGCTGGGCAATTCGATCGTGCTGGTGGCGCATGGCGCGGAGGCGGCTCCGGTCGAGATCGCGCCGGGCTTCGATCTCGCGGGGATCCTGGGCGAGAACAAGCTGGCGATGGCGCTGGTCGACTCGGTGCCCGCGGGCGTCTACGGCAAGGCGGCGCTGACGAGCCTCGGTGTCTGGGATGCGGTCGAGCCCAAGGTGGCGCAGGCCGACAATGTGCGCGCGGCGCTGGCGCTGGTGGCGGCCGGCGAAGCGCCGATGGGCATCGTCTATGCCAGCGACGCCGTGGCGGAACCGCGGGTGCGTATCGTCGGCGTCTTTCCGGCCGACAGCCATCCGCCGATCGTCTACCCCGCGGCCGTGATCGCGGACTCCGCCAAGCCCGAAGCGCAGGCTTTCCTGACCTATCTGTCCGGTGCTAAGGCTCGCATCGCCTTTGAAGGCCAGGGTTTCACCGTTTTGAAGAAGTAGTCGCATGCTGGATGGATTGCCGGACGGCCTGACAACCGCCCTCTCGCCGGACGAATGGCGCGCGGTGGCGCTGTCGCTGAAAGTCTCGTTCTGGGCGACCGTGCTCAGTCTTCCGTTCGGCGTCGCCATTGCCTATGTGCTCGCGCGCCAGGAGTTCTGGGGCAAGCAGGCGCTCAATGGCCTGGTGCATCTGCCGCTGATCCTGCCGCCGGTGGTGACCGGGTACCTGCTGCTGCTGACCTTCGGGCGCAAGGGAATGATCGGCAGCTTTCTGGACCAGACGTTCGGGCTGGTGTTTGCCTTCCGTTGGACGGGGGCCGCGCTGGCGGCTGCCGTGATGGCGTTTCCGCTGATGGTCCGCGCCATAAGGCTGGCGATCGAGGCGGTCGACCCGAAGCTAGAACAGGCGGCGGCGACGCTCGGCGCATCGCGTCCCTGGGTATTCGCGACCGTCACCCTGCCGCTGATCCTGCCGGGCGTGATCGCCGGCGCGATCCTGGCGTTTGCCAAGGCGATGGGCGAGTTCGGCGCCACCATCACCTTCGTCTCCAACATTCCCGGCCAGACCCAGACGCTGCCCTCGGCGATCTACAGTTTCCTGCAGGTGCCCGGCGGCGACGCCAAGGCCATGCAGCTGGTGCTGATCGCCATTGCCATCGCGCTTGCGGCGCTGTTCCTGTCGGAATGGGTTGGCCGGACGGTGGCGCGAAGGATTGCGGGATCATGACGCTTTCGGTCCGGCTTGCGCACAGCTTCGGCGGGTTTTCACTGGATGCCGGCTTCGAGGCGCCCAAGGGGGTCACCGCGCTTTTCGGCCGTTCGGGCTCGGGCAAGACCTCGATCGTCAATGCGGTCGCCGGGCTGCTCAGGCCCGATGCCGGGCATGTTGCGCTCGACGGGCGGGTGCTGTTTGATTCAGACAGCGACGTCTTCATGCCGGTGCATCGGCGGCGGCTGGGCTACGTGTTTCAGGAAGGCCGGCTGTTTCCGCATCTGAGCGTGCGGCAGAACCTCGCCTACGGCCGCTGGTTCGCGCCGCGCGAAGACGGCGCCGGCTTTGACCATGTGGTCGGCATGCTCGGGATCGGCGCATTGCTGGACCGGCGGCCGGGCATGCTCTCGGGCGGTGAAAAACAGCGCGTGGCGATTGGCAGGGCGCTGCTTGCCAGACCGAAATTGCTGCTGATGGACGAGCCGCTGGCAGCGCTCGACGAGGAGCGCAAGGCGGAAATCCTGCCCTATCTCGAACGCCTGCGCGACGAGACCCTGATCCCGGTGCTCTATGTGAGCCATTCCATGGCCGAGGTGGCGCGGCTGGCCACCACGCTGGTGCTGGTGGAGGCGGGACGGGTGGTGCGCTCAGGTCCGGCGGCCGATATTCTGTCCGATCCCGACAGCGCGCATGCGCTGGGCATCCGCACAGCCGGCGCGTCGCTCCACGCCACGGTGGCGGCGCAGGAAGAGGACGGGCTCACACGGCTCGATGCGTCGGCGGGACCGCTGTTCCTGCCAAGAGTGGAAGCGCCGGTGGGAACGCGTCTGACGATCCGCATTCCCGCGCAGGACGTGATCCTGTCGCGAACCCGGCCCGAAGGTCTGTCGGCGCTCAATGTGCTGCCCGCGACAGTCACTGCGGTGCGGCTGGGCGAGGGGCCGGGCGCGATCATCCAGCTGCAAATGGGCGATGATCTGCTGCTGGCGCGGATCACAAGGCGGTCTGCCCTGGCGCTGGACCTTGCGCCGGGGGTTGCGTGCTTCGCGATCCTGAAGACTGTGGCCGTGGCCCAGACCAATGTCGGCGGCGCCGGGTAGCCCGGCTGCGGTCAAGGCAGTGTGATGGCGCCGATCCGGGCGTAATCGCGATAGAGCGTGGCAAACCGCAATTCGCCGTGATGCTCGGCCGCGAGCGCCGCCATGGCTTCGCCGAGATTGGCCCGCGGCGTGACATGAAACCGCGCGAGCCAGGCCTTGAGGCCGGTGCCGAACCAGCCCGGAAGCGCGGTTTGTTGTCCGAAATCCACCACATGCAACTGACCGCCCGGCGCGGTGGCCGCGATGGCCTGCCTGAGCGCGGCTTCCCAGCCGGGGATCATCGACAGGCTGTAGGAGAAGAACACCCGGTCGAACTGCGCGACCCCGAACAACTCGGCCGCATCAAAGCGGGTTGCGTCGCCCTGGGCCAGGCGGATGCGGCCGGAAAGGCTGTTTTTTGTCACGGTGGCCTCGGCCGATTTGAGCATTTCGGCGGAAATGTCGATGCCGTGGAGCTGCGCGTCGTGGTAGCGCTCCGCCGTCAGGATAAGGTTGCGCGCGGTGCCGCAACCGATCTCCAGCACCGATCCGCCGGCGGGCGGATCGAGCGCCGCGATCAGATCGTTGCGGCCGAGCAGATAGTAGCGCCGCGTCAGATCGTAGATATGGCGCTGGTGGCGGTAGATGCCGTCCATCATCGAGGCATTTGCTGCGAGGTCGCTCATGCGGCTGTGTCTCGCTTGATGTGCAGGTGAAAGCCGCCATAGATCGCCGATCGGTCCTTCGCGCCAAGCTCAAGGCTCTGCTCACGGCGATAGTCCCACTTTTCGAGGATGCCATCCGGGACATGGCCGGGCAGCGGCGAGGGGGCGGCGGCGGTGCGATAGATGACGCGCGCACCGGGGGCGGCGGTGCGGGTGATCTCGGCCCACAGCTCTGAGAGCTGCCGGTCGGTCATCCAGTCCTGGGCATCGAGCAGCACGAAGGCATCGACCGAGCCGGCGGGCCGTGCAGCAAGCAGGGCGGTGATGCTCTCATTGACGATGGCGACGCGGCTGGCGTTGCGGCGCACGGTCTCGAAATGGCGGGCTTCGAGATAGGGCGGCAGGCTGGCAGCATCGCCCGGCTGATAGCCGCGGCCAAAAGCCTGCCAGGCGAAGTAATTGTCCTTGAGCGGAAAGCCGCAGGCGAGCCGCTCGGTGCGGGCGCGCAGGGCGCCGATCATGCCGTCGGGCGCGTCACCGGCCAAGGCCTCGTATTGGGCTGGCGGGATCCCGAGGCCAAACAGCGAGGCACGCATGGATGTGAGCGCCTTGAAGCTGCGGCTGTTGAAGACGGGAGCGATGCGTGCATCGAAGAACTCGCGCTGCTTCTCGACGCTGTCCATGCGCAGGAGTTCGCGCGGATCGACGCCGTAGATCTTGCCGATCACATGGGCTGCCGAGATGAACCGACCGAGCAGGCCCGTGGCATAGAAGCCGCGGGTGAAGCGGCTGATCCGGCGGCGGCCATTGGCTTCGCGTCCGTCCCAGTAAGCCCGCGTGCTTTCGTCGAGGTGCGGCCGGATGTGGCGGTCATAGAGCGCCGTGTTGGATTTCAGATTGGCGTGGCGGAACAGGTTGGAAAACGAGGTGTGATCGGGCAGGTGGGTGGCCGCCGCCAGCTTGAGCTTGCCCAGCGCCACATGGGCGGGCGACAGGTCCACCGCGATGATCTCGGCCGGGTTGGCGGTGAGATAGGACAGGACATTGCAGGAGCCGGAGGCGATGGTGACCATGGTATCGGTCGGCTTGAGCGCCAGCGCCTCCATGTCGACCAGAGGGTCCTCCCAGATCTGCGGGTAGACCAGGCCGCGGAAAGCGGCCGAGAAGACCCGCTCCAGGATCCCCGTCGACGAGAGGGCGGTGTTGCGCACGACAGCCCCATCGATGCGGGCGCCGACGCCGGCGGTTTCAATCATGGTCATGTGTCAGAACTCCGCAGGAGAGGGGAAGGCGCGGGCATCATGCCGCCTGGTTTTGTGCGCCGGGTATCTGTTTGACCGGCTTCACGACCGTCAGTTGTCCCGCCTTTTCCGAAATGCGGCGCGACCAGTCGATGATCTCGAGACGGCCGTCGTCATGCTCGACCACGGCAGTGCAGCTTTCCACCCAGTCGCCGGTGTTGACGTAGCGGATCCCGCCGCGCATCTCGTTGGCGGCGTGGTGGATATGGCCGCAGATGACGCCGTCGGCGCCGTGCTTGCGGGCTTCCTCGGCCAGCACTTCCTCGAAATCCGAGATGAAATTGACTGCGCTCTTGACCTTGAGCTTGGCCCAGCGGGAGAACGACCAGTAGCGAAGCCCGAGCAGCTTGCGCGAGCGGTTGTGCCATTTGTTGGTCCACATCGCCATGCCGTAGGCCATGTCGCCGAGATGGGCGAGCCAGCGGTGGTTCATCACCACCATGTCGAATTCGTCGCCGTGAATGACCAGCAAGCGCTTGCCGTCGGCGGTCTCGAACATATCGCGCTCGCGCACTTCGATGCCGCCGAAATGAACGCCCTGATACTCGCGCAGCAATTCGTCATGATTGCCCGGAACATAGATGACGCGGGCGCCCTTGCGCGCCTTGCGCAACAGCTTCTGGACGACGTCATTGTGGGATTGCGGCCAGTAGAAGCCCTTCCGCTTCATCCGCCAGCAATCGATGATGTCGCCGACGAGATAGATGGTCGGCGCATCGTGGGTGCGCAGGAAATCGATCAGGATGTCGGCCTGGCAATCCGGCGTACCGAGATGAATGTCGGAAAGGAAGATAGTCCGGTAAGTGTTGGTCACGGGCCCCGCCTGCACCTAGAGCAATCGTCTTGCTGGCAGGCTTAGACACGATTCCGTTTTCAGTTTTGTGACGGTCCCGGTGACACTGTGACAGTCAGGCTTTCAGGGTGCGTCCGGCGCAGCCGCGGATGCGCTGTTGTCTATGAGCAATTCCACCCTGTCGGCGGCAAAGCGGGATTCGCCGTAGAGAACCGGAAGACCTGCCGGGTCGATGTCGATCGAGCGGGTTACGAGCACGATGGCGCCGGGCGAGAGCGCCAGCAGATCGAGCTCCTCGGCGGAGGCATGGCGCGCGTCCACGGCGGTGGTCTTGCGGGTGTAGTCCTCGACGCCGAGCAGCCTGAGCGAGGCGGTGATCGATCCGGTCTCGGCGTAAAGGCCGGCAATGGACGCAAACCGGGCCGCGTCAAACCAGGATGTCGCCGCCGAGATCGGAACGCCGTCGGCCATGGAGAGGGTCGACAGCTGGACAACGCCAGTGTGGGCCGGCAGCCCCAGAGCCTGGCTGACCCGCGGTGGCGCGGGGAGAGTCTGGCTCGACAGCAGCTTGCCCGAGCGTGTCTGCGCCTGGTTTTCAAGGCCCGATGAAAAGCGCGTGCGCCGGCCGATCGGGTAGCTCAGGCGCTTGCGCTCGTTGAGAAAGGTGCCGCGGCCCTGTTCGGCCCGCACGGTGCCTTCCTTTTCCAGCGCGGCGATGGCCGCGCGCACCGTATGTCGGTTGACGCCGAAGCGGGTGGCCAGTTCAATCTCGGGCGGCAACCGTTCATTGGCGCTCAGCCCGGTGAGGACGGACTGGCGGATCTGGTCTGCGACCTGCCGCCAGAGCGCTATTCCGGTGCGTCTTTCCAGCGTTTCCAATCGGGTTTCCTTTCTGAATGTCACAGGCTCGTCACACGTGAGGTTTAAGTGTATCGTAATTGATATGGTTGTCTAGACTAATAGACAAGTAAGGAGATCCTGATGACGGGTACGGGGCATCGAAGGGAAGATCGACCGGCCAAAGCCGCCGACGCGGAGGTCGTGGATCGGCAGCGGCGGCTGTCGGTGCTGGCCAAGGCGCCCGCAAGCGCGCTTGTAGCGTGCTGGAAACGGACCGGGCTCGATCCCGCGGTCGAGCTGCTGCGCGGTCCCGAATCCGGGCTTGTGGCCCTGCGCGGACGCATTGGCGGCAGCGGCCAGCCGTTCCATGCCGGCGAAATCTCGGCCACGCGGGTGACCGTGCGGATCGGCTCGGGCCTGGTCGGTCATGCAATGGTAGCCGGCCGCGACACGCGCAAGGCGCAGCTCGTGGCCGTCATAGACGCGCTGGCGCAGGACCCTGCCCATGCAGGCACGATCGAGCGCGATATCGTCGGGCCGCTCGAACAGGGCTTGGCCCAAGCGGACGCGAAACTGCGGGGAGAGACCGCCGCGACCCGGGTCAATTTCTTCACCATGGTGCGGGGAGAAGATTGATGGCGCACACCACTCCTTCCACAACGATCTATGAGGGCGGTTTCACGGACCCTGTCGGCGCATCGCAGACTGTTTTCCGGGCGCTGATGGACGCCATGGCGCGGCCCGGCTCGGTGCAAGCGCTGCCGGCCGTGACCGCACCGCCTGCGCCGCTGACCGCCTCGGCCTCTGCTCTGATCGCCACGCTCGCCGACGCCGACACGCCGGTCTGGCTCGATCCGGCGCTGACGAAAACTTCAGCGGTCCGCGACTGGATCATCTTCCACACCGGCGCGCCGATCACCGCCTATCAGTCGGAGGCGGCGTTTGCTGTTGTCGCGGCGCCCGAGAGGCTCTCGGCGCTCAACGGATTTGCGCTGGGCACCCAGGAATTTCCGGACCGTTCGACAACGGTGATCCTGCAGGTTTCGACGCTGACCGACGGGGCGGTCCTGACGCTCGAGGGTCCCGGCATCAAGGGCCGGGAGTCGCTCGCGCCTGATCCGATGCCGCAGCATTTCGCCAAGCAATGGACGGCCAACCGGCAGGCGTTTCCGCGCGGGATCGATCTCGTTCTTGCCGGTCCTGGGTGCGTGGCGGCGATGCCGCGCAGCACCCGCCTGATCCGATCGGAGGCATAGACATGTATGTAGCTGTCAAGGGCGGCGAAGCCGCCATCGCCAATGCCCACCGCCTGCTCGCCGCCCGCCGCCGCGGCGACACGGACGTGCCGGGGCTGACGCTCGAACAGATCGCCGGGCAATTGTCGCTCGCCGTCGACCGGGTGATGGGGGAGGGCTCGCTTTACGATCCCGAACTCGCGGCGCTCGCCATCAAGCAGGCGCGTGGCGACCTGATCGAGGCGGTGTTCCTGCTCAGGGCCTACCGCACCACGCTGCCGCGCTTCGGCCATTCCGAACCGGTCGACACCGGCGAGATGGTGGTCGAGCGGCGGATTTCGGCGGTCTACAAGGACCTGCCGGGCGGCCAGTTGCTCGGCCCCACCTTCGATTACACCCACCGCCTGCTCGATCCGGCGCTGGCAGGCGACGAGCCTTTAGACGCGCCCGAAACGGCCGCGGACACCGGCGAGAAGGTGATCCGCGTCTCCGACATCCTTGGCGACGAGGGGCTGATCGAGGACGATCCGGCCACCGACGCCTCGCGGCCCGTGGCCGATATCACCCGCACGCCGACGGAGTTTCCGATGGAGCGCGACGCGCGGCTGCAGACGCTGGCCCGCGGCGACGAGGGGTTTTTGCTGGCGCTCGCCTATTCGACCCAGCGCGGCTATGCGCGCAGCCATCCCTTCGCCGGCGAGATCCGCATCGGCGAGGTCGATGTCGAGGTGATGATCCCGGAACTCGGCTTTGCCGTGGTCATCGGCCGGGTCAAGCTCACCGAATGCCAGATGGTCAACCAGTTCAAGGGATCCTCCAAGGCGCCGCCGCAATTCACCCGCGGCTATGGCCTCGTGTTCGGCCAGGCCGAGCGCAAGGCGATGGCGATGTCGCTGTGCGACCGGGCACTGCGGGCGAGCGAACTCGGCGAGGACATCACGGCGCCGGCCCAGGACGAGGAATTCGTGCTGTCGCATTGCGACAACGTGCAATCGACCGGCTTCGTCGAGCACCTCAAGCTGCCGCATTACGTCGACTTCCAGGCCGAACTCGACCTGGTGCGCCGCATGCGCGCCGAGCATTTCGCCAAGGCCGCTGATGACACTGCGAGCGATGACGCCAAGGAGGCCGCAGAATGACTATGCATGCGACAGACGCTCCGGAGCAAAACCTGGCGAGCTACAATTTCGCCTATCTCGACGAGCAGACCAAGCGGATGATCCGCCGCGCGATCCTCAAGGGCATCGCCATTCCCGGATACCAGGTCCCGTTCGCCTCCCGCGAGATGCCGATGCCCTATGGCTGGGGCACCGGCGGGGTGCAGGTGACGGCGGCGATCATCGGGCGGAACGATGTGCTCAAGGTGATCGACCAGGGCGCCGACGACACCACCAACGCGGTGTCGATCCGCGCCTTCTTCGCCAAGACCGCGGGCGTGGCCACCACGACGGCGACGCCGGACGCCACCATTATCCAGACACGGCACCGGATCCCGGAAACCCCGCTCAAGGCGGGCCAGGTGCTGGTCTACCAAGTGCCGATCCCGGAGCCCCTGCGCTTCCTCGAGCCGCGCGAGACCGAGACCCGCAAGATGCATGCGCTCGAGGAATACGGCCTCATGCATGTCAAGCTCTACGAGGATATCGCCCGCAACGGCCGCATCGCCACCACTTACGCCTATCCGGTGAAGGTTGAGGGGCGCTATGTGATGGACCCGTCGCCGACGCCGAAATTCGACAATCCGAAAATGCACCAGTCGGAAGCGCTGCAACTGTTCGGCGCCGGCCGCGAGAAGCGGATCTACGCCATTCCGCCGCACACGGACGTGGTCAGCCTCGATTTCGAGGATCATCCCTTCGAGATCCAGCACTTCGATCAGCCCTGCGCGCTGTGCGGCGCCGAGCAGGTCTATCTCGACGAGGTGGTGCTCGATGACAAGGGCGGGCGCATGTTCGTCTGCTCCGACACCCATCATTGCGAAAGCCGCCGGGCCGAGGGGCACCGTGGCGCGTTGCTGGGCGATGAACCGGCCGTTGAAAAGGAGGCCGCGATATGAGCGATGCCGATACTCTGGAAGCGCTCGCCAAGGTGGGGATCCCCGCGCCGGTCAAGCCGCTGCTGACCGTCGAAAAACTGACGCGTGTCTACGGCAAGCGTATCGGCTGCGCCGATGTGAGCTTCGAGCTTTGGCCGGGCGAGGTGCTGGCGATCGTCGGCGAATCCGGGTCCGGCAAGACCACGCTGCTCAACTGCATCTCCTCGCGGCTGACGCCCACCTGCGGCACGGTGCATTACCGCATGCGCGACGGCGTGAGCGCTGACATCTACAAGATGTCGGAGGCCGAGCGGCGCTATCTGATGCGCACCGACTGGGGTTTTGTGCACCAGAACCCGATTGATGGCCTCAGGATGACGGTTTCGGCCGGCGCCAATGTCGGCGAGCGGCTGATGGCGGTGGGCAACCGGCATTACGGCAACATCCGCGGGTCGGCGATCGAATGGCTGGCCCGCGTCGAGATCGACGAGGACCGGGTCGACGACCAGCCGCGCACCTTTTCGGGCGGCATGCGCCAGCGGCTGCAGATCGCCCGAAACCTGGTGACCGAGCCGAGACTGGTGTTCATGGACGAGCCCACCGGCGGGCTCGACGTGTCGGTGCAGGCGCGGCTTCTCGACCTTTTGCGCGGGCTGGTCTCCGATCTCGGGCTGGCCGTGATCGTCGTCACCCACGATCTGGCGGTGGCGCGTTTGTTGTCGGACCGGATGATCGTGATGAAGGAGGGCAGGGTGATCGAGGCTGGACTCACCGACCGGGTGCTCGACGATCCGCGCGCGCCCTACACCCAGCTCCTCGTTTCCTCCATCCTGCAGGTCTGAATGATGAACACGCTGCTCGTCGCCTCGGAAGTCAAGAAAACCTTCATCATGCATATGCGCGGCGGCGTCGAGCTGCCGGTCGTGGCCAATGTGTCGTTCTCGCTCAAGGCCGGGTCCTGCGCAGTTCTCGGCGGCCCCTCGGGCGTCGGCAAGAGCTCGATCCTGAAGATGCTCTACGGCAATTACGGCTGCGACGGCGGCCAGATTCTCGTTCAACATCACGGCCGCCATGTCGATGTCGCCAGCGCCTCCCCGCGTCTCGTGCTCGAGATAAGGCGCGACACGATCGGCTATGTCAGCCAGTTTTTGCGCGCGGTGCCGCGGGTCTCCGCGCTCGACGTGGCGGCCGAGCCGCTGCTGATCCGCGGCGTCGAGCGGGAGGCGGCGCGCGAGCAGGCGCGGGGCCTGTTCCAGGAACTCAACCTGCCGGAAAAGCTCTGGTCGCTGCCGCCCGCGACCTTCTCGGGCGGCGAGCAGCAGCGGGTCAACATCGCCCGCGGCTTCATCACCGACCATCCTATCCTGCTGCTCGACGAGCCGACGGCGTCGCTCGATGCGGCAAACCGGGAAGTCGTCATCGAGTTGATCGCGCGCAAGAAGGCCGAAGGCGCGGCGCTGCTCGGCATCTTCCACGATCTCGACGTGCGCAACGCGGTGGCCGATCATGTCATCGACGTCTCCGCCTTTGCCGCCGGAAAGGCCGCGGCATGACCCGGCTCTCGGAAACGCCGCTGGTGCACGCCACGGCCAATGTCGTGGAGTCCACGCTCGGCCGCTACACCGAGGTGGGCGCGGGCTGCGCGATCGCGCACTCGACGCTCGGGGACTATTCCTACTGCGTCGAGAACACCCAGATCGCCTATGCGACCATCGGCAAGTTCGCCAATATCGCCGCCCATGTGCGCATCTATGCGAGCATGCACCCGATGGAGCGGGCGTCGCTGCATCATTTCAGCTATCGCTCGGCCTGGTATTTCGATGGCGAGGCGGACGATCAGGATTTCTTCGACTGGCGCGCGGGCCAGGGGATCACCATCGGCCACGACACCTGGATCGGCCATGGCGCGGTGGTGATGCCGGGAGTGACGATCGGCAATGGCGCGATCATCGGCGCGAACGCCGTGGTGACCAGGGATGTGGCGGATTTCGCCATCGCCGTGGGCGTGCCCGCGCGGACGATCAAACAGCGGTTCTCCGACGAAATCGCCAGCAGGCTCGATGTGCTCGCCTGGTGGGACTGGGAACATGATCGGCTGCATGCCGCGCTCAAGGATTTCCGGGTGCTGCCGGTCGAGGCGTTCCTCGACAAGCACGGCGGGTGAGATCACCGCAAAACAGTCGTCGGTCTGACGACAGAATCGCGGCACGGACTGGTCTATTCGGCTGCCGCCTGCACGTCGCGACCATTGTGGCTGCCTGACTTGCACACCTGCGCATAGCTGCTGACAATCATCCATCTGGTCAGGTTTCGCGCCATGATCTGCTGGCCGATCAGGGTGATATTGCCCGATGAGATCTCGGCGTCGAAACTGGTGTGGCCCATCCATGCCGATGTGAGGGCGCGCAAGGAACTGACGATGAACAGATCCACGGTGAATCCCTGATCCGAATAGCAAAGGTCCGGCTCGACCCCCGGCTTGAACACCAGCCAGTAATTGACCGGGTCATCGGGCGGGTGGTTGAGCGTGAACTGGATGACGCAACTGTGCTGCGGCAGTTCGAGCCGGTTGATCTTGCGGCGGATGTTCCACATCAGCAGTCTGGCGTCGAGATGCTCGAGCGAGATCTCGCTGTTGATGTTGCGGTGAGCCCATTCGCCGAGCTGGCGGACGACCGGCTCCAGTTCGTCGGCGAGCGGCGTGGTGACATACTCGGAATACTCCTTGCCCCTGCCGCTGGTCCTGACCACCAGGCCTTTGGTTTCCATGTCGCGCAGCCGCTTGGAGAGCAGGCCCGGCGACATGCCCGGAACGCCGCGCTGGATCTGGCTGAAGCGGGTCGAGCCCGACCACAATTCGCACAGGACCAGCATGGTCCAGCGCGGCTCCAGCATCTCGGCCGCCATGGCGACCGGGCAAAACAGGGGGTAGGCGGACTCTGCCATGGGCACCTCCGCATTCAAGGTCTCACGGAGCCGCCGCCCGGTCCAGTACAGAAACTATAGCGGTTTCCTACAGTTCCTGAACTGGCGCGGATCCCGCCTGTCCCGGCAGTCTGTCCGGGTCAACAACAGGAGAGATGACAATGCCATTGGTGGACATCGAAGTGATCGAGGGCGTGTTCGACACGGCCCAGAAGGCGCAGATGATCGAGAAGGTCACCAACGCCATGGTCGAGGTCGAGGGCGAAGCCATGCGCGGCGTGACCTGGGTTCGCGTCAAGGAAATCCGCAGCGGCCAGTGGGGCATCGGCGGCAACACGCCGAGCGCCGCCGACATCAGGGCCATGGCCGCCAAATGACGCCAGGCGCGGCAGGCGCCAAAACGTCTGCCGCGCACACTTTGCGCAGTCAGGCGCCGCCCTGCCACCTGTCCTCGAAAATCAGCGCGTCGAGCGGCAGCCTGCGGGTCCAGCCCTTCACCTCCAGTTCCGGCCGCTCGTAGAGTTCGTCGACATAGCCCAGGCACAGATAGGCCACGATCTCGATGCGGTCCGGAATGCCGAGGATCGCCTTGAGATCGGCATCGTGAAAAATGCTGACCCAGCCCATGCCGATGCCTTCGGCGCGGGCCGCAAGCCACAGGTTCTGCACCGCGCAGACCGTGCTGTAGAGATCCATGCTGGCATTGTGGGTCCGTCCGAGCACGACTTTGCCGCCGCGCTCGCGGTCGCAGGTCACGCAGATGTTGAGCGGCGCCTTGCGGATGCCCTCGAGCTTGAGGGACTTGTAGTCATACTGCCGTTCCTCGGGAAACAGCGCAGCGGCTTCGGCGTTGGCGCGGCCGAAAGCCTGGGCGACCTTTTCCCGCACGGCCTGATCGCGGATGGTGATGAAATTCCATGGCTGCATGAAGCCGACCGACGGTGCATTGTGCGCGGCTTCCAGCAGGCGGCGCACCACGTCATCGGGAACCGGATCGGGCAGGAACTGGTCGCGCACGTCGCGGCGGGTGAAGATGGCCTTGTAGACGGCGTCGCGCTCCGAGGAGGAAAAGCTGACGGCAGGCGCCAGCGCAGATGTCTTCGGCATTGTTTGATCCCCAACAATCCGTGAGCACCCCGCAGCACTGTCCATGCGCGGCAAGGCTATGAGATCTGGCCGGTCTTCTGACTTCGGTTCATCCGGCCCGCGCGCCTTCCCGGTGTCACCCAGTGGCCTCTTGCGCAAACCATCCCCGTCACAGCGTTGGGCACGTTCCGGATTTCCACCGGATTCCCGATTCTCCCGCATTTGGCGGGCACCAGACGCGACCATAGGGCCATGGCAGCGGACGGATTGCAAGTCTCGAACCCACGCAAAACCGCGGGTTTCGGCACCGATGGCGCTGGGGCTGTGGATCGTAACAAATCTGACATGAAACCGACATCGGCCTTTCACACGGCTGGGCTAGTCCAATCCTCGAAGATCACGGAACCGGCGTGATCCAAGGGGATTTGCTTATGCTTGAATTGACCGATGTGACCCGCCGCTTTGGCACAAACATCGCCGTTGACTCGGTATCCCTGTCCATACCCGAGGGCCAGATGGTCGGCATTATCGGCCGGTCGGGCGCGGGCAAGTCGACGCTTCTGAGGATGATCAACCGGCTCACCGGCGTGAGCGGCGGGATGATCGCCCATTCAGGTCGTCCGGTCTCGACGCTCACCGGTCGCGAGTTGCGCAACTGGCAGCGCGATTGCGCCATGATCTTCCAGCAGTTCAACCTGGTGCCGCGTCTCGATGTGGTGTCGAACGTGCTGCACGGCACCCTGAACCTGCGCTCGACATTCGCGACCATGTTCAACCTGTTTCCGCGCGAGGACATCCTGCGGGCGATTGCGATCCTCGAGCGGCTTGGCGTGGCGGAGAACGCCACCAAGCGCGCCGAGGCATTGTCGGGTGGCCAGCAGCAGCGCGTGGCGATCGCGCGCGCGCTGATGCAGTCGCCCAAGCTGATCCTCGCCGACGAACCGATCGCCTCGCTCGATCCGCTCAATGCCCAGATCGTCATGGATGCGCTCAGGGACATCAACGAGCAGGAGGGCATCACCGTGGTGACCAACCTTCACACGCTCGACACCGCGCGGAACTATTGCGAGCGCATCGTCGGCATGGCCGCCGGCAAGGTCGTCTTCGACGGCAAGCCGGACGAACTGACCAGCGAAGCCGTTCGCGCGATCTACGGATCGGGTGCCGATGGCGAGGAGATCTCCGAGTCGATGACCTCCACCAGCCTGAACGTCCGGGGCCGTCCGGCCGAGATCAAGGCGAAACTGACCCCATCTGGCGTGGCGCTGGAATCGATCTGACATCACCCGTTCCCGCTCCTCCGGACCGTTCCGGCCGGAGGCGCGAAATTTTCCTACCCACTGTCAACCCTGTACGGAGACAAGACTATGATGAAGACCATCCTCGTGGCCGCCACGGCAGCCCTTCTGTCCACAAGCGCTTTCGCGCAGGACGCCATCACCGAATTCCGCATCGGCATCCTCGGCGGCGAGAACGCCCAGGACCGCCTGACCTCCAACGAGTGCCTGCGCGCCTATGCCGAGGAAGCGCTGGGCGTGCCGGTCAAGCTGTTCACCCCGGCCGACTATGACGGCGTGATCCAGGGCATGCTCGGCGGCTCGATCGACATGTCGTGGCTCGGCGCCTCGGCCTATGCCAAGGCCTATCTGACCGATCCGGAAGCCGTGGAGCCGGTTCTGGTCAAGACCAATCTCGACGGTTCGTTCAGCTATCATTCGATCGGTTTCGCCCGCAAGGACAGGAACATCGCGTCGCTGGCCGACATGAAGGGCAAGGTCTTCGCCTTCGGAGATCCGAACTCGACCTCGGGCTACCTGATCCCCTCGATCGAAATCCCGCAGGAAATCGGCGCCACCATGGACGACGGCGCTTATTTCGGCGAAGTGAAGTTCACCGGCGGCCATGAGCAGACCATCGTCGCCGTCGCCAACGGCGAAGTCGATGCCGGCGTGACCTGGGCCGACGGCCAGGGCAACTGGGAAGACGGCTACAATTCGGGCGCGCTGCGCAAGGCCGTCGATTCCGGCGTGGTCGACATGAACGACATCGTCGAGATCTGGAAGTCGAAGCCGATCCCGGAAGGTCCGGTCACGCTGCGCAAGGCGCTGCCGCAGGACGTCAAGGACAAGATGATCGCGCTGGTCGGCGGCATGCACGAGAAGGACCCGCAGTGCGCCTACAATATAGCCGCTGGCGAAACCGCCGGGTTCAAGCCGATCACCCATGACGCCTACGAGACCATTGTGGCAGTCCGCAAGGCGCAGTCCAACTAAGGCTTTGTCAAGCTCAGGCGGGGAGCCCCTAGGCTCCCCGCTTCCATTTCCGAAGGGTTTCCGCCGATGAGCGATAGCACAGCATTTCATGGCGGCAGCGCCGAAGCGATGGCCATCCGCGACAACTATCTGGAAATGGCCCGCCGCAAGCAGATGTATGGCGGAATCCTGCTGGTGATCTTCATCGCGATGATGGCGTCCGGCTTCCGCCTTGCCGATGCGCGCAACGCCGGCGGTTTCTGGAACGGTATTTCGCAGGTTTTCGATTTCCCTTCCGAAGTGCTGGCCGAAGGGATCGAAAAGGCGGCCCTGATCCCCGTCCTTCTTCTCGAATTCCTGCCCTCGCTGATCGAGACGCTGAACATTGCGGCTGTCTCCACGTTGATCGGTGCCATGTTTGCCGTGGTTCTGGCGCTGCTTTCCACGCGCGGTCTGGCGCGCTGGCCGCGGCTGATCCCTGTGTTCCGCCGGATGATGGACGGTATGCGCGCGGTACCGGAGATCGTCATTGCGCTGGTGCTGATCTTCATCCTCGGCGGCGGTCCGGTGCCGGCAATGATCGCCATTGCCTTTCACACTGCCGGCGCGCTGGGCAAGCTTTTCTCCGAAGTGGCGGAAAACGCCGATCTCAAGCCGGTCGAGGGATTGTCGTCGGTCGGCGCGAGCTGGATCCAGAAAATGTGGCTCGGCATCATACCGCAGGTGGCGCCCAACTGGCTGTCCTACGGGTTGCTGCGCTTCGAGATCAACATCCGGGCGTCCGCCATTCTCGGTTTCGTCGGCTCCGGCGGCATCGGACACGACCTGCGGCTCGCCATGCAGTGGGGGCAGGGACGCTACGACCAGGTGGTGGCGATCTTCATCCTGCTGTTCGTGACCATCGTGTTCTTCGACCAGGTGTCGAGCCATTACCGCAACCGCATGGTCAAGGGACATTGACATGAGCTCCATCGACACCGCGCCGCTTGCCATCTCCGATCTGCAGAACACCGTTCTTGAAGGCTTCAGCCGCAAGCGGATGCTAGCCTTCGGCGCGCCGGGGCTGATCCTGCTCTATCTCGTCTATGTGTTCTTCGCGTTTGACATTCCCGGCATTGCGTCGCGCGCACGGCTCGACAATGCTGCGATCCTGGTCTCGGATTTCTGGACCTACAAGACCCATGTGACACGCGACAACCGCGTCAACGAAGTCACGATAGCCATCGAAGGCGAGAACAAGGGCACCTATCCGGAAGGCATGTTGCCTGACTGGGTGTCGATGGCCGACGGCGTGACCCGGATCGATCTCGGCAAGGGTCATGAAGTGATCTTTGACGACGACGGCGCGCGCTACATGGTCCCCGGCTACGGCGTGATCGACATCTCGCCCCAGGCCGGCAGGCTGCGGCTGGTGCTGCCCGATGGCGGCATTCCGGATTGGATCAATGCCTCCGACACCCGCGTTTCGGTAACGACACCGCAGGGGCGCTTCAGTTATACGCGCAACCGCACCGAGGTGTTCAAGTACCAGCCCGGGTGGGAGCTGTTCTTCTTCACGCTCGACAGCCCGTTCTACGGAAAATCCTTCTTCGAGCTCGCCCGGCTTGCCACGGTCGGCGAGCGCGTGGATCCGGCCCGGACCAACATCTCGGCGATGGCGCGCGATTTCTGGACCAACGCGATGTGGCGGCATGGCGATGTCGCCTGGGCGCTGTTCGAGACCGTGCTGATGGCGTTTCTGGGCACCATGGGCGCCGCCATGATCGCCCTGCCGCTGGCGTTCTTTGCCGCCACCAATTTTTCGCCGTCGCGGCCCGTTCTGTTCACCCTGCGCCGCGTCTTCGATTTCCTGCGCGGTGTTGACGGGCTGATCTGGACCATCATCCTGTCGCGCGCCTTCGGACCGGGGCCGATGACCGGGGCGCTCGCCATTCTTCTCACCGACACCGGCACCTTCGGCAAAACCTTCTCCGAGGCGCTCGAAAACATCGACAACAAGCAGGTCGAAGGCGTGCAGTCGACCGGCGCGTCGCGCATCCAGCAGGCCCGTTTCGGCGTCATTCCGCAGGTCACGCCTGTGTTTCTGAGCCAGGTCCTGTATTATTTCGAATCAAATACCCGCTCGGCCACGGTGATTGGCGCGATCGTTGGCGGCGGCATCGGGCTGTTGCTGACCCAGGCCATTGCCACGCAGAAGGATTGGGAAGAGGTGAGTTATTACATCATCCTGATCGTCCTTATGGTGATGGCGATGGACACGCTGTCGGGCTGGCTGAGGTCGCGCCTGATCGGACGAACGGGGCACCCATGAGATACGCGATCTACTTTGCACCCGAGCCCGCATCGCCGCTGTCGGAACTGGCCGCCAGCTGGATCGGCCGGGACGCCGCCACGGGCAAGGCCGTGCAGCAGCCGGATTTCGACGGGTTGGGCGCCGATGAGCTCGCCGGAATCACGGGACCTGCGCGGCGCTATGGTTTCCACGCAACGCTGAAAGCCCCGTTCAGGCTTGCCGAGGGATTGAGCGATCACGATCTTTTCCAGGCCATGGAGACGTTCTGTTCCGGCCGGCCGCGCTTTGCGATCGAGGGGGTGACTGTGGGGGCCATAGAAGGCTTCGTGGCGCTCTTGCCCCAAGGCGACGTGAGCGAGCTCAACAGCTTTGCCGGCGATGTGGTCAGCGCCTTTGACGGCTGCCGGGCGGAACTGACGGAAAGCGAAATCGAGCGGCGCAATCCAGAGCATTTGTCCCTCGCCGAATTGCGCAATCTGATGCGCTGGGGCTATCCTTACGTGTTTGATTGCTTCCGCTTCCACATGACCCTGACAAGCCGGGTGCCGGACAAGGATCGCGAGCGGATTCTTGGTGCTGCCCGCGAACATTTCG
Organism: Hoeflea sp.; assembly: GCF_014359905.1. Classification (GTDB taxonomy): domain Bacteria; phylum Pseudomonadota; class Alphaproteobacteria; order Rhizobiales; family Rhizobiaceae; genus Hoeflea. The sequence goes on along the minus strand of NZ_JACIYP010000007.1, from coordinate 20,383 downwards.
CCCCGGTGACCGGGCAGAAATTCCCGATCAATGCGCTGACCTTGTTCGTCGAACCCGAACCCGGCGCGCCCTTTGAAATTCACAGCCGGACGCCGCTCGCGCATGGCCTGCACAGAAAGACAGCCTGAATGACCACCGAAATGATACTGAGCAATGCCCGTCTCGTGCTCGAGGACCGGATCCTCTCGGGCAGCCTTGTCGTCAGGAACGGCGTCATTGCCGAGATCGGCGAAGGCAATTCGGCAAAGGGCGTGGACATGGATGGTGACTACATCCTTCCGGGCCTGGTGGAACTGCACACCGATCATCTTGAATCGCATTATTCGCCGCGTCCCGGCGTGCGCTGGAACGCCATTTCCGCCATCCAGTCGCATGACGCCCAGATTGCCTCCTCCGGCATCACCACCGTGTTTGACTGTCTGCGGCTCGGCTCGGACGAGGATGACGGCTTCAAGATGGGCGAGATGCGCGCCATTGCCGATGCGCTTGCCCAGGCGCGGGCGGAAAACCGGTTGCGCGCCGACCACCTGATTCATCTGCGCTGCGAAGTGTCGGCTTCCGACGTGCTGGAGCATTTTTCGGATTTTGCGACCGACAGCCAGGTCCGGCTCGCCTCGCTGATGGACCATGCGCCCGGCCAGCGCCAGTTTCAGACCATGGAACAATACACGCTCTACTACAAAACCAAGCGTGGCCTTTCGGATGAGGCGTTTGCGCATTTCGTGCAGCGGCGCCAGGATGCCTCGGCGCGTTACTCCGACGCCCACCGCACGGTTTTGGCGAGCGCCTGCGCGGAACGCGGGATCACGGTCGCCAGCCATGACGACGCGACACTCGATCATGTCGCCGAAGCGGTCGGGTTCGGCGTCAGGCTGGCGGAATTTCCGACCAGCCTTGAGGCGGCGGAGGCGTCGCACGAGGCTGGCATGAGCGTGCTGATGGGGGCGCCCAACGTGGTGCGCGGCGGGTCGCATTCCGGCAACATCGCGGCGTCCGATCTCGCCCGTGCCGGCGTACTCGATGTGCTGTCCTCCGATTACGTGCCGTTCAGCCTGATCCAGGCGCCTTTCGTGCTGGCCGACGAGATTGACGGGCTGGATCTGGCGACCGCCATCCGGCTCGTCACCGCGACGCCCGCAAAGACGGTTGGTCTTGATGATCGCGGCAGCCTGGCGCCGGGCAAGCGCGCCGACCTGGTGCGCGTGCGCCGCGAGACCGGCGTTCCAATTGTTCGCGAAGTCTGGCGGCAAGGTGAACGGGTGGCGTGATGCCCGGAGCGAGCGAAAATCCGTGCGCGGACGGAAAGGCTTCAGGACGCCTCATCGTGCTGCTCGGACCAAGCGGGTCCGGCAAGGACACGCTGATATCGTCTGCGCGGAGCGAATTTGCCCAATGCCCCGATGTGCTGTTCGTCCGGCGTGTGATTACGCGGTCCGCGGATGCAGGCAATGAGGATCATATTGCTCTGTCTGAGGCCGAATTCGACGCCGCCATTGACGAGGGACGGTTTGCCCTGACCTGGGCTGCGAACGGGCTGCGCTATGGTTTGCCGCGCGGCATCGAAGCGCATCTGGCGGCGGGCAAGGTCGCCGTGGTCAATGGATCCCGGGGCGCCTGGAATGTCATCCGTCAGGTCTTTCCAAGCGCGGTGGCGGTGGAAATCAAGGTCGATCCAGGCACTCTGGCCCGGCGGCTTCAGGCCCGCGGCAGGGAGAGCGCCGCCGAGATCGAAGCCCGGCTCGTCCGCGGGGCGGCATTGGCCGCCCAGTTCGAACCCGAACTCGTCATCGACAATTCCGGTCCGGTCGAGACGGCGCGCGCGGCACTGATCGACTACATCCGCAAGTCGGTTGCTGGACAGGTCCGCTGAAAGCCTTCAATCCTCGTCGCCATCGGAGTCCGGGCCGCCGTCAAGCCGGTGTTTGATGGCCAGCGCGTAAATGACATTGAGGACATTGCGATCCTGAACCTTGGGGTCGCTGAGCGCCAGCAGCGATGCGCGCACCAGTCGCTTGCTCGTGGCCTTCGGACAATGCTCGAAGACATAATCATGCAACGCGGTGTCTGACAGGCCGGCATAGGCCCCTTCGATCAACACGTCGTAGACCTTCTTGATCTTCTTCTTGTCTGGCATTTGCGCCTCCTGCTTTTTGCGGGACGTTCGTGGGGAACCTCAAGAGCCATACTGATGTCCATTGTCACAAACAACCGCACGGGATTCAGGCTGCGAGGGCCGCCGCCATGGATGTCCGTTGCCGGCACAGACCTGTACCGGATTGGACCGGGCTGCCGCAAACTGCAGGCCATAGGTCATTTTTCACGTCCTTGGCGTTAAGGGTTGCTACACCCCGGTCAGTTCACAATCGCCGTAGGAATATCCAGCCATATACCCGGCATGATGCCGGCTGGCCCGCAATGAGTGCACCGGGGGAGGTGGCTCATGCAATTGTCATGGGGTGTGCAAGGGGCCGATCTCAAGCCGGCCGCGGTTCATCTCAAAACCGAGGAGATGTCGCTCATGATCAAGCATGCTCTGTTGAGCCTTGTGATCGCCTGTGCCGCAGCGGCGCCTGTCGCTGCCCTGGCCGAGGACGCCCATGTGGCGCCGGTCAGGAAATTCATAGCAAGCAAAATCCAACCCTGGTTGACTGATCCGATTGTGATCGAAGCTATCAAGGAACAGAACGCCAAACACGCCTATCTGTCCCAGGCCGATATCGAAAAGCTCGACCTCGCATGGCGAGCCCAGGTGACCACAGCCAACAGGCCGCTGGTCGACGAAGTCCTCGGCCGGGAGATTTCGAAATTCCTTGCGCAGAAGCAGGAACTCAGCAGGGGCATGATCTCGGAATTGTTCGTGATGGACAGCAAAGGTCTCAATGTCGGCCAAAGCGAAGTGACATCCGATTACTGGCAGGGCGATGAAGCCAAATGGCGGCAGACCTACAGCGCCGGTCCTGATGTCATCTACTTCGATCGTGCAGCGATCGATGAATCGTCGCAGGCACTGCAGTTGCAGGCGAGCCTCACCATCTCCGATCCCCAAACCGGCGAGGCGATCGGCGCGATCACCATCGGCATCAATCTGGACCTGCTCTGAAAGCGGAGACCTGCCGGTCCCGATGCTCCTTCCTCCCACCTCCCGGGATTGTGCGGCCGGGCAACTCCGATGCCGCATTCTCCCCCTTGACCGGGCGGAGCGTTCGGCGTTTTTCGTCTCCGGCGGCAGAGGCCGTCAGCCCGGTTCATCACCCCTGTCGTTGACGGGCGGAAAAGGTTGCGCCTGGTCGATTGTCGTGATCGAACCTGCCTTTGGCGTTCGTCATGGGGCCGCAACACAGTCCGGATAATCATCCCTGGATTCCAGGAGAAACCATCATGAAACTCGTGCATATTTCCGACATCCATATCAATCCCGAACCGATCCTCGGGCTCGACCCGATCGCCAATTTCAAGAAGTGCCTGGCCTATGTCGAGGCCCATGACCAGGACGCCGACCGCGTGGTGATCACCGGCGACCTGACCCATTACGGGCTGGAGGAGAGCTACCGCGAACTGGCTGGCATTCTGGCTGGCAGCCCGCTCAAGGACAAGCTCGCACCGCGGCTGATGATCGGCAATCACGACAACCGCGAGACCTTCGCCTCTGTGTTTTCGGGGACAAGACGCGACGACGCAGGGTTCATCCAGTGGACCGAGGAGACCCCGGCGGGGTTGTTCGTCTACATGGATACGGTCGACGCCGGCCGGCATGGCGGGCTTTACTGCGAAAAGCGCATGGCCTGGCTCAAGCATGTGCTTGACGGTGCACGGGAAGAGGGCCGGAGGGCCTATCTGTTCATGCACCACAACCCGGTCCGGGTGAATGTCGCCAATGCGGATATCATCGGCATTTTCAACGAGCGCGAACTGCAGGCGCTCCTGAAAGCGTACAACGACACCATCGCGCACCTGTTTTTCGGCCATTGCCATTACACGCTGAGCGGCGCGGTCGGTGGCATTCCCTATTCGGCGCCGCGGTCGACCAATCACACCTGCTGGCCGGATTTCACCGGTCAGATCAACCGGATGGGATATGGCGATCTGGCGCCCAACTACAATGTCTGTTTCCTGCGCGAAGACAGCACGGTGATCCATTCCATCGATTTTCTCGACGCCGGCAAGGTGCAGTGGAAGATCGAGGAGGATGTCGAGATGGTGTGAGGATTGACGCAACAGCGCGCTTGGTTCAACACTCGCGAACGGCGCGGCAGGTCTCCATCCGGAGCGCCGGCGACGTTTCGCAGTGAAGGAATCTCAATCAATGCCCGGTCCATCGACACTTTCCTTGTGGGACGAAACCGCGGAGGAATCCGATTTCCACTCGCCGATGACAGCAGATGTGACCACGGATGTGGCAATCGTCGGCGGCGGGTATACGGGGCTGTCGACCGCGCTGCATGCAGCCGAGCAGGGGTTGAATTGCTGCGTCCTCGAAGCCCGGCAGATCGGGTTTGGCGGGTCGGGACGCAATGTCGGGCTGCTCAATGCCGGCCTGTGGCTGCCGCCGCAGGATGTGCGGGCCAAGCTTGGCGGCGCGCGCGGGACGCGGCTGGTGGATATCCTCGGCGAGGGGCCGAGTTACGTGATGTCGCTGATCGAGCGGCACCAGATCCGCTGCGAACTGACCCGGACCGGCACCATACACGCCGCGCATTCCGCAACCGGACTCAAGGACTTGTCGCGGCGCGCCGAGGAATGGGCGCGGCTCGGCGCGCCGGTGAGACTGCTGTCGCGGCAGGAGACGGCGCAAAAGATCGGCACCGACGCGTTCCATGGCGGTCTTCTTGACGCAAGGGCGGGAACCATCAACCCGATGGGCTATGTGCGCGGGCTGGCGCGCGCGGCAAGGGCAGCTGGTGCGCGCATCCACACCGACGCGCCGGTGAGCCGGCTCGTCAAGCAGACGGGCGGCTGGCTGCTTGAAACCGGGCAGGGGACCGTCAGGGCGAAGTCGGTGATCCTGGCGACCAACGCCTATTCCGACGAATTGTGGCCGGGCCTCAAGCAGAGCTTCGTGCCGATCCATTTTTTCCAGGTCGCGACCGTGCCGCTGGGTGCGCGGATCGCCCACATCCTGCCTGAGCGGCAGGGCATCTGGGACACCGGCAAGATCATGTTCTCGCTCCGGCGCGATGCGGCCGACCGGCTGATCATCGGTTCGATGGGGGCGGCCATCGGCGGGGCCAGGGGATTGTCGGAACGCTGGGCGGCGCGGCAGCTCAAGCGGCTGTTCCCGGATCTCGGCCCGGTCGAGTTCGAGACCTCCTGGCATGGCAAGATCGCCATGACCGGCGATCATCTGCCGCGCATCCACCGCCTGGACGACGGGCTTTACACGCCGATCGGCTACAATGGCCGCGGCATCGCGCCGGGAACCGTGTTCGGCAAGGCCATGGCGGATCTGCTCGCCGGCGGCAAGGAGGCCGACCTGCTGATGCCGGTCACGGATATCCGGCAGGAGACGGCGCGCGAGCTCAAGGCCGGCTTCTATCAAATGGCCTTTGCCGCCAATCAGATGCTCAGGAGCCTCTAGAGTTGTCGCTGGCTTTGAATTGTTTAGTGTTGTGGATGGAGGCAATCCCCGGGGACATGTGATCCTGGGCCGGGCGGCTGTTCCGGATGGAGGCTGAATGGACAAGTGCGATGTCATCGTGGTGGGCGGCGGGCTGGCAGGCCTAGTTGCGGCAGCCGAGCTTGCCGATCGCGGCAAGCAGGTCATCATTCTTGATCAGGAGCCCGCCAATTTTCTTGGCGGGCAGGCCTTCTGGTCGCTCGGCGGGCTGTTTCTGGTCGACTCGCCTGAACAGCGACGGATGGGCATCAAGGATAGCCGCGAGCTAGCCCTGAGCGACTGGATGGGCTCGGCCCAGTTTGATCGCGAGGAAGATTACTGGCCGCGGAAATGGGCCGAAGCCTATGTCGATTTTGCCGCAGGCGAGATGCGGCCCTGGCTGCATCGGATGGGCATGCGCTGGTTTCCGGTTGTCGGCTGGGCAGAACGCGGCGGTTCGTTCGCGGATGGGCACGGCAATTCGGTACCGCGGTTTCATCTCACATGGGGCGTCGGTCCGGGCACCATCGCGCCGTTCATTGCCCGCGTCCGCGCCCATGCCGAGGCCGGACGGGTCGAATTGAGATTTCGGCATCGCTGCTCGCATATCATCACGGAAAACAACGCGGTCAAAGGGGTTTCAGGGGAGATCCTGATCGATGACGTCAAGGAACGCGGGCAATCGACGAGCCGCGAGATCAAGGCCGACTTTGAACTGCGCGTTGCGAGCGTTCTGGTGACCTCCGGCGGCATCGGCGGCAATTTCGATCTGGTGCGCAAGGTCTGGCCGCGCGACCGGTTGGGCGAGCCGCCGCAAGACATGATCGCCGGGGTTCCGGCCCACGTCGATGGAAGGATGATGGCGATCACGCAAGCCGCCGGCGGCCGGGTGATCAATGAAGACCGGATGTGGCATTACACCGAGGGCGTCAAGAACTGGGACCCGATCTGGCCCAATCACGGCATCCGCATCCTGCCGGGACCGTCCGCGATGTGGTTTGACGCCGAAGGCAACCGGCTCAGGCCGCCCTGCATGCCCGGCTTTGACACGCTGTCGACGCTCAAGCAGATCCTTGCCACCGGGCACGACTTTTCCTGGTTCGTGATGACGCAGAAAATCCTCAAGAAGGAGGTGGCGCTTTCAGGGTCTGAGCAAAATCCCGATTTTGCCTCCAGGAGCTGGCTCAAGGTGATCCGGCAGCGGCTTCTCAACAAACAGGCGACGCCAGCTGTCGAGGCGTTCAAGCGGCATGGTGAGGATTTCATCGTCGCCACCAGCCTGGAAGAGCTGGTCGACGGCATGAACAAGAAGGGCGGGCTGATAGATCTCGAAAAGCTGAGGGCGCAGATCGTTGCGCGCGACGGCCAGATCGCCAATCCGTTCGTCAAGGACGCGCAATTGATGGCAGTGCATGCGGCACGGAACTATCGCGGCGACCGGCTGATGCGCACGGCCAGGCCGCATCGCATTCTAGATCCCGCAAACGGGCCGCTCATTGCGGTCAAGCTGCACATCATCACGCGCAAGACACTGGGCGGTCTGGAGACCGATCTCAGCGGCCAGGTGCTCACTGCGCAGGGCGAAAGGATAGAGGGGCTGTTTGCCGCGGGTGAAGTCAGCGGTTTTGGCGGCGGCGGCTATCACGGCTACAACGCGCTTGAAGGCAGCTTCCTTGGCGGTTGCATCTTCTCGGGCCGTCAGGCGGGGCGCGCCGAGACAATCGGTTAATCCGGATAGGACGCGAGAGGCATGTTCGCAGATTGGGACGGCGCGGCCGGATAGGGCTTGGACAGGACCGGCAGGAGGCTCGGCCCGCGCAGCCTGAGGAAGTCGTCAAGCGCCTGCAAGGCCGGCGTGGAGGTGCGGCTCGCGTGCCGGATGGAAAACCATTGCCGCCGGATCGGGGTCTCCACCACGTCGAGAATGACGATCTTGCCGCTCAGGCATTCCTGCTCGATGGTGTGTCCGGAGATGAAGGCGATGCCCAGACCGGCGATGACGGCCTGCTTGATGGTTTCGTTGGAATCCATTTCCGTCGGCGCGGTGCGCAGGCCGCCCAGCGTGTCCGACATGAAGAACTCGTAGGACGACCTCGTGCCCGAGCCCCGCTCGCGGACAATGAATTTCTGCTCGGCCAGCTCTTCCCTGCTGATGTCGAGCTTGCCCGCCAGCGGGTGCTCCGGACTGGCGATGAAGACCAGCGGGTGATCGCCAAACAGGGTGGCTTGAACCTTGAAGGTGGTCGGCGGGCGGCCCATCAGCGCGACATCGATGTCATGATCATGCAGCTTCTGGATGATATCGGCCCTGTTGGCAGCGACCAGCGTCATCGAGATGCCGGGATGCATGGCGGTGAATGCGGCAATAACGCGCGGGGCGAAATACTTGCCGGTCGACACCACGCCGAGCCTGATGGTGCCGGCGGCCACGCCCTTGTGGGCCTGGACGATCTCCTCGAAGGAGGTGAGTTCGTGGATCAGCCTGTGGGCGCTTTGAATGGCGATTTCGCCGATTTCCGTCGGCTGCGCGCCCGTCTTCGTCCGCAAGAACAGCTGGCAGCCGAGTTCCTGCTCCAATTGCTGCACCTGCAGGGTGACCGCAGGCGAGGTCAATCCGAGCGCCCTGGCCGCGGCGGAAATCTTGCCGTGCTTCTGGATGGCGAGGAGTGTGCGCATCTGACGCAGCGAAATGTTGAACATTCCATATGTAAATAAATCTTACTCAAGAAGTCAATAAGTTAAAATTTACAAACATAGCATTTCATTTATTCATTGTCGCATTGGAGGACTTCGACAATGTCTGGTCAATCGCTTCTCGCCTTTCTACGCTCTGGATCGTTCACCCAGAAACCGCACTGTGAAGCCATCGCCGCGACCATCGGTGCGCTGGCGCAGGCTGCCCTGGAGGTCCGCAAACTTACGACCCAGGGCGCGCTCAATGCCGGTTTCGCCACCTCGCGCGGCAGTGAAAACACCGATGGCGACATTCAGAAAGATTTGGATGTGGTGGCCGACGGCATTTTCCTCGAGGCAATCCGCCAGGTGCCGGTGGCACTCTACGGATCGGAGGAGAATACCGGCGCAATCCTGATCGATCCGTTGAAGCCGCTGGCGCTGGCCATCGATCCGCTCGACGGCTCCTCCAACATTGAAACCAATGTCTCGATCGGAACCATCTTTTCCATCCTGCCGGTGACCGGCGACCCGAAATCAGATCCGGAGCAGTCGTTCATGCAGCCGGGTACCGCCCAGCTTGCCGCCGGCTTCTTCATCTACGGGCCGCAACTGGCGCTGGTGCTGACGGTTGGCACGGGAACGCGGATCTTCATCCATTCGAGCAAATATGGCGACTTCATCGAAGCCTATGATTCAGTGTCCATCCCCAAGCACGCCTCCGAGTTCGCCATCAATGTGTCGAACTACCGCCACTGGGAAGAGCCGGTCCGGCTTTATATCGATGATTGTTTCGCAGGCAGCGAGGGCCCGCGCGAAAAGGACTTCAACATGCGCTGGATTGCGTCGCTGGTGGCCGATTGCTACCGCATTCTCATTCGCGGCGGCGTGTTCCTCTATCCCGCCGACAAGCGCAAGGGTTACGGGTCGGGACGCATCCGGCTGGTCTACGAGGCCAACCCGATCGCGTTTCTGGTCGAACAGGCAGATGGCGCCGCCACCGATTCCGTCAACCGGATCCTCGAAATCAAGCCGGCCAGCCTGCACCAGCGCGTTCCGCTGATCTTCGGCTCAAAATCAAAAGTCGAGCGGGTCGCCCGCTATCATGTCGATCCCGAGATGATCAGCGAACGCTCCCCCTTGTTCGGAAACCGCGGTCTTTTCAGGGTTTAAGCCATTATGTCAGCCAAGTATCCCATCATCTCCATCACAGGCTCTTCGGGCGCGGGCACCACGACCGTCGAGCAGACATTCAAGAAGATCTTTGCCCGTGAGGGGGTCTCGGCCTCCTTTATCGAGGGCGATGCGTTTCACCGTTTCGACCGTGAGACGATGAAGCAGAAGATCGCCGAGGAGAAGGCGCTCGGTCGCGACTTCACCCACTTCAACTCGGAGGCCAACGAACTCAAGATCCTTGAGAGCGTGTTCGAGGACTATGGCCGGCGCGGCAAGGGCCGGACCCGCCACTACATCCACGATGCGGACGAAGCCGCGTGCTATGGCGCCGAGCCCGGCACCTTCACCGAGTGGGAGGAATTCGGCGGCACCGACGTATTGTTCTATGAAGGCCTGCACGGCTGCGTCGTCACCGACGAGGTCAACCTGGCCAAGCACTGCGACCTGAAGATCGGCGTCGTGCCGGTCATCAATCTCGAATGGATCCAGAAGATCCATCGCGACAAGGCCGCGCGCGGTTACTCCACCGAAGCGGTCACCGACACGATCCTGCGCCGGATGCCCGACTATGTGCACTATATCTGCCCGCAGTTTTCGCTGACCGACATCAATTTCCAGCGGGTCCCGATCGTCGACACATCCAACCCGTTTGTGGCGCGATGGATCCCGACGCCGGCGGAATCGATCCTGGTGATCCGCTTCGCCAATCCGCGCGGCATCGATTTTCCCTATCTGCTGTCGATGATGTCCAACAGCTACATGTCGCGCGCCAATTCCATCGTTGTGCCGGGCGACAAGCTCGATCTCGCCATGCAGCTCATTTTCACGCCGCTGATCAACAAGCTGGTCGAGCGCAAGCGCCGCATGTCCTGAGGAGGCCATCATGAACGTATCTCAAGCCATCGCCGCCTCGGATGCGGCCAGCGAACGGGACATGGCCAACGCCGTCCGGTTCCTCGCGATGGATGCCGTGCAGGCCGCCAATTCGGGTCATCCCGGCATGCCGATGGGCATGGCCGATGTCGCCACCGTGCTGTTCAACCGCTTCATCCATATCGACCCGTCGATGCCCGATTGGCCCGACCGGGACCGCTTCGTGCTGTCCGCCGGTCACGGCTCGATGCTGATCTACGCTCTGCATCACCTTGTCGGCTATTCCGACATGACAATCGATCAGCTGAGGAATTTCCGGCAGCTGGGATCGAAAACGCCGGGTCATCCCGAATACAGCCACACGCTCGGCGTCGAAACCACCACCGGTCCGCTGGGGCAGGGCATCACCACCGCCGTCGGCATGGCGTTGGCCGAGGAAATGATGGCCGCGCGGTTCGGCCGGAAGCTCGTCGACCACTACACCTATGTGATGGCCGGCGACGGCTGCCTGCAGGAAGGCATCAGCCACGAGGCGATCGATCTTGCCGGGCATCTGAAGCTCAGGAAGCTGATCGTGCTGTGGGACGACAACGAGATCTCCATCGACGGCGCCACGTCGCTGTCCACGTCGATGAACCAGCCGATGCGATTCAAGGCTGCGGGCTGGGATGTGCAAAGCATCGACGGTCATGACCAGGACGCCATTGTCGCGGCCATTGCCAAGGCGCGCAACAGCTCCAAGCCGTCGCTGATCGCCTGCCGCACCATCATTGGCAAAGGTGCGCCGACGATGCAGGGGTCGCACAAGACCCACGGCGCGCCGCTCGGCAAGGACGAGATTGCCCGCGCCCGGATCGAGCTTGCCTGGCCATATGAAGCCTTCGTCATTCCCGCAGAAATCAAATCGGCATGGGAGGCGGTGGCGGCTCGGGGCGCGGCGGCGCGGGCAGAGTGGCAGGAGCGCCATGCGGCGGCCCGCAACGGGACTGCCTTCGACCGTACCCTGTCGGGCGAGCTGCCCGATGCGGTGTTCCGCAAGCTCGCGGCGTTCCGCAAGGAGCATCTCGAGAAGGCCACCAAGGTTGCAACCCGCCAGGCCTCTCAGATGGCGCTCGAAGTGATCAACGAGGCAACCACGCTTACCATCGGCGGCTCGGCCGATCTGACCGGGTCGAACCTGACCCAGACCTCGCAGACCGAGTCGATCGCGCCGAAGCGGTTCAAGGGCCGCTATGTGCACTACGGAATCCGCGAGCACGCCATGGCCGCGGTGATGAACGGTCTGTCGCTGCATGGCGGCTTCATTCCCTATGGCGGCACATTCCTGGTATTTTCCGACTATGCCCGCGGCGGCATCCGGCTGTCGGCCCTGATGGAGCAGGGCGTGGTCTATGTGCTCACCCATGATTCCATCGGGCTTGGCGAAGACGGCCCGACGCATCAGCCGGTCGAGCACCTGGCCATGCTCCGCGCCACGCCGAACCTCAATGTCTACCGGCCTGCCGACATCATCGAGACGGCGGAATGCTGGGAACTGGCGCTTCGCGACCGCTCGACTCCGAGCGTGCTGGCCTTGTCGCGCCAGGGCCTGCCGATGCTGCGCGAAACCGGATCCGCCGAGAACCTTTCGGCGCGCGGCGCCTATGTCCTGCATGCCCCCGATGGCGGGCGTGATGTGACCTTGCTTGCGACCGGATCGGAAGTCGAAATCGCCCGAGAGGCGGCCCGGATTCTCATGGACCAGCACGGGCTGAGCGCTGCGGTCGTCTCGATGCCGTGCTGGGAGAAATTCGAGGCACAGGATCAGGCTTACCGGAAGGACGTGCTCGGCACGGCCCCGCGGATCGCCATCGAGGCCGCCGCCCGTATGGGATGGGACCGCTGGATCGGAGAGACTGGTGCCTTTGTCGGCATGGAAGGCTTTGGCGCGTCCGCCCCGGCGCCCGAACTCTATGAGCACTTTACCATCACCGCCGACCATGTCGCGGGCCTGGCGGTCACGCTCGCGGGGAGGGCAGGATCGTGAGCGGCGCCCGCGACCTCGAAGGGCGGACCGTGCTGGTCCGCTCCGACCTCAGCCGTGGCTGGACCGAGACCTTCGCCGCCCATCTCAAACAGCTTGCCGATCGCGGCGCGGTGGTTGCGGTGGTTGCCGGACACGACAATCCTGCCGGGGACGTGAACCCGGTGATGTCGTTGCGTCACCTGGTGCAACCGCTTACAGCGTTGACCGGATTGCCGGTGCATTTCGTCGGCGATTGCGTCGGGCCGGTCGCCGAGGCAGGCATTGCGGCAATGCCCGCCGGCGCGATCGCGCTGCTGGAAAACGTCCGGTTCCATCCCGAAGCGCAGCGTCACTCGCGAACCTTCGCCATCAGGTTGAGCGTGCTGGGCGACTTCTTTTCCGTCCCGGGCGGGATGCCCGAGCCAGCCGCCGTCTGGATCCGGGAACTCGCCAAACTGCTGCCCGAACCCGCAAACGATCTAGCGCCTTCAGCCTGACAGGAGATTCCCATGGCCCGCATCACACTCAGACAGCTTCTCGATCACGCCGCCGAACACGGCTATGGCGTGCCGGCTTTCAACATCAACAACATGGAGCAGGGGCTCGCCATCATGGAGGCCGCCAAGCAGTGCCACGCGCCGGTGATCATCCAGGCCTCGCGCGGCGCGCGCTCCTATGCCGGCGACATCATGCTGTCGAAGATGATCGACGCGCTCACGGAGATGTATCCGGACAATCCGATTTGCATGCATCAGGACCATGGCAACAACGAAGCCACCTGCATGACCGCGATCCGCCATGGCTTCACCTCGGTGATGATGGACGGTTCGCTCGAAGCCGACATGAAGACACCGGCGTCCTAAGATTACAACGTGACGATCACCGAGCGCGTGGCGCGGATGGCGCATTGGGTCGGGGCCTCGGTCGAAGGCGAACTCGGCGTGCTGGGCTCGCTCGAGACCGGCGAGGCGGAGGCCGAGGACGGCTCGGGTGCGGAGGGAAAACTTTCGCATGACCAGCTGCTGACCGATCCCGACCAGGCGCTCGATTTCGTGCTTCGTACCAAGGTCGACGCGCTGGCGATCGCCTGCGGCACGTCGCACGGCGCCTACAAGTTCTCGCGCAAGCCCGATGGTGACATTCTCGCGATGGGCGTGATCGAGGCGATCCACCGCAAGATCCCCAACACGCACCTGGTCATGCACGGCTCGTCGTCGGTGCCGCAGGAACTGCAAGACATCATCAACGAGTTCGGCGGCGAGATGCCGCAAACCTTCGGCGTGCCGGTTGAGGAGATCGTCCGCGGCATCCGCCACGGCGTGCGCAAGGTCAACATCGACACCGATTGCCGGATGGCGATGACCGGCCAGTTCCGCAAGATCGCCACAAGCAAGGCCGGCGAATTCGATCCGCGCAAATTCCTGAAGCCTGCGATGGACGCGATGCGGGATCTGTGCCGCGCCCGCTTCGAGGCCTTCGGAACAGCCGGACAGGCTTCCAAGATCAAGGTGATCGCCATGGACGACATGGCGGCACGCTACGCGAGCGGCGCGCTCGATCCGCAAACCTCAACAGCCAAGGCTGCCTGACACAGAGATTCAAAAAGAAAGGTCAACGCCATGAATACGGACGCAAAAACCGAGATCAAGGGCAAGGAGCGCTACAAGGCCGGCGTGCTCAAATACGCCCAGATGGGCTATTGGGACGGCGACTACGAGCCCAAGGACACCGACCTGATCGCACTGTTCAGGATCACGCCGCAGGAGGGCGTCGACCCCATCGAGGCGGCGGCCGCCGTGGCCGGCGAAAGCTCGACGGCGACCTGGACCGTGGTCTGGACCGACAGGCTGACCGCCTGCGACCAGTACCGCGCCAAGGCCTATCGGGTCGACCCGGTGCCGGGTCAGGAAGGCCAGTATTTCTGCTATGTCGCCTATGACCTGATCCTGTTCGAGGAAGGCTCGATCGCCAACCTGACCGCCTCGATCATCGGCAACGTGTTCTCGTTCAAGCCGCTCAAGGCGGCGCGGCTCGAGGACATGCGGTTTCCTGTGGCCTACTGCAAGACCTTCAAGGGGCCGCCCACGGGCATCGTCGTCGAACGCGAGCGGCTCGACAAGTTCGGCAAGCCGCTGCTCGGCGCCACCACCAAGCCCAAGCTCGGCCTCAGCGGCAAGAACTACGGTCGCGTGGTCTATGAGGGCCTCAAGGGCGGGCTCGATTTCATGAAGGACGACGAGAACATCAACTCGCAGCCCTTCATGCACTGGCGCGACCGGTTCCTCTACTGCATGGAGGCGGTCAACAAGGCGACCGCCGAGACCGGCGAGATCAAGGGCCACTATCTCAACATCACCGCCGGCACGATGGAAGAGATGTACCGCCGCGCCGAATTTGCCAAGGAACTGGGCTCGGTGATCGTCATGGTGGATCTCATCATAGGCTGGACCGCGATTCAGTCGATTTCGGAATGGTGCCGGCAGAACGACATGATCCTGCACATGCACCGCGCCGGCCACGGCACCTACACGCGCCAGAAGAACCACGGCATCTCGTTCCGCGTCATCGCCAAATGGCTGCGGCTCGCCGGCGTCGACCATCTGCACTGCGGCACCGCCGTGGGCAAGCTGGAGGGCGATCCGCTCACCGTGCAGGGCTATTACAATGTCTGCCGCGAGACCCACAACAAGGTCGACCTGCAGCGAGGTATCTTCTTCGACCAGGACTGGGCCGATATCAAGAAGGTCATGCCGGTGGCTTCGGGCGGCATTCACGCCGGCCAGATGCACCAGCTGCTCGACCTGTTCGGCGACGACGTGGTGCTGCAGTTCGGCGGTGGCACCATCGGCCATCCGATGGGCATCCAGGCGGGGGCCACGGCCAACCGGGTTGCGCTCGAAGCCATGGTGCTGGCCCGCAACGAAGGCCGCGACATCGCCAATGAAGGTCCCGAAATCCTGCGTGCCGCAGCCAGGTGGTGCAAGCCGCTCGAAGCCGCGCTCGAGACCTGGGGAAACATCACCTTCAACTACACCTCGACCGACACCTCGGACTTCGCGCCGACGCCGTCGGTCTCCATGTGAGCGAGATTGAGGAGACCACACAATGCGTATCACCCAAGGCTGTTTTTCGTTTTTGCCTGACCTGACAGACGAACAGATTTCCGCCCAGATCGAATATTGCCTGGGCCGCGGCTGGGCCGTCGGCATCGAATACACCGACGACCCCCATCCCCGGAACATCTATTGGGACATGTGGGGCCACCCGATGTTCGATCTGAAGGATTCCAAGGGCGCGATGATGGAGCTCGACGATTGCCGCAAGGCCCATGGCGACAGCTACATCCGGATCAATGCGTTCGATTCCTCGCGTGGGTTTGAAACGGTGATGATGAGCTTCATCGTCAACCGGCCCAAGGAAGAGCCCAGACTGCAGATGACCCGCACCGATGTGCGCGCGCGCAGCCAGTCCTATTCCTGGGTCTCGACCAGCCGGTGATCTGAGCGGACGCCTGAACATGACCGCCCGCCCGCATCGCCGGACGGGCGGCAATCCCTGACGGAGGAATCCCATGGCCGCTACCGCAGACCCGATCGTCCCCGATGCACCGGAGGTCTTGCCGACCGCCATCGATTTGCGCGAGGAGTACAGGAAATCGGGCGTCGCCGAGGTGCTGGCGGAACTCGACCGCGAACTGATCGGACTCAAGCCGGTCAAGCTGCGGCTCCGCGAAATCGCGGCGATGCTGATTGTCGAGCGCGCGCGCAAGGCGATGGGGCTGAGCCACGAAACACCAACGTTGCACATGAATTTTGCCGGCAACCCCGGCACCGGCAAGACCACCGTGGCGATGCGGATGGCCAATATCCTGCACCGGCTCGGCTATGTCCGCAAAGGCCATCTGGTGTCGGTGACGCGCGACGATCTCGTCGGCCAGTATATCGGCCACACCGCGCCCAAGACCAAGGAAATCCTCAAGAAGGCGATGGGCGGCGTGCTGTTCATCGACGAGGCCTATTATCTCTACCGGCCCGACAACGAGCGCGACTACGGCCAGGAAGCCATCGAGATCCTGCTGCAGGTGATGGAGAACAACCGCGAGGACCTGGTGGTGATCCTGGCGGGCTATGCCGACCGGATGGACAAGTTCTTCGAGAGCAATCCGGGCTTCCGCTCGCGCATCGCCCATCACATCGAGTTCCCGGACTACAGCGAGAGCGAGCTGATGCAGATCGCCGACGGCATGCTCACGCAGCAAAACTACACATTCGACGATGAAGCGCATGCGATGATGCAGAAATATATCGAGTTGAGGCGGCAGCAACCGCATTTCGCCAATGCGCGCTCGATCCGCAATGCGCTCGACCGGGCAAGGCTGAGGCAGGCCAACCGGCTGTTCTCCACCTCCACCGGACCGGTGACGGCGGCGGACCTGTCGACGATCACCGCCGAGGACCTGAAGACAAGCCGGGTGTTCACCATGGGCGTGCCAGACAGCGCGCGGGAGATCGGGACATGAGCAAAACCATTATTGCGCCATCAGTGCTGTCGGCGGATTTCTCCCGGCTTGGCGAGGAGATCGAGGCCGTGGTCTCCGCTGGCGCCGACTGGATCCATCTCGACGTGATGGACGGGCACTACGTGCCCAACATCACCTTTGGCCCACCGATCATCAAGGCGGTGCGCAACCGCACCGACAAGATCTTCGACTGCCATCTGATGATCGAACCGTGCGATCCGTTTTTGGCGGCCTTCGCCGATGCGGGCTGCGACATCATCACGGTGCATGCCGAAGCCACCCGGCATCTTGACCGCTCGCTGCAGGCGATCCGCGATCTCGGCAAGAAGGCCGGCGTGTCGCTCAACCCGTCGACGCCGGAAAGCGTGCTCGACTATGTGCTCGACCGGGTCGACCTGATCCTCTTGATGACGGTCAATCCGGGGTTCGGCGGCCAGACCTTCATTCCGGCGGTGGTCGACAAGGTGGCGCGTATAAAAAGCATGATCGGCGACCGGCCGATCGACATCGAGATCGATGGCGGCGTGACGCCTCAAACCGCGCCGCTGGTTGCTGCGGCCGGCGCCAACGTGCTGGTTGCCGGTTCGGCCGTGTTCAAGGGGGGTACACAGGAAGCTTATCGGGCCAATATAGAGGCCATTCGCGCGGCGTCCGATGGCGCCATGCGCTGATCGATGTGAAGGCGCTGACCGAGGAGATGAGAGATGGCGGCCATTGCCCCGCTGTGTGATTTCGGATGGAAGCCCACGGATGCCCGATTGATCGGCGTCGACGGCGAAACCCGCAGCATTCTCGACCAGGCCGGCGAGAACGGCCTGGTCGTGGCGTTCATTTGCAACCATTGCCCCTATGTCATCGCCGTGATCGACCGCATTGTGAGCGATGCCCGAGACCTCAAGGAGATCGGCGTCGGTTTCGTGGCGATTTCATCGAATGACGCTGCGGCCTATCCCGCGGATTCCTTTGAGAACATGAAGCTCTTCGCAGCGAAGCACGGGTTTCCCTTCCCCTATCTTTATGACGAGGACCAATCGGTGGCGCGTGATTGGGGCGCGGTGTGCACGCCGGATTTCTTCGGCTTCAACGGGGCGATGGAATTGCAGTATCGCGGACGGCTTGATGCCTCGCGCAAGCAAACAGGGCCTCAGGGCCTGCGGCGCGACCTCTATGAGGCGATGCGGCAGGTGAGGGAGACCGGCAAGGGGCCGGAAGAGCAGACGGCATCCATGGGATGCTCCATCAAATGGAGGGATATGGCGTGACGGGAAGCGCTGACAAGGACGACGTCCGCCCCGGATGGCCCCAGGCCATCCTGTTCGATCTGGATGGCACGCTGGTCGATTCAGCCCCGGACATCGCCGCCGCAGTCAATGAACTGCTCTCTCAGGACGGTCTTCCTCACCAATCCGTGGATGCGGTGCGCGGCATGATCGGCAACGGCGTGCGTAAACTCGTCGAACGCGCCTTTGGCTCATCGGGCAAGCCGGTGGAAGGGGTGGCGCTCGACGAGACGACAGACCGGATGATGGGCATCTATGGCAAGCATTTGACCCGGCACACGGTGCTGATGCCCGGCGCCATGGAAATGGTGGTGGCCTATGCTGCGGCGGGCATGAAGATCGGGGTCGTGACCAACAAGCCGGAAGCCTTCACCCGCGAGATTCTCGCGCATTTCGGGCTCGACGCCCATGTCGCCGTGGTGGTCGGCGGCGATAGCGGACCTTCCCGCAAACCGGCGCCGGACATGCTCGAGCATGCGCTGAAAAGCGTTGGACTGACCGCCGCCGCAGCGCTCATGGTGGGCGACAGTCCCGCCGACATCGATGCAGCGAAGGCTGCCCGCATGACGAGCGTCGCGGTGCGCGGGGGGTATACCAATGTCCCGGCCGATGAACTGGGCGCCGACCGGGTGATCTCGAACCTGATGGAACTGCCCAAGGTGATCGCAGCTCTCAAGGAGCCTGTTTGAGGCAAGCCTGGCCCGGGGCCTGGCCAGCCCCCTGCGAAAAGCGCGCCGGTATTGTCAATTATCCGCGCCCGAACAGCTGATCGCAACTTGACGCTTGGCCGGGGCTTGTGTTGTCTTGTTTGTCCAACTTTGGCTCTCGCGCTTGAAGCGCAGCGGTCTCGGGGGAGGTAGCAAGTGAACATTGCGGCAGAAAGCTCCTGCCCGTGCGGCAAATGCGGCAATTGTATCATTTACAATCGTTCCCTCTGCAGCATCGGCTCTGCAGAAGACCTCGCGCATCTCAACCGCATCTCCCATCAGCGCACCTATCCGAGCGGAAGTGTGATCCAGGCGCAAGGCGAACATTGCGACATTGTCGGAAATGTTGTCGACGGCGTGGTCAAATTGTCCGTGGCTTCGGTCAATGGGAATGATCACATCGTCGGGCTGTTGTTCCCGTCAGACTTCTTCGGACGATTGTTTGCGGAAGAATCGCGGTTCTCCTACGAAGCGGCGACGGATGTCACGCTGTGCGTGATGAGCAAGCCTCAGTTCGAGCGCTTTCTCATCGAGCGTCCGGCCATCGAGCATGAAATGTTCAAAGCCAAGCTCGATGAACTTGATGCGGTGCGGGAATGGGCGGCGATTACCAACGGCCATTCCACCATGCAGCGACTTGCTACCCTGCTTTACGTGTTCTCCAAACGGACGGTGAACCAGCAATACAAGGGAAGCGCGCGGGACTCTCACATCGTCCACATTCCGCTCAGCCGCCGCGATATCGCCGATTATCTGGGAACGACGCCGGAAACCTTGAGCCGCAATATCCAGACGCTGGCGCGAGCCAAAGTCATCCGCAATATCAACGCCAAGCATTTCGAACTGCTCAATGCGGCCGAGCTGATCCGCCATTCCGGCGAAACCCGCGCCGACCTCGACAGGATCGCGACGGCATGATGGCAGCGATTCGGGCCTGGCCAATGGAGCCGCTTCGGCGCCGCAATGGCGGTTCTTGACAAGCATCAATGTGCCCGAGTCGATTTGGGTGGAACGTGATTGCCAATATTCTTGAGGGTTGCCTTGGAGTTGGCATGGAATGGCCCGCGACGGCGCGATAATTTCTGTCATTGATGATGTCGCACGTCTTCGCGATGTCCTGGTTCAGGGGCCGGTGTGCGCCCCGAGGACGAAAGCCGCAAGCGGGGGCAATGCGAGCCAGGCGGTGTTGCAGCACGGGCGTTTCGTGGCTGAGTTGGAGCGCGCGGGCGTTGTTGTCAGGCATCTGGATGCTGCTCTTTGCTCGGCTCTGGGATTTGCCGATGCGCGCGACTGGATTGTCGAACGGCGGGTCGGCGAATACGAGGAAGATCGGCGCCGCGCCAGCCGGATCATGGAATGGATGAGCGAGCAGCAGGCTGAAACGCTCACCCGTTTCCTGATGGATGGCATGCGGATATCTGAGTTGCCGCCCGGTCTTGATCACCCCACTGACGCCTCCGCCCTGAACGGCGGATGGTTCCTGCCGCCGCTTGCTGACATGACCCAGATCCGCAGGGGGTTGCGGTTCATCGATGCGGGCGCTGTTGTGTGTCCGGT
>NZ_JACIYP010000069.1 GCF_014359905.1 Hoeflea sp. | reverse complement strand
GCTCTATGCCTGGCAGGATTTCGTGTTTCCGGCGGTCTCGATGGCCGGGCCGGATGTGCTCGACCGCTTCGAGCGGATGATCGGATCGCAGGATCCGTTCTCGGCGGAAGCCAACAAGATGTCGCTGCTCATTCATGGCGGCGGGGTGTTCATGAGGCTCGACGGCGAGGGTCGGCTTCTGGTGACGGATTTCATCCGCGATTTCACGGGCATCACCGACAGGGTGACGTTCGCGGGGCGGGGGGATCATTTTCAACTCTGGGAACCGGCGGCATTCGAGGAAATGCAGTCACGGGCCCGGAAAGAACGGACGGCCAGCTCCTGACCGTTCGCAACGGATGGAGAAACGGAATGGCGGCGGACATGGGCGATGGTGAATCTGACGCCCAAGGCGGACCTGTCCGCCACATTCCGGTTCTTCTCCACGAGGTCATGGCCGCGCTTGCGCCAAAGGCCGGGGAGACCATCGTCGACGGCACGTTTGGCGCCGGCGGCTATACGGCCGCCATTCTCGATGCCGGGGCCGACGTGGTCGCATTCGACCGCGATCCCGACGCGATTGCTGCAGGCGCTGCCATGGTTGAAGCCTCGACCGGCCGGCTCAAGCTCATTCATGCGAAATTTTCCGAACTGCTCGACCATGTCGAGGAGAACAGCCTTGATGGCGTGGTGCTCGACATCGGCGTCTCCTCGATGCAGATCGACGAGGCCGAGCGCGGCTTCTCCTTCATGCGCGATGGCCCCCTCGACATGCGCATGGCGCAATCGGGCGTCAGCGCCGCCGATGTGGTCAACCGCGCCAAGCCTTCCGACATGACCCGGATCTTCGGCATTCTCGGCGAGGAACGCCATGCCGGCCGCATCGCTCGCGCCATCGATTCCGAACGCCAGAAGGCGCCGTTCGCCACCACCCGGCAACTGGCCGGGCTGATCGAGAAGGTCTCGCCGCGGCGGCCGCAGGACAAGATCCATCCGGCGACACGGGTGTTCCAGGCGCTCAGGACCTATGTCAATGACGAGCTCGGCGAACTGGCGCGCACGCTGTTTGCTGCCGAGCGGGCGCTCAAGCCCGGCGGACGGCTGGTGGTGGTGAGCTTTCATTCGCTCGAAGACCGGATCGTCAAGCGCTTCTTCCAGGACCGCGCCGGCAAGGCTTCGGGCTCGCGGCATCTGCCGATGGTGGCCGAGCGCCAGTCCACATTCACCCTGATCGGCAAGCAGCCGGTGACGGCGGGCGAGGCCGAATGCGCGGCCAACCCGCGGGCGCGCTCGGCCAAGCTCAGGGCGGGCCTGCGCACCGATGCGCCCGCCGGCAAAGCCAGCGACGACATCCTTCCCGTCCCCAATCTCGCCGCGCTTGCGGCGCTAGGAGGCTAAGCCATGATGCGAACTCTCGACCTGGTGCTGGTCGGCGCGATGATCGCGGCAGCCACCGTCACCTATCAGATCAAGCATGCAGCCGAGGGCAAGCTCGAGGAAGTCCGCAAGCTGCAGGCCCAGATCAACCTGCAGGAAGAAACCATCGACCTTCTGGAGGCCGACTGGAGCCTTCTCAACCAGCCCTCGCGGCTGCAGCGGCTGTCCACCGCCTTTGAGGCGGAGCTCGGCCTGAAACCGATCGAGCCCACGCAAATGGCCGAGCCCGATGAATTGCCGGGCCGGGCAAGCGATTTCGAGCCGCTGGTGGCGGAGACCGGCGCGGATGCGGATCTGACAACGGGATCGGTGAAACCATGAAGGGCTTGAGAACGCTGATATCAGGCACCAGGCCTGCCACGACGGCCGTCGCTGAAACGGGCCGCACCCCGCTTGAATTCGAGGGCGTGCGCAAGGCGCAGGGCGCCCAGGCGAAGAACCGGATGATCATTGCCATTGCCTGTTTCGGGGTGTTCTACGGCGCAATCGGCGCGCGGCTTGTGGATTACGGCTTGCGCTCGCCCGAAACCGTGTCGTCGATCCAGCGCCCCGACCAGCTGCTGGTCTCGCGCCCCGATCTCGTCGACCGCAATGGCGAGGTCCTGGCGACCGATATCCGCACGGTATCGCTGTTCGCCGAGCCCAACAAGATCATCGATCCGGACGAGGCGATCGAACTGCTTGCCACCGTTCTTCCCGATCTCGACATGCGCGGTATCCACCGCAAATTGTCGTCAAACTCCAGGTTCCAGTGGCTGAGGCGCCAGCTCACGCCCAAGCAGCAAAGCCAGATCCTGTCATTGGGCATCCCCGGGATCGGTTTTCGGCCGGAAACAAGGCGGTTCTATCCCGGCGGCCCGACTGCCTCGCATGTCGTCGGACATGTCAATATCGACAACCGCGGCATTGCCGGGATGGAGAAATATGTCGACGGACAGGGGCTGGGAGACCTCGCCGCCGCGGGCATGACCGTCAACGAGGACATGAAACCGGTTCAGCTGTCGCTCGATCTCAGGGTCCAGCATGTGCTGCGCGACGAACTCGCCGCCGCCATGGATCGCTTCAAGGCGATCGCGGCCGCCGGCGTCGTGCTCAATGTCCACACCGGCGAAGTCGTCGGCATGTCGTCGCTGCCCGACTACGATCCCAACAATCCGGTCGAGGCGCTGCAGAAGGACCGGCTCAACCGGATGTCGGCGGGCACCTATGAAATGGGGTCCACCTTCAAGGCCTTCACCACGGCGATGGCGCTGGATTCGGGCAAGGTCAGCATCAATGATTCGTTCGATGCGCGCGGATCCATTCGCATCGGCGGCTACACCATCAGGGATTTCCACGGCAAGAACCGGATTCTCACCGTTCCCGAGATCTTCATCTACTCCTCCAACATCGGCACAGCCAAGATGGCCGACCTCGTCGGCATCGAGGGACACAAGGAGTTTCTCACCCGGTTGGGGCTGCTCACGCGAATGCAGACCGAACTGCCCGAGGTGGCCACGCCCAACCAGCCGCCGGTGTGGAAGAAGATCAGCTCGATCACGATTTCCTTCGGTCATGGCGTTTCCACCACGCCGCTGCAAACCGCCGTGGCGGCCGCAGCCCTGATGAATGGCGGCAAGCTGATCGAGCCAACCTTCCTGCCGCGAACCGTCGAGCAGGCCGATCAGGTGGCGGTGCAGGTGATCCAGCCGTCGACCAGCAAGAGCATGCGCGACCTGATGCAGATGAATGTCGCCAAGGGCTCCGGCCGGCGCGCCGAGGTGGAGGGCTTTCGTGTCGGCGGCAAGACCGGCACGGCGGAGAAAGTGGTCAATGGACGTTATGATTCATCGGTGCGGTTCAACGCCTTTCTCTCCGCCTTTCCGATCGACAATCCCCAATATGTGGTGCTGGTGGTGATTGACGAACCCAAGCCGGAGGAAGGAAAGACCTCCGCGACGGCCGGGCTTAACGCGGCTCCCATGGTCAGCGCCATCGTTCGCCGCTCGGCGGGCTTCCTGGGCGTCAAGCCCGAATTCGGAAACGGTTCACAGGAATTGTCGCTGACCTACTGAAAACAGTCATACTGATAACACAAGTGGCGGGCAGGGCATCGCCAGCCAGAATACCCGCCGCACCCGCCCGCCAACGAAAGACCCGAGCATTTCATGAAACTGTCCGCGCTGATCGCAGCCCTGCCGTCCCAGACACTTACCGCGCCCGAGACCACCGGGCTTGACCTGACCGTAACCGGGCTGACTGCTGACAGCCGCACGGTGGAGCCGGGAAATCTGTTCTTCGCGCTTGCGGGCGTGAAGGCCGATGGCGCGCGGTTTGCTGCCGACGCCGCGTCCAAAGGGGCTGTGGCCATCATCGCGGCCGCCGATGCGGCGCTGGACGGAATGGATCTGCCGGTGTTCAGGGCGGCTGATCCCCGGCTGGCGCTGGCGCGCATGGCGGCGGCATTTTTCGGGCCGCAGCCGCGGGTGATCGGGGCGGTGACCGGCACTGCCGGAAAAACCTCGGTGGCTTCTTTCCTGCGCCAGATCTGGGCCCATGCAGGCGAGCAGGCCGCCATGATCGGCACCACCGGGGTCGTCGCCCCCGGTCGCATCGATTACGGCACGCTGACCACGCCCGATCCGGTGGCCTTGCACCGGTTGCTCGCCGATCTTGCCAGCGGCGGCGTCACCCATACAGCGATGGAGGCTTCGAGCCACGGGCTTGACCAGCGCCGGCTTGATGGCGTGGCGCTCAGTGTTGCGGGATTCACCAATCTGGGCCGCGACCATCTGGATTATCATCCCGACATGGACACCTATATGGCGGCCAAGATGCGGCTGTTCGACACGCTGCTGCCAAAGGGTGCGCCGGCGGTGATCTTTGCCGACGACCCCTGGTCCGGTCGGGCCGTCGAAGCCGCCGAGCGGGCCGGCGCCCGTGTGCTCACGGTTGGCCGCAAGGGCGGGTTCCTGAGCCTCAAGCGGGTCGAGCATCTGCGCCACAAGCAGATCGCCGAAGTGCATCTCGACGGCCGGATCTTCGAGGTGCACCTGCCGCTGGCAGGCGACTTCCAGATCTCCAACGCGCTCGTGGCGGCCGGCATGGCGATGGCCACCGGCACATCGGCGGATCAGGTGATGGAAGCGCTGGAGCACCTCACCGGTGCTTCGGGACGGCTGGAACTGATCGGCTCGACGCCTGAGGGCGCCCCCGCCTATGTCGATTATGCGCACAAGCCCGAAGCGCTTCAGAACGTGCTTCAGGCGGTGCGGCCCTTCACCACCGGACGCGTGATCGTGGTGTTCGGCTGCGGCGGCGACCGGGATCGCGGCAAGCGCCCGATCATGGGGGCGATTGCCTCCGAACTTGCCGATGTGGTGATCGTCACCGATGATAACCCGCGCTCCGAAGAGCCAGCGGCCATTCGCGCCGAGATCATGACCGCGGCCCCCGGTGCGACCGAGATCGGCGACCGCGCCGAGGCGATCGGCCAAGCGGTCGGCATGCTCAAGGCCGGTGACACGCTGATTGTCGCGGGCAAGGGACATGAGGAGGGACAGACCGTGGGCAGCGTGGTGCTACCGTTTTCTGATCACGCGGAAATTCGCAAATGCCTGGAGGAACTCAAGGCATGAGCTTGTTGTGGACCTCGACAGAGATGATCGAAGCCATGGGCGGGCGTCCGCTCGGGATCATGCCCGCGGGCATCAGTGGCATTTCCATCGACAGCCGGACGGTGGGCGCGGGCGAGGTGTTCTTCGCCATCAAGGGCGACAAGTTCGACGGCCATAATTTTGCAAGCGTCGCCGTGGCAAACGGCGCGAGCCTGCTGGTGGTGGATGAATCCAAGCTGCCGGCCATGGGCCGGGTCACCGCGCCGATGATCGTCGTCAACGACGTGCTGGCAGCCCTTGAAGACCTTGGACGCGCCGCGCGCGCCAGATCGGAAGCCAGGATCATCGCCATCACCGGCTCGGTGGGCAAGACCTCGACCAAGGAAATGCTGCGCCGCGCGCTTGAACCGAGCGGCGAGGTGCACGCCTCCACAGCCTCCTTCAACAATCATTGGGGCGTCCCGCTGACGCTGGCCCGGATGCCCGCCTCGGCAGCCTTCGGCGTGTTCGAGATCGGCATGAACCATCCGGGCGAGATCCGCCCGCTGGTCAAGATGGTGCGTCCGCATCTGGCGCTCATCACCACGATCGCGGCGGCGCATATGGGCAATTTCAAGAATCTCGGCGAAATTGCCGCGGCCAAGGCCGAGATCATGGAAGGTCTCGACAAGGACGGCCATCTTCTTCTCAACCGCGACAATGAGAAATATGGCTGGCTGAAAAAGCATGCGAGCGATCTGGGGCTCAAGCACGTCCATTCCTTTGGCGAAAACGCCAAGGCCGAGTTCCGCCTGCTCAATTGCAAGCTCCTGCCGGATTGCTCGACAATCACCGCGCGCGTCGGCGCCGACGATGTTGCCGTCAAGATCGGCGCGCCCGGCCGCCACCTTGTGCAGAACGCGCTGGCGGTGATCGGCACGGCGCACCTGGTTGGCGCGGATCTGGCCAAGGCCATCCATGCGCTGGCCGCGATCTCGGCCGAAAAGGGCCGCGGAGCCCGGCACGCGCTGAAGATCGATGGCGGCAGCTTCATGCTGATCGATGAAAGCTACAACGCCAATCCGGCCTCGATGCGCGCCGCGCTCGACTTGCTGCGCGACACCCCCGTGCGGCTGAGAGGCCGCCGCGTCGCGGTGCTGGGCGACATGCTGGAAATGGGACGCTTTTCCGAGCGCGTTCACCGTGATCTGGCGGCTCCGCTGCGCGAGGCGAAGGCGGATCTGGTCTGTCTTGCCGGCCCCGAGATGCGGGCGCTCAAGGACGAACTGGGAACCGATATCGAGACGGTCTACCGCGACGATGCGGACGGCTTGGCGGCATATCTCAAGACAGGTCTCAGGGACGGTGACGCAGTGATGGTCAAATCATCGCTCGGCATCGGCTTCGGGCGCATCGTCAAGGCGTTGCTTGACAAGTATCCGGTGCTGCCTGACAGCAGCACTCAAGACTAATGGCGCTTAAGGACTAAAGCATATGCTCATCTGGTTGGTGGATCTGGCGGACAACGTCCAGTTTTTCAATCTTTTCAGATACATCACCTTCAGAACCGGTGCAGCAATGTTTACCTCGGCGCTGATCGTGTTTCTGTTCGGCCCCCGAATCATCGCCTCGCTGAAAGTTCGCCAGGGCCGTGGACAGCCGATCCGCGCCGACGGTCCACAGACCCATTTTCTCAAGGCGGGCACGCCGACCATGGGCGGCCTGATGATCCTGGCGGGTATCGTCGGCTCGTCGCTGCTGTGGGCGGACCTGTCGAGCGTCTATGTGGTGACGACGCTTCTGGTGACCCTCGGCTTCGGCGCGATCGGCTTTTACGACGACTATCTCAAGGTCACCAAGCAGACCGACAAGGGCTTTTCCGGCAAGGCCCGGCTCGGGCTCGAGTTCCTGATCGCGGGCGCGGCGGTGTTTTTCATCATGCAGGCCTCGATGGCGGCTTCGACCGTCAATGGCGCGGCCTTCGGTTCATCGGTCGCGTTCCCGTTCTTCAAGGACCTGCTGGTCGATCTGGGACTGTTCTTCATTGTCTTTGGCGCGTTCGTGATCGTCTCGGCCGGCAATGCGGTCAATCTCACCGACGGGCTTGACGGCCTCGCCATCGTTCCGGTGATGATTGCGGCAGCCTCGTTTGGCGCCATTGCCTATCTCGCCGGCAACGCGGTGTTTGCCAATTACCTGCAGATCCATTTTGTGCCCGGCACCGGCGAACTGGCAGTGATCCTCGGTGCCGTGATCGGCGCGGGTCTCGGATTCCTCTGGTTCAACGCGCCGCCAGCGGCGATTTTCATGGGCGACACCGGATCCTTGTCGCTGGGCGGCCTGATCGGAACCGTCGCGGTCGCGACCAAGCACGAGATCGTCATGGCGATCATCGGCGGCCTGTTCGTCATGGAAGCGCTGTCGGTGATCATCCAGGTCGCCTGGTTCAAGATGACCGGCAAGCGGGTGTTCCTGATGGCGCCGATCCATCACCATTTCGAAAAGCTCGGCTGGACCGAAAGCCAGGTCGTGGTGCGGTTCTGGATCATCTCGGTGGGGCTCGCCATGATCGGCCTCGCGACACTGAAATTGAGGTAGCCGATGATTCCGGCAACGACATTTCGCGGACGGCGCGTGGCGCTATTCGGTCTGGGGGGCTCCGGCCTCGCCACCGCGAAATCGCTTGCCGCCGGCGGCGCCGACATTGTCTCCTGGGACGACAATCCGGCTCAGGTCGAAGCGGCCCGCGCGGCCGGTCTGGCGGTCGGCGATCTGCGCGACATCGACTGGGCTCGCCTGCATGCGCTGGTGCTGTCGCCGGGCGTGCCGCTTACGCACCCCAAGCCGCACTGGACGGCCGAACTGGCGAACAGCCATGGCGTCGAGATCATCGGCGATGTCGAGATTTTCGCGCGCGAGCGGCGGGCGGTCGCGCCGGGCAGCCCGTTCATCGCCATCACCGGCACCAACGGCAAGTCGACCACGACCGCGCTGATCGCGCATGTGATTGCCCATTCGGGCCGCGATGCCCAGCTTGGCGGCAATATCGGCACCGCTGTGCTGACGCTTGAGCCGCCCGCGGCCGGACGGGTTCATGTCGTCGAGTGCTCGTCCTACCAGATCGATCTTGCGCCCTCGCTCGACCCGAGCGCCGGGCTGCTGCTCAATCTCACCCCCGATCACCTCGACCGCCACGGCTCGATGCAGCACTATGCCGAGGTCAAGGCGCGGCTGGTGGAGCACAGCGACGTGGCCATCATCGGCGATGATGACGACTGGTGCCGCGACATCGCCGCCCGGCTTGAAGCGGGTGGCGGGACCGTCGAGCGGATCTCCAAGGATCATGCGCTCACTGATGGATTGTTCGCGCAAGCGTCGATGATCCGCGAGGCGAAGGACGGCGTGGTCAGCCATCTCGCCGATCTCAGCGCGATTTCGACCCTGCGCGGCGCGCACAACGCGCAAAATGCCGCTGCCGCCATAGCCGCTTGCCGGACGGCGGGGCTGAGCGATGACGAGATCCGTGCCGGTCTTGCAAGCTTCCCGGGCCTCAAGCACCGGATGCAGCCGGTGGCGCGTAAGGGTCGGGTGATCTTTGTCAATGATTCCAAGGCAACCAACGCCGAGGCCGCCGCTCCCGCGCTGAAAAGCTACGAGCGGATCTACTGGATCGCCGGCGGTCTGCCCAAGGAAGGCGGCATCGCCGCGCTCCAGCCATTGTTCGGGCGCGTCGCCAAGGCCTATCTGATCGGCGAGGCGGCGGCGGGGTTTGCCGCAACCATCGGCGCCCATGCACCCTTCGAGATCTCCGGCACGCTCGACCAGGCGGTTTTGGCCGCGGCCAGGGATGCGGCGGACGATGCGGCGGAGATGCCGGTCGTGCTGTTGTCGCCGGCTTGCGCCAGCTTCGACCAGTACCGCAATTTCGAGGTGCGGGGCGACGCCTTCGTAAGCTTGGTGTCTGCTCTGGATGATAGTCACATGCTCATCGATGTTCAAACCAAGGAAGAACAGCATGGTTAGCCGGGTTGAACGCGGGCCGGTCGCCGACTGGTTCTGGACCATTGACCGCCTGTTTCTGGCGGCCTTCATCGGGCTGATGGGCATCGGGCTGATGCTGTCGTTTGCGGCGAGCCCGGCGGTTGCCGAACGGCTCGGGCTCGACAGCTTTCACTTTGTTACCCGCCACGGGATCTTTCTGCTGCCGGCGCTGGCGGTGATGGTCGGGGCCTCGTTCCTGAGCCCGCGGCAGGTGCGGCGCGTGGCGCTGGTCCTGCTCGCCGGCTCGATCGGCATGATGGTGCTGGCGCTGTTTTTTGGCGTCGAGATCAAGGGCTCGCGCCGCTGGGTGTCCATTCTGGGGATCTCCATCCAGCCGTCCGAATTCATGAAGCCGGCCTTTGTGATCATTTGCGCATGGCTGTTTTCGGAGCGCTCGCGGCACCCCGAAATCCCCGGCAACCTGTTCGCAATCATCCTGTTCGGCATTGTCGCTGCGCTGCTGGTGGCCCAGCCCGACCTTGGCCAGACCATGCTGACGGCGGCGATCTGGGGCGGCATGTTCTTCATGGCCGGCATGTCATGGTTCTGGATCGTGCTGTTGGGCGGCGTCGCCATGGCCGGTGCGTTTTCAGCCTATTTCATGTTTCCGCATGTCGCCGAACGCATCAACGGCTTTCTGTTCGGCGAAGGCGACAGTTTCCAGGTGGACACCGCCCGTGAGGCGATCATCCGCGGCGACTGGCTGGGCCAGGGGCCGGGCGAAGGCACCATCAAGCGCATCCTGCCCGACAGCCACACCGATTTCGTGTTCTCCGTCGCGGCGGAAGAATTCGGCATCGTCTTCTGCATGGTGCTGGTGGCCCTGTTCGGCTTCGTGGTCATTCGCGGGCTTGTCCGCGCCGGCCGCGAACAGGATGACTTCACCCGGCTTTCGGTGGCGGGCCTGGCGCTGCTGATCGGGTTTCAGTCCTTCATCAATATCGGCGTCAATCTCGAGCTGCTGCCGGCCAAGGGCATGACCCTGCCGCTGATTTCCTATGGCGGCTCGTCGATGATCGCCGTGGCGATCACCGCGGGCTTCATGCTGGCGCTGACCCGGCGCAGGCCGGAAAGCCGGGCCAAGCCGCGCACCATCTACCGGCAGCCCGCGACCAGCGTGGCGGCGGAATAGGGCCATGGGCACAAGCAAGCTTTTCCTGCTGGCGGCCGGCGGCACCGGGGGACACCTCTTCCCGGCCGAGGCGCTGGCGCATGAGCTGATCGCCCGCGGCCACCGCGTGCATCTGGTCACCGACAGCCGCGCCGAACGGTTTGCGGGCAAATTTCCGGCCTCCGAGGTGCACGTGGTCCGTTCCGCCACCATCGGATCCAGGAACCCGGTCAAGGTGGTCCAGTCCTTGTGGACGCTCTTTCAGGGCGTGCGCGAGGCCGGCAGGTTGTTGCGCAAGATCAGGCCCGACGCCGTCATCGGCTTTGGCGGCTATCCGACCATCCCGCCGCTGCTGGCGGCGTCGAATGCCGGACTGCCGACCATGCTGCACGAACAGAACGCGGTGATGGGCCGCGCCAACAAGGCGCTCGCCTCGCGCGTCAAGGTGATCGCCGGCGGTTTCCTGCCCGCGGACGAGGGAAAGCATGCGGACAAGACCGTGATCACCGGCAACCCGGTGCGTCCCGAAGTCATCGCCGCGGCGGCCATTCCCTATGTCCCCTCGCTCGAGGGCGAACCGTTCCGGCTGGTGGTGTTCGGCGGCAGCCAGGGCGCACAGTTCTTCTCCGATGCCATTCCCTCGGCCATCGGGCTTTTGCCGGATGCGCTGCGAGCGCGGCTGGAGCTGACCCAGCAGGCCCGTCCCGAAGACGAGCCGCATGTCCGGGCGCGGCTTGAGGAGATGGGCGTGAAGGCAGAGGTGTCGCCCTTCTTCACCGACATGGCGGCGCGCATCGGGGCGGCGCATCTGGTGATCTCGCGGTCGGGCGCCTCAACGGTGTCCGAAATTGCGGTGATCGGCCGCTCGGCCATCCTGGTGCCCTATCCCTACGCGCTCGATCACGATCAGGCGGCCAACGCGCAGGCGCTGATGGATCAGGGCGGGGCCAGCGTGGTCAAGCAATCGGACCTCAGCCCGCAGCTTCTTGCGGAGATGATCGCCGACCGGATGAACGACCCCGCCGGGCTCGCCGCCACCGCCGCCGCCGCCCAGCTCACGGGAAAACCCGACGCCGCGCGCTTGCTTGCCAACCTGGCAGAAGCTATTGCGGAAGGCGTCAGCATCGCACAATTCAGGAGCAGTCTCGCATGAAAATGCCGCAAACCATCGGCCTTGTCCATTTTATCGGCATCGGCGGCATCGGCATGAGCGGCATTGCCGAGGTGCTCAACAATCTCGGCTACAAGGTGCAGGGCTCGGACCAGTCCGACAGCGCCAATGTGCAGCGGCTGCGCGACAAGGGCATCGACGTGCATATCGGTCATTCCGCCGCCAATCTCGGCGCGGCAGAAGTGGTTGTGGTCTCGACCGCGATCAAGAAGAACAATCCTGAACTGGTGGCGGCGCGCGAGCAGCTGCTGCCGGTGGTGCGCCGCGCCGAAATGCTGGCGGAGCTCATGCGCTTCCGCAACGCGATCGCCATTGGCGGCACCCACGGCAAGACCACCACCACCTCGATGGTGGCGACGCTGCTCGAAGCCGGCGGGCTCGACCCGACCGTGATCAATGGCGGCATCATCAACGCCTACGGCACCAATGCGCGCATGGGCGCAGGCGAGTGGATGGTGGTGGAGGCCGACGAGAGCGACGGCACCTTCCTCAAGCTGCCCGCCGACATCGCCGTGGTCACCAATATCGATCCGGAGCATCTTGACCATTACGGCACCTTCGACGCGGTGCGCGCCGCCTTCCGGCAATTTGTCGAGAATGTTCCCTTCTACGGCTTCGGCGTGATGTGTCTTGACCATCCGGAAGTCCAGGCGCTGGTTTCCCGCATCGAGGACCGCCGGGTCATCACCTATGGCGAGAACCCGCAATCGGATGTGCGCTATTCCGGCCACCGCATGGACGGGCCGGTTTCGGTGTTCGATGTGGTGATCCATAGCCGCAAGACCGGGGCAAGGGTCGAGCTCAAGGATCTTAGGCTGCCGATGCCGGGCAAGCACAATGTCTCCAATGCGGTGGCGGCTATTGCGGTCGCCTATGAGCTGGGGCTGACGCCCGAGCAGATCGCCAAGGGTCTTGGACAGTTCGGCGGCGTCAAGCGCCGCTTCACCCACACAGGAACCTGGAACGGCGTCGAGATCTTCGACGATTACGGACACCACCCGGTGGAGATCAAGGCCGTGCTGTCGGCTGCCCGCGACGCCTGCCAGGGCAGGGTGATCGCGGTTGCCCAGCCGCACCGCTACACGCGGCTTGAAAGCCTGTTTGACGATTTTTCCACCTGTTTCAACGAGGCCAACACCGCCATCATCGCGCCGGTCTACTCGGCCGGTGAAGACCCGATCAAGGATATCAATGCAGCGACGCTGGTCTCCAGCATGAAGGCCGGGGGCCATCGCGACGCACGGCTGATCGACGGCCCGGAGGCTCTGGCGCCGCTGATCGCCGAGATTGCCAGGCCGGGCGACTATGTCGTCTGCCTGGGTGCGGGCACCATCACCCAGTGGGCCAATCAACTGCCCAAGGAACTCGCTGCGCTCAAGCCTGCGCCGGAGCCCGGGGGTGACGCATGAAGCCGCTGCAGGTTGACGGCGAAAGGCTTTTGGCGTCCCTGGAAGGCAAGCTTGACGGCGTGCGAGGCCGGCTGACGCCCAATGCCGAGATGTCGAAGATCACCTGGTTTCGCACGGGCGGTCCTGCGGAAGTGCTGTTCCAGCCTGCCGACGAGGACGATCTGGCGGCCTTCCTCGCGGCTTTGCCCGATGAGATCCCCGTTCTGCCGGTGGGCATCGGCTCAAACCTGCTGGTGCGCGACGGCGGCATACCCGGCGTGGTGATAAGGCTGTCGGCCAAGGGTTTCGGCAAGGCCGAACGGATCTCCGACACGCGGCTGTCGGCGGGGGCAGCCTGTCCGGACAAGCATGTCGCGGCGCTGGCGCTCGAGGCCGGGCTTGGCGGCTTTCATTTCTACCACGGCATTCCCGGCGGGATCGGCGGGGCGCTCCGGATGAACGCCGGCGCCAATGGCGTGGAAACCCGCGAGCGCGTGGTCGAGGTTCACGCCGTCGACCGCAAGGGCGTCCGCCATGTGCTGACCAATGCCGACATGGGCTATGCCTACCGGCATTCCGCTGCGCCCAAGGATCTCATCTTCACCCGCGCCGTCTTCGAGGGCACGCCCGGCGATGCGACCGAGATCCGCGCCGCCATGGATGCTGTGCAGCACCACCGCGAGACCGTGCAGCCGATCCGGGAGAAGACCGGCGGCTCGACCTTCAAGAACCCCGAGGGCCATTCCGCCTGGAAGGTGATTGATGAAGCCGGCTGCCGTGGCTTGACCGTCGGCGGTGCGCAGATGTCGCCGATGCACTGCAATTTCATGATCAACACCGGCACGGCTTCCGGCTTTGAACTCGAAAACCTCGGCGAAACCGTTCGCGCCCGGGTGCTTGAGCATTCGGGCATCAGGCTCGACTGGGAGATCAAGCGGCTCGGCCTGTTCGAGCCCGGACATGTGGTGCAGGAATTCCTGGGACAGCTGGTTTAGCAGGCGTTCCAATGTGGAGGGTGTGCAGATGCAGGCAGGATCAACCGGTTCTAACCCCAAGACCTTGACTGGCCAGTGCATGTGCGGCGCAGTCAGCTTCACCGTCCCCGATGACTTCGACTATGCGATGAACTGCCATTGCGGCAAATGCCGCCGCACTACCGGCTCGGCGTTCAAGCCGATGGGCGGGATCGCGCGGGCCGAACTGGTGGTCACCCGCGGCGCCGGCGATGTCTTCCTCTATGGTGACGGCACCACCCATGACGCCCATTGCCGCCGGTGCGGGTCGCTGCTCTTTTCCCAGGTCCGCGACGCCGAATACGCCCATGTGCCGCTCGGCGTGCTCATCGATGCGCCCTCGATCCGACCGACGCACCACATCCATGTCGCCTCGAAGGCGCCCTGGTACGAGATCACAGACGATCTGCCGCAATATCAGGAATTCGATTGAGGCGGCGCGGAGCGCACTCTCCGATCCGTTAACCCGGCATTCAGCATGCAATCTGTTTCAAGCCTGAATAATTCTCTTCGCGGGGATCGGCGGGAACCTCAGGGCTGACAGCAGGACAATCTTAATCCGCTCGCCCTACCATGCGCAACGCAAAGGGGAGCGTGTTCATGGTCGGTATGGCCCGAAACTGGATAGTAAAACAGTTGTTGCTCGGGGAGTTCCGCTCTTACCGGGACGTCTGCGGCAAGGCGCTCTGGGTCGCGATCAAGTTTTCCCTGGTGGCCTATTGCCTCAATCTCGGTGCCCACTTCCTGATGTATGGGCTGGACCTGTTGCCCTACAGCCTGGGTGAGGCGCTGATTGTCGCCACGGTTCTGACGCCACCCATCACCTTCATTCTTGCAGTCGGTTCCTACATGGCGGTCGGGTTCGCGATCCATGATCTCGGCGTGTCGCGCGCGGAACTCGAGCGCCTGAGCCGCACCGACATGCTGTCGGGGCTGGCCAACCGGCGGGCCTTTCAGGATGCGTTCGATACGTGCGAACTGGAGAAGACCATGGTGGTCTTTGACATCGACCGTTTCAAGACAATCAACGATACGCACGGGCACTCCAAGGGCGATGCGGCGATTGCCGAGGTCGCCGCCATACTGACGGCCGTTTTCGGAGACCGCAGCCTGTGCGCGCGCATCGGTGGCGAGGAATTCGCCGTGTTCAGTTCCGATATCCCGTTCGCGGAATTCGCGGCATTGGCCGAGATCGCCCGGGTGCGGGTCTCCCGTCTGCAAATCAGCGCCGATGCCGGCGCGTTTGGGGTCACCGTCTCTGGCGGCATTGCCAGGGTGCGGGCGAAGCAGAAGTTCGGCGAGAGTTTTTCGCGCGCCGACACGGCGCTTTATGCCGCCAAGACCGGGGGGCGCGACCGGATCGCCTTTTCCTTCCCGGCCGATGATAAGGCTGGTGGAGCGGAACCGGCGATGCCGGAAGAAGAAAACCAGCGCGACCTGATCAGCCAGTAGCCTTTCGCGGCCCGAAGATCGGGACTTCGCGCCAAGGGCTTCAACCTCCGCCATCCGGACTGTTTGCCCCGGACAGTCAGTGCGTTGTATTCGCCTTTTGATCTGGCCAGCCGGCGTCTTCCGCTCTGTTTACCCGAAATTCACCACAAGAACCGGTTGAGGCTTGAATGACCCGTTTTGCCCGAAACGGCAGGAACATGCAGGGTGAATGACAGCACATTCTTAATCCGGCATCTCTAATAAATCTCCGATGAACTGGAGAGTCTACATACTGGGGGCCGCCCGCAACTGGATCATCGGGCAGCTGACGCTGGGCGAGTTCGATTCCCGCCGCCATGTCTGGCACAAGGCAATCGTGATGGCGTGCAAGATCGCGCTGTTCGCCTATGGCATCAATCTGGTGGCGAATTTGGGCATGTACCAGTTCGACCTGCTGCCCTTCTCGCTCTCGGCCGGGTTGATCGCCGCCACGATACTGACGCCGACCATAGCCTTCTCCGTCGCCCTGGCCGTCTATGTGGTGCTCGGCTTCGCCATCTATGATCTCGGTGTGTCGCGCGCCGAGCTGGAGCATCTCAGCCGCACCGACATGCTGTCGGGACTGGCCAATCGCCGGGATTTTCTGGAAAAGTTCGATCGCTGCGATCTCGAAAAAACCCTGATGGTGATCGACATCGACCGGTTCAAATTAGTCAACGACAATTACGGCCACTCGGCCGGCGATGAGGTGATCGCAAACGTCGCGGACATGCTCGCGTCGGTCTTCGGCGACCGGGGCGTCTGCGCGCGCATCGGCGGCGAGGAGTTTGCCGTGTTCAGCGCCAAGCTGAGCTTCGCCGAATTCGCGGCGCTGGGCGAAGTCGTCCGTAACCGCATTGCCGGGACGCCGACCCGCGTGCAAGGCGGATCGGTCTCCGTGACCATCTCCGCCGGCATCACCCGGGCGCTGCCGGAGCACAAGTTCCGCGAAACCTTCTCGCGCGCCGACAAGGCGCTCTATGACGCAAAGACGGGCGGTCGCAACCGCATCGTGCTGTTCTACGACACCGCGCCGCCGGCCTTCCAAACCATGACGGATGAAAAGCAGGCGAGAGCTTCGACGGACTGAGAGCAGGGGCGGGCCGCGGCGCTGGCCGCTATGCGGTCAGTCCGTGCGCCCGCTTCACCGCCTCGTGCGGCAGGGCCGGAACGAGATTTCCGTCCCGCCCGGTCATTGCCTCATTGGCGATCAGGGAATTGAGGATGGCTTCTTCCGTCGCCTGAACCACGGCTTCGAAGAACGGATCGATGTCCTCGTCGGGCACGAAGCGCACGTTGCGGATGCCGCCGCCGCCAATCCCGGAACTCGCCGTCGTAAACGCCAGGAACAGATCGCCCGAGCCGTGATTGGCCATGCCGCCGGTCCTGCCTATGCCGAAGGTGGCGCGCCGCGCCAGCCGCTTGAGCTGATGCGGCAGGAACGGCGCATCGGTGGCGATGATGGCGATGATCGAGCTCAACTCCCTGTCCGGCGCGGTGCTCTGGACCTGCGGCAGGTCCGGGTCCGCCCCGATGGTCTTTCCAAGCACGGTGAGGTGCCGGCGGGTGCCGAAATTCGCCTGCACGAACACGCCCACGGTGAAGTCTTCGCCATCAAAGCGGACAAGCCGCGAGGCGGTGCCGGACCCTGCCTTGAAGCCGAAGCATTTCATGCCTGTGCCGCCGCCGATGCTGCCTTCCTCGACCGGTCCGCCATGGGCCGCGTCGATCGCCGCGATCACATGCCGCGCCTCGACATGAAAGCCGTTGATGTCATTCAGGAACCCGTCATAGGTTTCGGCCGCCACCGGCAGGGAGAAATCGTCATGGTAGCGATCGCCGAGCGCGTCCACCGCCCAGCGGATCGTCGCGTCGCGGGCGATGCCGCAGGAATGGGTGTTGGTGATGGTGATCGGCAGCGAGAACTTGCCGGCCTCCTCGATGTAATGCGTGCCGCTCAATTCGCCATTGCCGTTGAGGCTGAAGAAGCCCGCAAACAGTGGCTCGTGGATTGTCTCGACCGGCCGTGGCAGAATTGCCGTCACCCCGGTGCGCACCGGGCCCTTGCCTGCAACCAGCGGTCCATCGCCCGCAATCAGCGTCGAATAGCCGACGCTGACGCCCGCCACATCGGTGATCGCGTTGTGCGGGCCGCAGATCCCCTCGAACGGCAGTTCAAGCCCCCGCGCGCGCAGCTTGCCCGAAGGGGTGGTCTTCCAGGCTGGGGTCATGGGGATGGAGGGCATGCGGCGCTTTCCTGACGGGATATCGGTTCATTTCCTGGCGGCAAGGAATGACACGGGTTGCCGCGGGCACGCAAGCCTGGCGCGGGCAGGGGGCTCCCGGGTTCGGGGCAATGTCCTGCGCTCGGCCTGGAAAAGCGCCGCAAATTTGCCTTTCCGGCATGCATCTGGATGGCTTGGCGCAACCTTCGACCTGTATTCTGGACTGTATCCTGCCCGATCCGGCAATCTCGACAAAGGCCGGCCAGCAGGGCGCGCGGACTGATCGGCGGCAAACGGGTGCGGGCTTAATCGGCGAGACGAGGGACTGGATGACTTCCGACACACCTAAAAAACATGTGGCCGTGCTGATGGGCGGCTTTTCCTCGGAACGGCCGGTGAGCCTTGCGTCGGGCAAGCCCTGCGCCGACGCGCTGGAGAGCGCCGGCTACCGTGTGACCCGCGTCGATGTCGGCAAGGATATCGCCGCGGTGCTGAGTGAACTCAAGCCCGATGTCGCCTTCAATGCGCTGCACGGGCCCTATGGTGAGGACGGCACGATCCAGGGCGTGCTCGAATATCTCGGCATTCCCTACACCCATTCCGGCGTTACCGCTTCGGCGCTTGCCATGGACAAGCGCCTGTCCAAGATCGTCGCCAAGGCGGTGGGTATTCCGGTGGCGGAATCGAAGGTCATGAACCGGCACGAGTTCACCTCGGCGCACCCGATGACGCCGCCCTATGTGGTCAAGCCGGTGAATGAAGGGTCGAGCTTCGGCGTCGTCATCGTCCAGGAGAACCAGAGCCATCCGCCGCAGCTGATCACCTCCGACGAATGGAAATACGGCGACGAGGTGATGGTCGAACGCTACGTCGCCGGACGCGAGCTGACCTGCACCATCATGGGCGACGTGGCGCTGGCGGTCACCGAGATAGTGCCGCAAGGACACAGCTTCTATGATTATGACTCGAAATATGTCGCCGGGGGCTCGAAACACGTTTGTCCCGCGGAAATTTCACCAATTGTTTACCAAAAAATACGTAGGTTGGCTTTGAAGGCGCATCAAGCGATCGGTTGTCGCGGCGTGAGCAGGTCCGATTTCCGCTATGATGACCGTTTCTCCGAAAATGGGGAGGTCATCTGGCTCGAAATCAACACCCAGCCCGGCATGACACCCACATCCTTGGCGCCAGAAATGGCCCTGCAGGCAGGGCATTCGTTTGAAGAATTTGTCAGCTGGATGGTGGAGGACGCTTCGTGTCGCCGATGACGGAAAACCAAGGCAGAGCCGCTCAAGCGGTGCGGGCGTCCGGACGCGAAGCGTTCCCGGGCGCTTTTGTTCTGCCGCGTTTTCTGCGCCGTCCCGCGCGCTATTTCGCTGCTCTCGCCACCGGCAGGGTTGATATCCGTCCGCATGCAGGCTCCGTCGCGGCCTGCGCCTTTCTTGCCGCCACCGGTTTTTACGGCATGGCGCTTGGCGGCCACACCCATGCGGTCACGCAAGCCGTCACCACCGGTGCGGGTTTCGCGCTCGAGGACGTCCAGGTCAGCGGCAACACAGAGACCTCCGACATCGATATCCTGCAGCAACTCGGGCTTGACGGCGCTACCTCGGTGGTCGCCATAGACGCGCATGCCGCGCGTGAAAAGCTGTTGCAGCTGCCCTGGGTCACCGATGCGCGGGTGCAGAAGATCTATCCGCGCGGCCTGTCGGTCGCGCTCATTGAGCGCGAACCGGTCGGCATCTGGCAGCATGGTGACACGCTGTCGCTGATCGATGCGCGCGGCGCGGTGATTGCGCCGCTCACCGGCGCCCGTCACGCCGATCTGCCGCTTTATGTCGGACTTGGCGCCGATCGCGCGGCCGATGAGCTCGAAGCCCGGATGCTGTTTCATCCCGAGCTGCGCGCCCGGGTGAAGGCTGCCATCCGGATTGCCGACAGGCGCTGGGATCTCCGCCTCGACAATGGCGTGACGCTGAGCCTGCCCGAAGACAATATCGGTTCGGCGCTGGAGCGCTTCGCGGAATTCGACGCCGGCCGGGACGTGCTGTCGCGCGATATCACCGCCGTCGATCTGAGGCTTGAAGACCGGATAACGCTCCGGCTCACCGAAGCATCGTTCGAACGCCGCAAGGAAGCGCTGGAAGCGCGGGCG
Source organism: Hoeflea sp. (assembly GCF_014359905.1). GTDB lineage: Bacteria > Pseudomonadota > Alphaproteobacteria > Rhizobiales > Rhizobiaceae > Hoeflea. Next base: position 9,877 of record NZ_JACIYP010000069.1, on the reverse strand, counting down.
AAGGCAATCAAGGCGGAGAAGAAGACGTGAGCTTTTTCCGCCCCTCATCCGTGCTGCCCCGGCTCAAGCCGCTGTCGACCAAGCGGGTCAGCATCGTCACCGTTCTCGACATCGGTTCGTCCAAGGTGGTCTGCATGATCGGCCGGCTGACCCCGGTTGAAGGCAGCGAGATCCTGTCCGGCCGCACCCACAAGATCGAGATCATCGGCCTTGGCCATCAGAAGTCCCGCGGCCTCAAGGCCGGCGTGATTTCCGACATGGATGCGGTGGAGAACTCGGTGCGCCTGGCCGTCGATGCCGCCGAGCGCATGGCCGGCGTCACGGTTGAAAGCCTGATCGTCAATGTCACCGCCGGACGGCTGAAAAGCGAAATCCATTCGTCCTCGGTCAATCTGGGCGGCCACGAGATCGCTTCGGGCGATCTGGCCAAGGTGGTCAACGCGGCGACGCGCCAGAGCCATCTCAACGAGCGCGCCATCCTGCACTCGCTGCCGTCGAGCTATACGCTGGACGGCGAACGGGGCATCTCCGATCCGGCCGGCATGTATGGCGATCTTCTGGGCGTCGACATGCATGTGCTGACCGCCGACCGCGCGCCGCTCAAGAATCTCGAGCTGTCGATCAACCGCGCCCATCTCACCGTCGAGGCCATGGTGGCGACGCCCTATGCCTCCGGGCTTGCGGCGCTGGTCTCCGACGAAGCCGAAATGGGCTGCGCCACAATCGACATGGGCGGCGGCACCACAACGATCTCGGTGTTCTCCGAGGGCAAGCTGGTGCATGCCGATGCGATCGCGCTTGGCGGCCAGCATGTGACCATGGATCTGGCGCGCGGGTTGTCGACACGGCTCGACGACGCCGAGCGCATCAAGGTGGTGCACGGATCGGCCTTGCCGCAGGCGGGCGAGGACCGTGACGTGATCTCGATCCCGCCGATCGGCGAGGACGAGCGTGATTTGCCGACCCATGTGCCGCGCGGGCTGGTCTCGCGCATCGTGCGCGCCCGGGTCGAGGAAACACTGGAAATGCTGCGCGACCGTATCCAGCAATCGGGCTACTCCTCGCTGGTCGGCAAGCGCATCGTCCTGACCGGCGGCGCAAGCCAGCTGACGGGCCTGTCCGAATCGGCACGGCGGATTCTCGCGCGCAATGTCCGTATCGGCCGGCCGCTGGGGGTCTCCGGACTGCCGGCAGCGGCCAAGGGGCCGGCATTTTCCACGGCGGTGGGCCTGATGATTTATCCGCAGGTCGCCCATCTCGAATCACATGGCTCCGGCGAGGGCGGCTTTGCCGTCATGGCCGGTGCAGGCGGACGCCTGTCCCGCATGGGACAGTGGCTCAAAGAGAGCTTTTGAATTTACCAAATTGGCCCACGCGGCGGTGCGGCCATGCGACAAGGAAGGAACGGGTGCCATGACCATCAATTTGCAGAAGCCGGACATCACCGAGCTGAAGCCGCGCATCACGGTGTTCGGCGTAGGCGGAGGCGGCGGCAATGCCGTCAACAACATGATCAATGCAGGGCTCCAGGGCGTCGACTTCGTTGTCGCCAACACGGACGCCCAGGCGCTGACCATGTCCAAGGCCGAACGGATCATCCAGCTTGGCGCGTCCGTGACCGAAGGCCTTGGCGCAGGGTCGCAGCCGGAAGTCGGCCGCGCGGCCGCCGAGGAATGCATCGATGAGATTCTCGATCATCTCAACAGCACGCACATGTGCTTCGTCACCGCCGGCATGGGCGGCGGCACCGGTACCGGTGCAGCACCCGTTGTCGCCCAGGCAGCCCGCAACAAGGGCATCCTGACGGTCGGCGTGGTCACCAAGCCGTTCCATTTCGAAGGCCAGCGCCGCATGCGCCTGGCCGAGGCCGGTATCGAGGAATTGCAGAAATGCGTCGACACGCTGATCGTCATTCCCAACCAGAACCTGTTCCGCATTGCCAATGACAAGACCACTTTCGCGGACGCCTTTGCGATGGCTGACCAGGTGCTCTATTCGGGCGTTGCCTGCATCACCGACCTGATGGTCAAGGAAGGCCTGATCAATCTCGACTTCGCCGACGTTCGTTCGGTGATGCGCGAAATGGGCCGCGCCATGATGGGCACCGGCGAAGCATCGGGCGAGGGCCGCGCCATGGCCGCCGCCGAAGCCGCGATCGCCAATCCGCTGCTCGACGAGACCACGATGAAGGGCGCGCAGGGCCTGTTGATCTCGATCACCGGCGGCCGCGACATGACGCTGTTCGAAGTTGACGAGGCTGCGACCCGCATCCGCGAGGAAGTCGACGCCGACGCCAACATCATTCTGGGCGCAACCTTCGACGAAGCGCTCGAAGGCCTGATCCGGGTCTCGGTTGTCGCCACCGGCATTGACCGTGTCGAAGGCGCTGCCGAGGCGCGCCCGATGATGACCGCGCCGCGCTCTGCTGCGCGTCCGGCAGCAAACCCGCAGCCCCAGGCCGCGCGTCCGGCAGCCCAGCCGTCCACGGCGCCTGTGGCCAAGGATCCGGTGGCCGAGACCATCCTGACGGCGGAAGCCGAACTGGAGCGCGAACTCGACATCGCAACGCGGATGGACCTTGCCGCCAAGGGCCAGGTTGCTCCCGCGGACGCTGCCGCTCAGCCCGGCTTTCAGCCACAGAGCCGCCTGTTTGCCGGAAATGGCGACACGGCAGCGCCGCAGCAGCCGGCCATGACCGCACCGCTCCGCCCGGCAGCACCGGCGCCGCAGCAGCCCGCCGCACCCGCTCCGTCGCTGCGCACCGAGGCCGAACCGGTCCGCATGCCCCGCGTCGAGGACTTCCCTCCGGTGGTCCAGGCCGAGATGGAGCATCGGGCCCAGCCGCAAGGCCATGCCGACGAACGCGGACCGATGGGACTGCTCAAGCGGTTGTCGAACTCGCTCGGTCGCCGTGAAGACGACGAACCGGTTCAGGCTGCGCAGCCCGGCGCCGCGCCCCAGGCCCGGCGTCCGTTGTCGCCCGAGGCGAGCGTCTATGCGCCGCGCCGCGGGATGCTCGACGATCAGGGCAGAATGACACCGCAGGCACGCGCGAGTCACGAGGACGAACAGCTCGAGATTCCCGCCTTCCTGCGCCGCCAGAGCAAGTGATCTTGCGGTAACATCGTGAAACATCTCCGGCATGGCGGCTCACAGGTCGCCATTCCGTTTTGTTAACTGACTGTTAAGTATGGAGTATTTGAATCAGCGACGTGTTACAGCAGCGTAACAGAAGGAAAAAAAGCGTGATTTGGAAACTGGCAACCATCGCCGTATCTTGCCTCTCGATGACAAGGGGTTGGGGCGAGCTATCACGTGGGGGATACGTGGTGTTGCTCCTGACGACTGGGGACAACATGGCCTGTATGGGTCGTGCCAAAACATGCGGGAAACGGCGGACCTTATGAGCAGCGATGTAGTAGGCCTTCAAACCACGATTTCGAGGTCAATTTCGTTATCCGGCATCGGTGTGCATTCCGGTGAAAGCGTCTCCATTTCGTTCCATCCCGCAGATCCCGATACCGGCATCGTGTTCAATCGCCAGCACGCATCCGGCGAGATCATCAGCGTCCGCGCCGTTTCCTCCCAGGTTGGCTCCACTGATCTGTGCACGCTTCTGGGCAGGGCTCCGGACCGCTCCGTGGCGACCGTCGAGCACCTGATGGCAGCCCTCTATGCGCTCGGTGTCGACAATATCAGTATTGATCTGGATGGCAGCGAAGTCCCGATCATGGACGGCAGCGCCGCGGTGTTCATCGATGCGATCGACACGGCCGGCCTCGTCAATCATGCGGTCAAGCGCCGCTACGTCCGCGTCATCAAGCCGGTCCGCATCGAAATGGGCGGGTCCTGGGCGGAATTCTCCCAGCACAACGGCACACGCTTTGAAATCGACATTGATTTTGACTCGACCCTGATCGGCCGCCAGTCGTGGAAGGGTGAGGTTACCGCCGACACATTCCGCCGCGAACTGGCCCGTGCCCGCACCTTCGGCTTCATGCGCGATGTCGAGCGGCTCTGGGCCTCGGGCCATGCGCTCGGATCGTCGCTTGAGAATTCGGTGGTGATCGGCGACGACGACAAGGTCATCAATGTCGAAGGCCTTCGCTTCCGCGACGAGTTCGTCCGCCACAAGACGCTTGACGCCGTGGGCGATCTCGCGCTTGCCGGCGCCCAGTTCATCGGCTGCTACCGCAGCTATCGTGGCGGCCACAAGCTCAACGCGCTGGCGCTCAGGGCGCTGCTGGCCGATCAGTCAGCCTATGAGGTTGTCGAGGCTCCGGCCCGCCGCAACACGGTTCGCCACGGCGAATTGGTGGCGGTCAACGCCGCAGCCTTCGCGCCCTGGGCCATTTGAGCTCCCGAACCCGCTTCATCTGACGCAATTCCGGCCTACACTCTTGTTTTTCAATAGGGCGTTTGCCACAAAATTGCGGCAAAGCGTCTTCATGACGTTGCGAAGTTCGGGCATTTCCGGATAGAAACGCGTGTCTGGTTCCGCGGGGCGTTGGCTTCGGCGGCAGTTGAGAGGTTTTGCAGGATGTTTTCTTCGGTCAAGGACAGGCGCGGGCGCGCGGTGAGAGTTGCGTTCCTGGTTGCCGGGCTGGCTGGCGTTTCGTCGGTCGTGGCCGGGTGCCAGTCCGATCCGGATATCGACATCACGGCCTATGCCGAGTCCATCGAACCTGCCGATGTGCTTTACAATCAGGGTCTTGCCAATTTGCAGGCCGGCCAGTTGACCGAAGCCAGCCGCAAGTTCGAAGCCATCGACAAGCAGCATCCCTATTCCGAATATGCCCGCAAGGCGATGGTCATGAGCGCCTTCACCAATTACCGCCAGGGCCAGTATTCGGAGGCGATCAACACGGCGTCGCGCTATCTGAGCCTCTATCCCAATGATGAGGATGCGGCTTACGCGCAATATATCGTCGGGCTTGCCTATTACCGGCAGATCCCCGAGGTTACGCGGGATCAGCGCACATCGGCGCGCGCCATCGCCGCCTTCACGGAAGTGATCGAGCGCTATCCTGACTCGGAATATGTCGAGGACAGCCAGGCCAAGCTGCGCTATGCGCGCGACCAGCTGGCCGGCAAGGAAATGCAGGTCGGGCGCTATTACCAGGAGCGCAAGGAATATGTCGCGGCGGCAAACCGCTACCGCCTGGTGGTCGAGCAGTATCCCAATACACGTCAGATCGAGGAGGCGCTCGCGCGTCTGGTCGAGACCTATTATGCGATGGGGCTGGAAAGCGAAGCGCAGACGGCGGCGGCCGTGCTTGGGCATAATTATCCCGCGAGCCAATGGTATGTGGACTCCTACAAGCTCCTGAAGACCCGCGGCCTTGAGCCAAGGGAAAACAAGGGCTCATGGATTTCGCGCGCCGGGGCCCGCCTCGTCGGCGCCTGAAGCGGGCGGCGATGCTGATCCAGCTGTCGATTCGCGATATCGTCCTGATCGAGAAGCTCGATCTCGAATTCGACGCCGGGCTCTCAGTCCTCACCGGGGAAACCGGTGCGGGCAAATCCATCCTGCTTGATTCTCTTTCGCTGGCCCTTGGCGGCCGCGGCGATGGCGGTCTCGTGCGCCACGGCGCCGACAAGGGCCAGGTGACTGCGGTGTTTGACGTCGCCACCGATCATCCGGCGCGGCTCCTGTTGCGCGACAATGGCATCGACGATGACGGCGACCTGGTGTTCCGCCGGGTGCAATCGGCCGATGGCCGCACCCGCGTGTTTCTCAATGATCAGCCGGCGAGCGTGGCGCTGATGCGCGAGGCCGGCCTGATGCTGGTCGAAATCCACGGCCAGCACGATGACCGGGCCCTGGTCGAGACCGATGCGCACCGGTCGCTGCTCGACGCCTTTGGCGGCCTGACCGGCCGCACCGCCGATACCGGGCGGCTCTATGAGGCCTGGCGCGATGCGGAGCGGGCGCTGAAATCCCACCGCGCGAAGGTCGAGGCCGCCCGGCGGGAGGCCGATTTCCTGCGCTCCTCTGTCGACGAGCTCGAAAAGCTCCATCCCGTCGAAGGCGAGGAAGAGGACCTGGCAGAGCGCCGCTCGCTGATGATGAAGGCCGAAAAGACCGCCAGCGACATCAACGAGGCCAACGAGGTGCTCAACGGCCAGGGCTCGCCGATGCCGGTGATCAGCGGGTTGATGCGGCGGCTCGAACGCAAGGCCCAGGAAGCGCCGGAGCTGCTGAACGACACCGTGGCAGCGCTCGATGCGGTGCTCAACGCGCTGGCCGATGCGCAGACCGCGGTGGAGACCGCGCTCAGATCGGCCGATTTCAACCCGCGCGACCTGGAAGAGACCGAGGAGCGGCTGTTTGCGCTCCGCGGCGCCGCGCGCAAATACAATGTCAGCGTCGAGGCGCTGCCGGAGCTTGCGGCGCAGATGGTGGCCGATCTCGGCGACCTCGACGCCGGCGAGGAACGGCTGGCGGCAATGGAGGCCCGGGTCGGCGAGACAAGGGCTGCATTCCTTGAGGCGGCCAGGCAGCTTTCCGTGCGGCGGCACGAGACGGCACAGGCGCTGACAAGTGCGGTGATGGCGGAACTGCCGGCGCTGAAGCTTGAACGCGCCGAGTTCATTGTCGAGATGCTGAGCGACGCGGACAATGCCGGGCCGTCCGGCATCGACGCCGTCGCCTTTCACGTCCGCACCAATCCGGGCTCGCGACCGGGGCCGATCATGAAGGTCGCCTCGGGGGGAGAGCTGTCGCGCTTCCTGCTGGCCATCAAGGTGGCGCTCGCCGATCGCGGCTCGGCGCCGACGCTGGTCTTCGACGAGATCGACACCGGGGTCGGCGGCGCCGTGGCCGACGCCATCGGCAAGCGGCTGAAGCGGCTGGCTGCAGGCGTGCAGGTGCTTTCCGTCACCCATGCGCCGCAGGTGGCCGCGCGCGCGGCCACGCATATGCTGATCGCCAAGGGCCCGTCGGCCGCGGGCTCGCTCACGGTGACGACACGGGTCTCCACCATGGGCGCCGATCAGCGGCGGGAGGAAATCGCCCGGATGCTGGCGGGCGAGCATGTCACCGACGAAGCCCGGGCGGCTGCCGCGCGGCTCCTGGATGTGGCGGAATAATCTCTACCAGGTGATCTTGCTGAAGGCCGACGGGCCTTCGAGGCGGACCATGATGTCGACGACGCGCGCGGTGGCGTCGCGCGCAGTGTCGGCGTTCCATCGCGTGACGGGCCTGTCGCGGGCGTCATCGGCCATCATCTCGACCACGCCGCGCAGGTGGTGCGCCGTGCTCATGAAGCTTGCCGCTGTGTCCAGATCCTGCTCGCTCAACCGGTAGCGGCCCGGCGCGTCATCGCCAAGGATGTCGAGATAGGCGGAGGGCAGGGCGGTTTGCCTGGGGTCGGCGGGCATCTCGTCCGCGCTTCCCGCCAGGCTCCCGGCTTGTTCACCGCCCGACGTCCGTCCGAGACCTGCCAGCGTCTTGAAGGAGGCTGCGAAATCGGTGGCCGCGGCTTCAAGCTCCTTGGCCATCCGCGCGGAGTGCCCGACCAGAAACCCCGGCGCCAGGTTGAACAGTGCCAGCGTGTTCATCTGCTCCTTGAGATGGGCGAGCCGGTCTTCGGCAAACGCCTTGCGGCTGAGTGCGGCCGATTCCATGAAGTCATCGAGCATTGTCAGCGGATCGGGGCCCGCGTCTTCGCTTGCAGCGGCGGTCTGAGCCGTAACCGTGGGCGTGCCCGCAGGCGCAGGCCGCTCGGTGACCGGCTTGCTGACGGAGTATGCGGTTGCGCTGACAATCATCCGGCAAAAGTCCTTCATCGCAGACGGGAAACTGGCTGCAACTTTCCACCTTACGCCTCAAACCCTAACCGCTGATTGCCGGGCCCGGTGTCCGCAGTCTTTTCATTTGGCTGAATCGGTCTAAAACGATGCAGATCGCCGGAGCCCCAGACATGACCCTTGAGACAAAGTCCGTAGCCGAACTCTCGGAACCGGAAGCCAAAGCAGAACTCCAGCGGCTGGCCGTCGAGATAAGCCGCCATGACGAGGCCTATCACGGCCAGGACGCGCCGCTGATCCCGGACGCCGAGTATGACGCGCTCAAGCGCCGCAACCTTGCGATCGAGGAGCGGTTTCCGCATCTCAAGCTGGCCGAATCGCCGTCGGAGAAGATCGGCGCAGCCGCGGCCGAAGGCTTCGGCAAGATCACCCACAGGGTGCCGATGCTGTCGCTCGACAACGCGTTTTCCGACGAGGACGTGCGCGATTTCGTCCATTCGGTCTACCGCTTCCTCGGGCAACTGCCGGACCAGTCGATCGCGTTTACCGCCGAGCCCAAGATCGACGGGCTGTCGATGTCGATCCGCTACGAGGACGGCAAGCTCGTCACCGCCGCCACCCGCGGCGACGGCACGACCGGCGAGAATGTCACCGCCAACGTGAAGACCATCTCCGAGATCCCCAACGCGCTGCCCGAGGGTGCGCCGGCGGTGGTGGAAATCCGCGGCGAGGTGTATATGGCAAAGGAGGATTTCCTGGCGCTCAATGCGCGCATGGAGGCAGAGGGCAAGCCCACCTATGTCAACCCGCGCAACACCGCGGCTGGGTCGCTGAGGCAGCTCGACGCCGCGGTGACGGCAAGCCGCAAGCTCAAGTTTTTCGCCTATTCCTGGGGCGAGATGGCGGAGCTGCCGGCCGACACGCAATACGACATGATCGAGATGTTCAAGGGCTGGGGCTTTCCGGTCAATCCGCTCACCGTGCGTTTGGAGAGCATCGAGGCGCTGATTGCCCACTACAACGAGATCGGGCTCGCGCGCGCCGATCTGCCCTATGACATCGACGGCGTGGTCTACAAGGTCGACCGGCTCGACCTGCAGGCGCGCCTGGGCTTTCGCTCGCGCAGCCCGCGCTGGGCCATCGCCCACAAGTTCCCGGCCGAGAAGGCCGCCACCCGGCTCACCGCCATCGACATCCAGGTCGGCCGCACCGGCGCGCTCACTCCGGTGGCGCGGCTCGAGCCGATCACCGTTGGCGGCGTGGTGGTGACCAACGCGACGCTGCACAATGCCGAGGAGATCGCCCGGCTCGGTGTGAAGATCGGCGACACGGTGCAGATCCAGCGCGCCGGCGACGTCATCCCCCAGGTCCTGGGCGTGGTCCTGTCGCCCGACGACGCCGTCCCCTTCGCGTTCCCGACGATCTGCCCGTGCGAGCTGAAGACGCCGGTGGTGCGTGAGGAGACGGCGGGCGGGACCGAAGGCGTGGTGCGGCGCTGTTCGGGGGAATTCGCCTGTCCGTTCCAGCGCAAGGAGCACCTCAAGCATTTCGTCTCCCGCAAGGCCTTCGATATCGACGGCCTCGGGGAAAAGCAGATCGAGTATTTCTATGACGACACGTCGCTGCCGATCCGCCAGCCGGCCGACATCTTCACGCTGAAGGCGCGGGATGAGGCCAACGGCCTGCAGCGGCTGAAAAACCGCGACGGCTATGGCGAGACCTCGGCGCAAAAGCTGTTCGACGCCATCGAGGCCAGGCGCACCATCGCGCTCGACCGGCTGATCTTCGGGCTCGGCATCCGCCATGTCGGCGAACAGACTGCCAAGACGCTCGCGCGCGCCTATGGCGACTGGGCGTCGCTTAACGAGGCGGCGCTGGCGATCGCCGCGGGCGACAAGGCGGCGGCCGAGGAGATGGACGCGCTCGACGACATCGGCCCGGCGGTGGTGGAAGCCGTCGGCCGCTTCTTCGGCGAGCCGCACAACATCGCCATGGTCGACGCGCTGACGGCGGAACTCACCATCCAGGAAGCCGAAAAACCATCCCAGGATTCCCCCGTCGCGGGCCTCACCGTGGTGTTCACCGGCTCCCTCGAAAAGATGACCCGCGACGAGGCCAAGGCCAT
>NZ_JACIYP010000068.1 GCF_014359905.1 Hoeflea sp. | reverse complement strand
GACTTCCGCATGCGTCCATCCCGTATAAAGAGAGGCTGCGCGCAAGAGGGTGGAGAGCGCCGCATCGAATGTGGGCGCTCGCATGAAACGGTCCACGATGAGCTGGCCGAGCCGGATCCGGCGGCGCTCCTGCGAGGGTTTCGTTATGTCGCTTGCAATCAGGATGGTGTTGGTGCCTGGCGACCAGACGCGGGTCAGGGTCAGTTCGCTGCCATCGGGCCGGTAGCAGAGACGACGCAATTCGTGGTTTGTATCGCGCGCTTCGCCGGCGTCGTTGGGCATCACGACGATCCGTCCGCCGGCGGTCAGCGACCGCTCTACAGTCGAGAGCGTCGCCGAACTCGCCGGCAGCCCGCAGAGTTTGTCGAGCAAGTCGGCGGCACTCGAACTATGCGAAACCAGCATCCCCGTAGCCGGGTCGAAGACGAAGATAGCTGGCGGAGCTGGTGGTAGGGCAACTCGATACAACATACCCGGCCTCGTTTGGCGCTGTCTCACGCCGCGCGCACTTGTGTGAGGAACTTGTCGACATGCTCGCGCAGCGTCTCTGCCTGGCGAGCAAGCAGATCGGACGACCCGGAAATCTCCGCGGCCGCCGAGCCTGTTTCGGCCGCCGCCTCCGCCACGGCGACGATGTTGGACGACACGTCTTGCGTGCCTCGTGCGGCCTCTTGCACGTTGCGTGCGATTTCGTTGGTTGCGGCGTCCTGCTCGTCGACCGCCGCAGCGATCGAGGTTGCGATCTGGTTCATCTCGGTGATCGTCTTTTCGATCGACTTGATGGCGTCAACCGACTCCTGCGTCGCGCCCTGCATCGCCTTGATCTGCTCGGCGATTTCCTCGGTTGCCTTTGCCGTCTGGTTGGCGAGGCTCTTCACTTCCGAAGCGACCACGGCAAAGCCCTTGCCGGCCTCGCCGGCGCGCGCCGCTTCGATGGTCGCATTGAGCGCGAGCAGGTTGGTCTGCGCCGCGATATCGTTGATCAGGGTCACCACGTCGCCAATTTTCTGCGCCGCCTCCGCAAGGCCCTGGACCTTGTCGTCGGTGCGATGCGCTTCCTGCACCGCCTGACCCGCGATCTGGGCCGACATCGATGCCTGACGGCCGATCTCGGCGATGGAACTCGACAACTGCTCGCTGGCCGAGGCGACCGTCTGTACATTCGTCGACGCTTCCTCGGAAGCCGCCGCGACGGTCGTCGTCCGGGAGCTGGCTTGCTCCGCCGTCATGCTCATGGACTGGGCCGAGGCCTGCAACTCGGTGGATGCAGAAGCGACCGACTTGATGATTTCGTTCACGGCAACATCGAACTCGTTGATGGCCGCCTCGAGTTTCCTCTGGCTCGCGCGCTCTTCTTCCATTGCATCCTGATATGCCGAAATGGCCAGATCCATGTCGAGCATGACAGCAGTATTCATGGCGCCCAATACTTCGGAAAGGCGCCCGGGCGTCCAGCGATACTTCTTGACGGCGATATCGACCAGCCGGTTCATCACGAACTTGTAGCCGCCGATATACCAGCGGGGCTCGAGGCCGATACGATTATGGGTTTGCCCGATTGTGCGAACGCTTTGCATATAGGCGTCGTCGAAGTTGCCCGAAAACAGCCGGCCCCAATGCGCTCCCTGTGCCTTCTTCAACCTCGGCGACTGGTCGCCTACGAGCTTGGCAAGCTCGGGAATGGTTCCCAGATGGGCATAAAAACCATCGAGAACCTCGGGCAGGTGTGGCTCGATGACCTTCCAGAGGTCCCGGAGAGCCTCACCCGTCTTTTCGGATGCTTCCATGAAGCGCAAGCGGCCTTCGCGGTCGGCCGACGATGCTTGATTCTGCGTCATAATTTTCCCCACCAAAAAATAGGCCGGCATTACCTGCCTCATGTCCTCCTCGCGTCCGTTCGCAGCCCAAATTCAGCTGCAAATACTCGTCACTTCGGCACGCAATTCGGTTCGATTAAGTCTGATTTTATGGGTCAACTAGAAATGAACAGTTAATATTAGAGTATTATTTGAACTATGCATTATAATGTTCAAGTATATAAGATGATTATATACTATGTTAAAAAATTTGTATTTCACTATTATTTGTGCTGGCAAACTTATCCACAGAGCGATAGGTATAGGAACGAGGGTGGGGAGAGGCTTGCCGATTAATTGGCTGTATCTAGAACGAAAGTATAGTTAGTGACCGATCTCACCGATGCGGCGGGAAGCCCGCATTCCCGGAACGCGAGTGGTCCGGCGAAAAACGATTTTTCGCGAGGCTGCGACACATGTCCGTTCCACCGGATGGAGTTTTGCAACGCCGTTATGGGAGTGGGCAGGGAAGAACGCCGCCTGAAAGCCGAGGGATCGGTCAGGCCCCGCCAGCATATCTACAAATCGGGAGAGGCCCGCGGTCAGATCGTCGTCCTGCGCGACGGATGGGCGATCAGATTTGTTCTCACCCCGGACGGTCGCCGGCAAGTTCTGTCGATTCTGCTGCCGGGAGACATCGCGGGCGGTGAATTCCTGATGCGCAACGAAGCCCGGGTGTCCGTCCAGGCTCTGGCAACGCCGGTCAGCTATTGCGCATTTGACATCGCGGACCTGAAGGAGATCGCGAAGAGGGACCCCGGCCTGATATGGACCTTTGTCGGAATTGAAATAGCGGAACATGAAGCCAGCGAAGCCTTGATGGTGGGTCTCGGGCGCCGCAACGCCGAGCAGCGGATTGCAAGGCTTGTTCTCGATATATATGAGCGCCTCGAAAGGCGTGGTCTTGCCGATGGCGCCACCATCCCCTTCGTCCTGCGTCAGAAGACCATCGCAGATCTGCTTGGCCTGACCCAGGTGCATGTAAGCCGGGTGATGACCGTCATGAAGGAGCAGGGAATCATGCGGTTGGCGCGCGGCTCCCTGACGATTCTTGACATGCAGGCATTGCGCGACGTCGCCTGATGGCGACTGTCCGCCATCGCTCACCCCGCGATTTCTCGCGCAGGTATGATTTCCGGCGGAATGAAGAATGACGCACTCGTTCGAACGAAATTCGAACTTCTTGATCCATGAAGAGGGTGCTCATTCCTGAGAAATGGTGCACCCGACACGATTCGAACGTGTGACCTCTGCCTTCGGAGCTGGTCTAGTACCCCATCCGAATTGCGCGATAGAGTACGCCAGAGCACGATAAGCATCTGAAAAACATTGCTTTTCAGGATCGACGCTCCGAAGTCTCTATCCGAGAACACGCCCGAATTTGCCGCCAAGTGCTTACGTGGTGCTTACGCGAGAATCGGGTCCGGCAGGGACTGGGCTATGGCGAGGATCACCAAACGGGTCGTCGATACGGCCGAAACGGGCAGCAAGGATTACCTCATCTGGGACGATGAGCTCCCGGGGTTTGGCCTTCGCGTCTTCGCTTCCGGAAAGCGGAGTTACGTCATCCAATACCGATCGAGGGGCCGGTCCCGGCGCTACACCATCGGTCTTCATGGCGTGTGGACGCCGGAAAGTGCGCGTCGTGAGGCCAAAGCGCAACTCGGCCGGGTCGCTCACGGCGACGATCCTGCGGAAGAGCGCGAGGAAGAGCGCAAGGCGCTCACCATCAAGCAGCTCTGCGAGCAGTACATTGCCGATATGGAAGCCGGCCTCGTCCTAGGAAAAGGCGGGAGACCGAAGAAGGATACCACCATTGCCACCGATGTCGGACGTATCCGCAGGCACATCATCCCCCTTTTGGGCACACGACGCGTGCGAGACATCACCAAGCCGGACATGAACAATCTGATGAAAGACATCATCGCCGGGAAGACCCGCGTGACGGTGAAGACCGAAAAGCTTCGCGGCAAGGCGATTGTTCGCGGCGGCCGCGGGACCGCAATCCGGACGATGGGACTGCTTGGTGGAATCTTCTCATATGCGGTCGAGGCCGGGATTATCGAGCACAATCCAACGCACGGCCTTCGCAAGCCGAAATACCAGGTTCGAGACCGCCGGCTCAGCGAAGCCGAATACCGGATTCTCGGCAACATTCTTCGAGAGGCACAGCGAAGCGATCACTACAGGATACACGCCGAAATCCTCAGGCTGATCGCGCTGACGGGCTGTCGGCGCGGCGAAATCGTCAACCTCAAATGGAGCGCCGTCGATCTTGACGGAAGTTGCTTGCGGTTGGCCGACAGCAAGGAGGGTGCCTCGGTTCGCCCTGTCGGATTACCTGTGGTGGAATATCTGGAACGGGAACGACTGCAGAGAACCGGAACCTGCGTCTTTCCCGGCCAGGGCATCGACAACGCGGTCGGAAATTTCCCGCAGAGTTGGAAGAAGCTGTTCAAGGACACCGCGCTCTGGGATGTCACGCCTCACGTGCTGCGGCATAGTTTCGCGAGCATAGCCAATGATCTGGGGTTCACCGAAATCACGATCGCTGCGCTGATTGGGCATGCAAAAGGGTCGGTCACCAGCAAGTACGTTCACACCCTCGATTCCACCTTGATCATGGCTGCGGACACTGTGTCTGGCTACGTGAGGGCCTTACTTGAAGGGGTAGAGTTTAGGCGAAACACCTACACGCTGGATCGGCAATCCCGGCAGAGCGCTATCGATCAAATGCTGACTGAATCGAGGCCGAGCGTTTAGTTCAACTCCAACTTTCATCGGATCGCCACGTCACGAGTTGCCCAGGTCCGAAGACCACGCGTCCGCCGCCATTAGGAAACCCGGGTTAAGATCGCCAAAATCATTGGAATGCCGAGAGACGAGCCGCTGATCGAGGCTAAGGAGATCGATATCGATAAGCTGGTGCGCTGTACCCCCGTGCAGTAACCGCAGCACCTCCGACAACGCTAACGCCGCCGCGATCGAGCCCACGAACGGCGCGCCGACGGCCTTGCCGGCAAGCAGCGTCATGCCGCAGCGATCGAGCACACCGTCGGTAAGAAGCTTGGCATAGGCCGGACGGTCCTCGACCATTTCGCCTTGGCGCGCCTGCTTCCAGATATCGGCGGCAGCACGCCGTCCCGGTAAGACATGAAGCCGCATGGTACGGAAATCGCGGTGCCCGCGTCCAAGACCAGCTTCAACGATAAGATCGAACCCAACCTGGTCCAGGGCCCGCCGGCCTGCGCCATTGTCGAGCCCGCAGAGCGCGACTGCCGGCTCATCCGCCTGCCGCTTGAAATCCGCAGTGAACAGGCGCTCCTGAAGAGAGGTCGCAAAGCCGCGCCGCTCCGTCCACATAGCCATCGCCCGTGTCTTCTTCTCACCCACCATGGTGGCATCGGTCAGAATCGAGGTGCTCTCCGTCGAGTCGGTGATGACGTCGATGTCCTGCAGGACCAGCGCCACCTTGGCGGGATCCCGATAGGGCAACAGGCCGAGGCCCCACAGATATGCCTGGCCCAGATGGCCAAGACCGATCAGCCACAGACGCGATGGCAGATAGGTCAGCGCCGGCTCGCTTTCGTCAGCCTGCAACCAGTCGATTTCCACGTCAGGACGCCATAGCGAAAGCCCCACTGCCCGACGTCCGGCCGCAGGCATACCGCCATTCACAAAAAGGAACGCCTCGTTGACGGCCAATCCCGCCGCAAGCATTCCGCTTAGCGGCATGGCACTCCCTCCGTCAGCCTCCAGCTCTGAATGGATCGGCAGGATGCCGCCCCTCCAGCCCGCCACAATCGTGCGCACGCAGAAGCCTTTGCGCCGCTCGCGCGCACCACCGCCGATCACAATCGTAGGCGCATCGGAGACTGTCTCGCCAAGCACCCCGCCCAGCGCCTGAACCGCCTCGGCCAACGTCCGCCCGAACGGCATGGCCAGCTTCAACGGCGCCTCAAGGGGTCCGGTGATTGTCACACCGCCAAGGAACACCCGCCGGCCAAGGGCGACGGTCGTCAACAGTGCGGCCTGCTGCACCGAATCGGCGGTGGCGGCGCCATCGATCTCTACGGTCAATCGGTAACCTCGAAAAAGCGCTTCTGCCTCGGCAATGCTCGCGGCAACCCCGCTGTCGATGGCGTGCTTGACCAAGCGATGAAGGGCGTCTGGCGAAGTCTGCGCGGTCATGGCTTGTCACTCCTCTAGAACAGACTGATGTGAAAGAATTGGCGGCGCCCGGACGGCTGCACTACGTCCCACTGCTTGCGGCCCAGATAGCGATAGATGCCGATGTCGTGCCGGGGCAGACGGCCAGTCGCGAAACGCGGCAGGATCAGCGCGATATGGCCGGCGCGCGAGATCATGGGGTGATCGCGGTCCGAATCGCTCTGACCGCATCCGCCCGGATGCACGTGAATATCGGCCACAACGGCCAGGCCACTTGATTTGCAGATCGCCCAGAGGTCGCTGAAGTAGCGCCCGTCGAACCGGACGATGCCGCTGTCGAGGGCGTGCGGATCGAGATCATCGTAGAGCACAAAGTCGACGATCCTGGCGCTGCCCCCTTCGCGATGGCCGAGCAGGAACGCTCCGCTCTCGCGGCTGCGGTGGCGACCGCGTTCCCGCAGCTTGGTCTTCAAACGGCGCCACAGGTACCACGAGCAGGACAGCTCATGCCGCGGAGCGAAGAGGCGGCGCATAGTCTCGGGACTGAAGAAGTTCATGGACGAGCTCCAGGTACTGGACGATCCCCTCGGCGGGGCGCCAGATCTTCGACGGCATCTCACGACGCCAGTTGTCGTGACCGGCGAGGCTCTCGCGATCACAGGGCATGTAGAGGGCGGCGCCGTTCTTCCAGTCGGTGCGGAAAACTGCCGACACGCGCTCGCCCTGACCGCGCGGCCAGAGATCGAATGCGAGGACCTTGTCAGACTTCATGTCCCAAGGCCCGCCCGTCGGCGCCACCTGCGGGTAACCAGCACAGTTCAGGCGAAGCACATATTCCCGACCGTCCTTGGCGACCACGCCAAAGAAGGCGAAGGGCCAAGCCATGCTGATCAGCCGCCAGCGCCCCTCCGCCTGACCGAGGCGGAACGCGGCCTTCGCCGCGTCCGCCTCGAAGGTGCGCTGGTCAGGGCCGATCACGCGACACCCCCGGCCGCGCCGTTGACCCGCTCGTCGGGGACGAGATCGAAGGCCAAGCTGCAGACCTTGCCGTCGGTCAGCGAGCCGATGTGCGTCCCAGGCGCCGGCCTGTCATGCGTACCCGCGATCTGCAGCACGTGCTCGCCGGCCTCCTCCTCGGACATGCCGAACTTCTTTTCGGCAGCCCAGCGCTTCACCCGCGCAACCGTCGCGCTCGGCGGAAAGCGGCGCTCCACCGTTTCGCCGTTGAACATCACCGTCACCTCGACATGGCGGCAGCGGTGGAAATGGACCTTCAGCCCTTTGGCGGTTGCCCGTTCCTTCACGAGGACGCCCTCGTCGATCGGCTCGTCCTCGTCCTCGATGAACAGCAGCGCATCGGCCGGGATTTGGTGCTTCTCGGCGAGGCGGGTCTTGAGGGTGGCGAAGGTCGCGTCGGGCTCGAGCTCGATATGCGCGATCTCGCCGACACCCTCGCCCTGATAGAAAAGGTCAATGGACTTCATCGTTTTGCACTCCGCGGGATCGAAGCGCGAGGCAGGATTGCCCGGCTTCGTCCCTTACCGGCTTGATCGCCAGCGGAGCAGCAACCCGGAAAGGCTAGCCGCCAGAATTCAGTCGAGCTGAAGCGACCCGTTCGGTGCCGAAGGGCATATGAAGAAGTGAGGGCACCGGGGGCAGGTCACCGCGTCCACCTCCGGCGGAAACTCGCCGGAAGCGATGCCGCCCAACATACTGTCGCTCTTCTTCTGACGGTTTCCGAGCTTGGTCGGGCTGATCACGACGGGCTCATGCGTCTCGTCGGTTAAATGAAGCGCCTGAACAATCGCGCCGCTACCAAACTGCCTGCGGGCCGCAAGGTGGTAAAGAGTGTATTCCAGCCGATCATACTCATCGCTCCGCTTGTAGCCCGTGCGAACCCGCCGAATAACGACGGTGCCATCGGGCAGCTCGGCCAGTTCATTAGGCTCGACCAGCACACGCCCGTTTGGAAAGTCGATGGCAAGGGGTTCAGCGTCGCGGAATCGATGTCCAGCCCCGGCATTGAGCAGCGCCGCAATCAGACGGGAAGCGAGCTTGCGGTAGTCGGCAGCGAAGGCGTGATCTGCCGGCCCGCGCGCCCTCCAGATTTCCTCGAAGGCGGCCTCAGCTTCGTGCAGCTCGGGATCGCCGCTGCGGCGGGTATCTGCGAGCCAGCGCAGCAAGTCGTAGAGGCAATCGTGCGTGCGGGAAAACGCCGTCGGCTTGCGTGCGCCGCCGAGGCCCAGAACGTGCGTATAGAAGAAGCGGCGCGGACACTTCTCGTACGAACCCAGACGATTGTCTGTCACCGCCCAGTCCGTTGGCCAGGTGATCGTGATCGGTTGCGGCTCCGGCACACCCGGCGGAAGCGCCAGCCTGGGCGGATCTGGAATCTCTCGGACCATACCGGGAGGGAGCCACTTGAGAAACGGCGACGGCGAGCGCCCGTTTCCGTTTCGTTGTTTTCGCGCGTGATAAAGACGAAGGTGCGTCCGGGCACGCGAGAGAGCGACGAAAAACAGACACTCCTCCTCGTCACTATGGGAACGCTTCGCTTCGTCTGCCGGCGAAATATCACCGAGACCCTCGATCATACCCTCGGGTGGCGGACAACGCTGGCCGCGGTTGGAACTCGGGAAACTCGCCACCGTCAAGCCCGGCACATGCACGGCCTCGAATTCGAGGCCTTTGCTGCCATGCACCGTCATAAGCCGAACCGCGTCTAGATGCAGCGCCGAAGCCGGGACTTGCCGCAGATCGCGCTCTTCGGCCAGCAAGACCAACTGACGTACCCGATCAAGCGTGCGTTGGATCGGACTCCCCCTCCCCACCGGACTCTGATCGCGCACAAAGTTCAAGAACTGCCAGACCGCCACAGCGCGCATGCGCTCTGTGACTGACGCCGCATTACCCAATTGCTTGGCCATATCCGTACGATCGAGAAGAAAGACGGCGAGAAACTCCCAGGCGTTGGCGCTCGAGCTGATGCCCTTGAGATCCGCCGCGAGGCGTTCGATGCCTTCGCGTCCCGAAGTAGACAAGCCTGGCGCCGTCGCCGCAGCCGCGAGACCCGTCAGGGCTGGCTTCTCAAGCGACCGCAGATATCGGCTCACGCAATGCACATCCTGCAGCGACAGATCGTATCGCGGCATCGCGCCGACGCGCACCAGCGCGTCGCCGAAAGGATCAACGGCGAGGCTAAGCAGCGCCAGCAAGTCGCGGACCTCTTCGCGCTCAAACAGGCTGCCAAGGTGCAGTACAGGAATACCGCGCGCCTCAAGCGCCGACGCGATTTCGTTCAGCCTGCCATTGGTTCGGCACAGAACAGCCTGGTCTCGGAGCTGCACACCCCCCGTCTCAAGCTCGCGAATGCTCGCCGCGACGCCCTCGGCTTCGTAATCCAGCGTCTCGAAGCTTCGAATCTCTGGACGACCTGGACCTTTTCCGCGGTCAGCCTCCAGTTTCAGCTTCAGCATGCCCTCAGAAGCACCCATATGCGGCGCGACTGCGACGAAGCTGTCCACGATCTGCTCGGTCGAACGATAGTTGACACCGAGCTGATCGATCACGGCCTCATTGTAGTCGGACGTGAAGCGGACCATGTTTTCGGAAGAAGCGCCTCGAAAGCGATAGATCGATTGTCGCGCATCGCCGACGACCCAGAGCCGTTCCCCATCGCCCGCCACCATCTTCAGCAGGCGAGCGCTTGCCCGATTCACGTCCTGATATTCATCGACAAGCACGTGCCGGTGGCGGAATTGCACATCGATACGCACCGCCTCATCCTCTTCCAGCAGACGCGCTGGGCGCATAATGAGGTCGCCGAAGTCGACGCCGCCATGTCGACGTAGCGCGGCTTCATAAAGATCGTAAATATCTGCGATCTCAAGGCACTTGGCGGCCGCGATCCGCGCATCCTCATCAAGAGCGTCCGCTTTCGCCCGCATCGCGTTCGCGAGCTCTCGGTATCGTTCGGGCCCGACCATTTCATCCTTGGCGCGCGAGACCGCACCGACAATGTCGCGCAGTACCATCGCCGGATCCCAGAGGTTCCGGTAATGAACCAGCGGCAGTGTCGGCAAAATGTCCTCGAGGACTTCGATCGCGTCGCTGCGGTCAAATAGCGACGGATTTGGCGTGAGTTGAAGCCTGTCGTGATAGCGCCTCACAAGATCGAGGCCGAACGCGTGAAAAGTTCCGATCCAAAGCTTCGGCGCAGCCTCAGGCGCAGCCGCCGTCAATCGCTCCGATAATTCGCCGGCAGCGCGATTGGAGAATGTCAGGATGAGGATCGCTGCCGGATCGATGCCCTCAGCCAACAGCGAAAGCACGCGCTTCACCAGCGTTCTCGTCTTGCCGGTCCCCGGCCCAGCTTGCAACTGAAAGGGCTTGGCACGCTGCTCGGCAGCGCGATCCTGGGATGGATCGGGCTTGCGGGTGGATGAAGGTTGGGGCGCGGGTTCCGCTTCAATTACCATCGGCGGCAGCAGCAACGCGTCGAACAGCTGCTGCCGAACCAGCGCTACGGGCAGTTTCGTCCGCTCGCAGATTGCTACGGCCGCCAGATCTTGTTCGAGGTGCAACGCGCGCGCAAAGGCACGCGGCAGCACGAGTTCGCGCGCATACACATTGGCCTGTAATTCGCGACGCTCACGGGCGCCATAATCCTCAACGCGCTGGAGACCGACCGGCGCCGTTTCCATGCTCCGCGACGGATCGATATCGGATTTGCTGCACGTCGCAGAGCCAGCATGGAGTTCGGAATGCCCGAGCTCGTGCGCGACGAGGAGCGCGCGAGTAACCGGGTCACCGTCCTCCTCGCAGCAGATCGTTCCACCCTGATCATCGTATAGCGCTCTCGCGCCTTTCAATGCTGGATCATCTTTGGGCAGCCATACGAGATCCAGATCGCGCCGCGCCACGGCCGCTTGAACAAGCGCAAGTGGATCGAACGGGTCCTCCCGCTCCGAGAGCAACTCGTCATGAAGTGCAGCGGCCCTGGAACGGATTGGTTCGAAGGGGTCCACGTGATCAGAGCTCCAACAAGAATTTCTGCTGAGCCTCACTCAGACCCGAGCTTCTCACCGACTCTTCGAAGCTTTGCTGTATGCCGGTAGCAGGCTTGCCTTCGGCCTTGAAAAACTGCCCTGTCGGCGCTGCCTGCCGAGCGGCGAAATGGGCCACCACTACATCAAGGGGCGCCTTCAGCTCCTCTGCCACCCGAGACTGAAACCCTGGTGTCATGGTAGCTGGGTCAATTTGTCGGTCACGCAGCTTGCCAACGAAAACAGCATTCGCGTTCAGGCGCGCGGCGAAAGCACGGTATTCGCTCCGCTGCAAAGCTGAAAAAGGATTTGGGGCATCGGCGATGCTCACACGGGTGCTTTTCACCCGGGCCGCATCCGTCGCTACAGCGTGCAGCCGGTTCTGGAAATGGCTCATCGCGCGGCTGACAGCCGGGCTGACTACGGTCGGGTCAATAGCCGCCTCGGCAGCTTCGACGGCGCGACCACCACGCAGTGCGTCAACCGCGATTGCGATCGCGAAATCCGTCAGTTCCTGCCCAAACTGGGGATACCGGCGAACAATGTCATCCAGCAGCCTTGCGTCCGGCACGTCCTGGGCCGTGGACAGAACATAGAAGGCTTCCCGCAATGCGCGCGGGGTCGCGTCGGTGGTCTGGCTCATAATTCCTCCTTAAAACGGGAAAGCTTCGCAGCCGCCCGCGTGAGGCGGTTGCGAATTGTTCGTCCCGTGCAGTTGCACCGTGTCGCGGCTGTTTCCTCGTCTGGATCCTCGGACTCTTCCTTGTACCCGAGGACATGAACGAGGATGACGGCTTCGCGCTCATCGGCCGGCAAAGCTTCGATCGCTTTCATGAACGGCTCCCGGAAAACATCCCATTCCTGCGTCGGCAGAACCCTGAAGCTTTCCGAAACCCTGGCGAAAGCGTCTTCGTAGGCGCCTGGCTCGCCTGCGCCTTCTGATGGCGGCAGGTTGACCATGGCGATGCTGCGTTTGCGCCGCCGCGCATCCCGGCGAACCGCATCGATGCGTAGCGCCCTGAACGCCTTGTTGAACCGGCACTCGTAAAAGTCGAGCTCGTCAGGGAAGTCGCCCGTCCCGTCTGCCACGAAAAGGTCCGTCAGGTTTTCCAGGATCTCCTGGCGAAGGCTCGCGGCGTCCGGCACACCACCGTCCGGGACCTTAACCAGCAGATTCGCTTCGCATCGTCCCAGCAAGACCGGCAAAACGGCACTAATCAGTTGTTGGTCACCAGCCCGCCGCCCTTCTCGGACGAGATGGACAAAACTCTCCGAGCACAGATAGCCAGGATCGTTGCAATCGGTAATCAAGAGGCGAGCCTGCAGATCGGACCTTGACAGGCGGACGGCCCTATCGATCTGAGCCTCGACCGCCAGCGGACGCTCATACAAAGCGCCGTCCGATTCGGTATTCGTCAACGGTCGGGCCATTTCACCCCCTTTCGCGGCGCTGCGGCGTTTCGCGAGCGAACGTTTGTGACGCTCATCCCCTTGATCGCGCCAAGACGGGAAACCCGGAAAGGGCCTTCAAGATATATTTGACTCGCCCCGCCGATTCCGCCTTTCGGCGACGCGATCACGCGCAAAGGAAGTAGCCGGAGGTGGTCGGTCTCGAGTGTCCCAATCCCTTCTCTCGTTAGACTGGCACGAACGCAATAAAATCTCTGCAGTTTTATGCTTTAGGCAAGGAATTGCCACGTATTGATCGACCCGATACTCTCTGTTCGTGTTTGCGACGCTCTGCTTTTCTCAGCTCGGGCGGGTGTCGATGATGCGGCCTTACGTCGAAGCGATGGTCGTCGATGGCGCATGATATCCGCAATATCGGCGCCTCGGTGCGCGCCTGGTCTGTCCGCCATGCCCAAAAGCTACGACCTAACTCGTATCCGCTCACGATGGCGTCCAAGCCTGCCGCGATGGTCATTCGTTAAGGCGATTGGCGAACTCCAGCGCAGTTCCTCGCGCGCTTGTTCACTCAGGTCAGGCGAGAATTCCGGTTTCCCATCATCATCGAAGGTCACGAGCGCGCGGTCGAATGCGGCGTCCCAAAGCGCCGACAAGAGCAAGCCGTTATGCACGTCGAGCCGCTCGGCGTCGCTTTCGCACTCGCTCCAGGGAATGATGTGCGAGGCACGCAGCAGGGCAGTATCGGATATTCCGGTGAGCGGGCAGCGGCCCTGCCAATAGTCCATTAGGCGCGCGCGAAAGATGTCCTGCCCGATCCTCTGCACGACCAATCGCTCGGCCTCCGTTGTGCGGGGCATATCCACGATGCGCCGCTCGAACTCCCGCAGCGGTGCATTGGGCAAGCTGGTACCCAGCTCATAGACGCGATGCAGCACTGCATAGAGAACACCGAGCGTGTCGAAGGCAAAGCGGGCGCGACCAGGACCGGAAACATCGGCTACGGGAAAGTTCAGCTCCTGTATGACTCCGGGATGGTCAAGCGCGAGGAACCATGAGCCAGCCGGAGCTTCGGCAGCCAGCCAGATCGTTCCCTGCGCAGTCGTCGACTGGAACGCCGCCCACCCATCGGTCTCACCAAGCCGCCGCCGAAAGCCATGCTGCTCAGCGGCCTTGCTGCACTCGGTTGAGACAATGAAGGATTGAGG
Source organism: Hoeflea sp. (assembly GCF_014359905.1). Lineage (GTDB taxonomy): Bacteria > Pseudomonadota > Alphaproteobacteria > Rhizobiales > Rhizobiaceae > Hoeflea. Next base: position 15,904 of record NZ_JACIYP010000068.1, on the reverse strand, counting down.
GCTTTCGATCATTCCATATCAATCCTCAAAGGTCACACCTCAACAGCCGCTCACTGCCAGGCGCTCCGCGCAAAACCTCACGACGCCAAGGCGCTTTGTTGAAGTCCTGCGGCGGTTTGGTTGTCGTTGTGATCACATATTGAAAAGTTCCGCCCGCCAGTTCTTCTTCGAGTACTCGCAAAAGCCGGAAATGCTCATAATAGATCGTTTGCCCCAAATCGGCCTCGCGCGGACTGTCATGGATCAGAAACGCGGGAATGCGCGTTCGACCTTCTATACTCAGGCAAAGGCAAGCCAGATCGAAGGCAAGAACTTTCAAAGACTGAATTGCGGCTGTTCGCCTGTCGCCCCCGGCTTCCACGCTAATCTCAAGGCCTTTGCCGGTCAGACGCACAATACCCTTGGCGTCGTCCCCGAGCAGGCGCCGAATGATGGCTGAGAATTTCTGCGATATCGTACCGATTGCCCTTGCCTGCTTATCCTCGAACCCCCGAAGCTGTTCGCGGACGCGTTGCAGATCCTCATCCAGCTTTCTGATCGCAGACTCTGCATACGCAAGTTCATCGACCAGTTCTGCGGAACGCTGAACATCTTCAACATTGCGGGTTGCAGTGCGCCAGCTTGTGTTTCGAGCGTCAGCAGCCTTTTCAAGGCGATCCACGCGTTCTTCCGCCTGCTGAGCCTTCTGGCGGGCCAAAGCGATTTCGGGCTTTAGGGCAGCAATCTCAGCCTTAAAGCTCGCTATCGCTTGTTGCTGGGCATCGACTTCCTGACGTTTTGCTTCCCATCGAGCACGACACTGCGCTTGATCAGGCAATTTTTGAGACAGCTTGCAGCCTTCCGCGAGCGCTGTGTCGATTGGCACCTCGCAGATGGGGCAGATCGGACTAGCCGCAGATTGAGCGGCTGCCGAAAGTCCCGGGATTTCACTGCTAATCTGTGTGAGTAGCTTTTCTTCAAGGGGCAATTTCGCATCGAGCCCGGCTGCCTTCAGTTCAGCGTCGCGCAATGCAGTGCGAGCATTCTGAGAGGTGCGCCGAGCTTCATCGAGTTCGGCGCGAACTCCTGATGGAAGCTTCGCAGCAGCCGCGAGCTTCCCCGCCGCAACCGACTTCAGCGAATCCAAAAGAAGCGGCATGTCCGGCAGCGATGCATCGCTAAGACCGAGATCGCGAACGAGGCGTTCGACGCGCCGCCCTTGATCCCATTCGAGAAACGACCTTTGCCGTTTTGCTTGATCGAGCTGGCTTGCAAGGTCCTGCTCCTGGCGCCGTGCGGCTTGCTCTTCTTCCGTTATAGCGTTCAGAAACGCCCGCATCGCGAGCAGACGAGGCCCCTTGGCATCACCACTTGCGGGTTGCGGCGCATCCGATCCTGATGCCGACGAGCGCCAGTCGAGGACGTCGTCGAAACGGCATTCCTGATCGCGCGCCGCCCACGCGAGAGCAACCGGCCAGGCCCGCTGTCCAGCCGAAAGTCTCGCCAATTGGGAAGTCCCTTCGCCGAGGATCTTGGCCTCGATTGCGTCGATGAGCGGCTCTATGCCGGTCGACGTGCCCTCCATTTTCGCAACAACATCAAGGTTACCGCCCTCAATCGCGAAGTGCTTGCGGCCAATGCCGAGTGGTCTCGTTACCGCCCAGCACACTCCGTCAAGCATCACTTCAGCGCCGACGACGCCGTTCAGAAATGTCGTCGAGATGGCATCGCGCTGGACCTCATCGGCAAAGCGGGACTCGCCGAGGCAATAGCGAAGCAAACGGCAGAACAGCGTCTTCCCGCTGCCATGGCCGATTGCACGCACGCTCCCCTCCGGATCGTCATCTCCGTCAGGCGACCAGATGATGTTGAGCCCGGGCCGCAACTCGATGTCTCGAATGACCTCGCTGTCCGGCTCTTTCCAGATTTTCAGCCGCCGCACCCAAAGCCTCGGCTCCGTGAGGTCTTTCGGGACCTCAACGCTTAGTGGCGGAACCGGAAAGAGATCATCCTGCTGCGGCATTCGCGATCCAGTCCCGAACCTCGTCGGGGGCAGCGTTCATGGTTGCGTCGATGTCCAGGTTTCGCAGTGCGTTGATGACGAACCCGGCGCGCCCTTCTGGCCAGCCCGCCGTGTCAAAGGCATCTAGACCTGTGCCCGGCGCCCAGGTTCCGGCTGCAAGGTTCTCGATCAGTCGGTCATTGCCACGATGGTTCGTGATGGCGGCATTCCATCCCGGCGTGGTTCGGGCGGCGAAGCCGACGACATTCCCGGAGTGCGGCTCTGCCTCCTGGCCCACCAACCGTCGCCATTGGGTCTGATCCTTAGGCGGAAGAAGGGGCGTCAAAAGGTGGGGTTCAAGCATGATCGCCGCGGTCAGACGGACGGTGCGGATTGGCGTTGGACCATCCAACGTTTTCAGAATTGCCGCGAGTGCCGCCGACGGATCGTGCTGCGGAGACGGCGCCGCGCGAGCCCAAGCAGCGTCGGGAAGTTGCTCAAGCGGCGGAAGCTGGATCGGCTGCTGCACGATTGCAGAAGTAGCGTCTGCCATGCCAAGAGCGGCAAACGTTCCGTTTTGCTCCATGCGGTCCCAGGATTCGAGGACGAGGCGGCGGGTGCGGTACTCGCCGTGTTGGCGGATTTCCCTTTCCTTCAGGACGCGGAAAGTTTCCGAGGGGTAGTCGGGGCCTTTCACGTCGGCGGGGTCGAGGATGTAGCGCAGCTCGTCGCGGGTCAGGCCGTAGGCGCGGGCGTAGAAGGCGTCGAGCTCGGCGCGGAGGACCGCGCGGCGGTCCTCGTCCCAGGCGAAGGGCGGGCCGTCATGGCCCAGGTCGCGTGCGAACGGGGCGAGGCTGTGCGACGTGTAGGTGAGTTCCAGCACCTTCGGGGTGACGAAGGCGAGGCGGGGTTCGGTGTAGAAGTCTGGGGTCAAAAATGGAAATTGTCGCAGGAAAAAGTAGGCTAAATTTGTGCCGCCAACCTTTTGTCTGGCCACGAAGTCGAGAACCAAAGTGTTGAAATTTCCCAAAAGACAGGCGTGCTCTCGAACGCCAGACTCCGTGAAGATCAATGGCATCTTGTGATTGGCTGCACTGGCAGGGAATGTAGTGGCAATCACAGTTCTTTCGTTAGTGGCGTTTGTAATATCACGCCAACCCATCAACCAGGACCGCTTCCATTCCTTGGTTGCTAGGCGTGCCTGCACTTCGTTTGCAGGAACCCAATATCGCGGAGTGATCTCGAATTTAGGGTCTGCTAGGGCCTCATTCCCAGGCGAAGGAATTTCTCGATAATCTGCATCGCCTTTAACTTTTGCTAGCGCAAAGTCACCACGCCGATGGTCGAATTGATGAACCATCTTTCCTTCGTAGAGAGGCACATATCGCCTTGGGCCTCGAGGCCCACCGCCCTCAAGAGCTAGATCATTATTGCTGCTACCCTCGACAGGCATAACGGATTGCGCAGGTCGGACTCCTTCTGCCACCCAGTCAATGCCGTCGCGGTGGTACCCAGCCGCCTCCAATTCGGCAGCGCTCCGAAATATTCCACTGTCGTTAGACATGTGGAACATAGTCATGAAGTTGGCGCCCCAAGGATTTCCTTGCCGCCCTTCGCTCTCATTGATCAGTACCGGAACATGTGAATATATTTTGGCGGTCAATTCGGCGTCCCAACGCGAGCGAAACACTGGAGCAGTGCGGGTATTTGGATTAATTGCGGCGATTTGCTCTGGTGAGAGGGAGAAGTTTCGCTCAATCTCGGCCAATTGGGCTGGCTGTGTGAGAAAAAACGCAAACTGCGCTGCCGTTTCGCGACTTCCAAGTGTAAGCAGACAAAATTTCACGCGGAAATAAACACCGGGGAAAATGCGCTCTCGGTTTTCGAAATCTACCAGCTTTGCTAGACGCTGCGTTTCTACCAAGTGTGCGAAAAAAGGGGCTGTTGTGGCATCGGTTGCAATGCCAGTGGGCACGATCACTCCGGCACGTCCACGGCCCCCCGAAAGCATCGAAAATAGCTCGGCAAATAAGGCGTACGTGTTCACATCACCTGTACCAGTTAGCGGGAAACGCCCTCCATCCGCTCCGTCCACTCGAACGAATGTTGAAGTTGCCTCACTGAGGTGCTTCTCAGCCTCAAACTCCTCGAAAAGCCTGCGCTGTGGTGTGCCTGGGTCCGCGTTGCGCAAAGACTTGATCAGCCGGTCACGAACCGCTTTGTTGGTTGCGGTAGCGATCTCCGTATCGCGTGCGGCAAAAAATTCTTTCTCCTGAAGTTTGATCCGCTCCCACGGCGGGTTGCCCAGCACCACATCAAACCCGCCGCGCTGCATCACATCCGGGAATTCCAACGGCCAGTGAAAGGCGCGGGCACGGCGGGCGGCATTGGGCTCGTCCACCATCCCCTGCCGCATCTTGCCCTGATTGAGGGCCATCCAAAGCTCCTCGGTCGTCGGCACGGTGCGGGCCGAGGCCCCCGCCGGTGCGCCGCCCACCTTTGGCAGCAGGAAGGCCGCGACATAAAGGTTCGCAGCCGCCGTCGCCCGGACAAAGGCCTGGCCCTTACGTAGCTCGTTGAACCGCGCGGCCTTGGCCCCGATCTGCTCCACCGTATCCTCGGGCAGGTCTCGGAAGCCCGAGAAATCCAGCGCCAGCGGCTTCATCTCGGGCATGGCGACCTGGCCAGTGCCGAAGTCGAACCCGCCCTGGCCCTTCTTCGTGTCCCTGTTCGCCTGCAAATAGTATCTCGCGGCGTCGTTGTCGTCGCCGGTCAGCGGCTTGTAGGCGGCGTCGGGGATGCCATCCTCCAGCACCTTGAGGTCGAACACTCCGAGCAGCGCATCGCCGCAGCGGATCTGCGCGTCGAAGAAGCCGAGAGGAAGGCCGGGGTCCACCGTCTCGATCCACAGCGCGACCTTTGTCAGCTCCACCGCCATCGGGTTGCGGTCCACCCCGTGCAGGCAGGACCGCGCGACATCGCGCAGGGCATGGCGGAAATCGGCGAGCGCGGGCGTGCCCTCGGCCCGGTGCCGCGCCAGCCGCGTGGCGATGCGGCGGGCGGCGGCCAGAAGGAAGTGGCCGGAACCGCAGGCGGGGTCGATGACCGAGAGCTTCAGGAGTGCGCGGGTCGGATCATCCGATTCGGCCTCGGTCTTGTCCAGCACAGGGTCTAGCGCGGTGTCGAGCAGCGCCTGAACGAGGCTGTCGGGCGTGTAGTAGGAGCCCGTGGTCTTGCGTTGATTGCCCTTCTGCTCGGCGGCATCCGATGCGAAAACCAGCGTCCGCCCTTCATCGCCCAGTTGGGGCTGAAGTTCGAGGAGAGATTCATAAACCGATCCCAGCTCCTCCGTCTCCATCGCCCGCCAGTTGACGGGGACCATGCCGGTTTTGTCGGAAAGCCAGGAGAGGCGGTAGAGCGCCTCCATGAAGGCGCGGTTCCGCAGGCGGGCGGTTTCAAGGTGGGGCAGCTTGTCTGTGGAGAAGAGGCCACCAAGTGCCGGAAGCGCCAATGCCTCTTGCCCATTGGCCAGCGCGTGGAAGACGATTTTGACGCCTTCATAGCGGTCGTGGTGCTTGTCCCATGAGGCGACGCGGTAACATTGAGCGCGCAGGGCAGTGAGGCTGTAGCCTTCAGCATACAGCTTGCGGGCGTCGGGCTTGGCCTTTTCGGGGTGCAGTAGGTTCCGATCCTCGGCCACCATCAGGAAGATCAGGCGATAGACGAGGCGGAGGAGCTCGTTGAACCATTCGGTCAGGTTGACCTCGCCCGATTTCAGCCGGGTGGCGAGGTCAGGGTTGGCTTCGAGGAAACCGGAGCCTAGAACCTCGAGCGCGATCTGGACCTGGACGGCCAAGCGGTCGCGGGCGACTTCGCCTTCCTTGGACCCGGCATCGCGCCAGCGTTCCAGCGCGCAGTCGGTGGCGGGGGCGCCCGCGACACCAAAGCGGGTGCGGTGGATCAGAAGCCAGAGAACGGCAAAGGAGGCGGCGTCCTCGTTGGTGAAGATCTGGGCGAGGTCGGCCTCGATATAGGCGGGGCGGGTCAGCGATGCGTTGTCGCGCATCAAGCGGATGAGGGTACCGTTGGTCACAAGCCCCCAAAGCGTCTCGTCATGTTCGTTCAGGTGGTCCTGAAGCGCGAAGGCGGGGGAGCGTGTCCGGTCGGTCGAGAGGGTCGCGCTACGCCGGTCGAGTTTTTCGTCGGCGGGGGGTACGACCACGATGGGGACCCGACCGCCCCCGATGAAGGACAGGGCTCCATCTGCAGGAGCGAGGTCGTCGAAGCCGAAGGTTTCTTGCAGGAAGGCCCGGATGAAGCGGCGGGTTGCTTCGACCGAGGGGGTCTCCAACTTCGCGAAGGCATCGAAATGTGACTGGCCGACGCGGAAGGCGGTCGAGATCTCCTCGCGGATCGTCAGCCCCTTGCGGATCCGATAGTCCTCTTCCGACTGCTCGGAGGCCTGTCTCCGGTCGACGCTTGCGATCGTGGCCGGCGCGATGAGGTTGCCTTCGAGAGTGAGCGAAGGCCAAGCCGATATGTCTGTGACGGGCTTGCGCGCCATGGCTCAGGCCTCGCCCGGCACGAGGACGAACAGCCCGATCACGTCCGGCGGCAGCACGGCCTCAACAGTGACGCGCGAGGCAGAGCCTGCCGCGGCGCGGAGCCGGGCGTGGTCCTGCATGAGTTCGTTCGCGCGCGACCGGACGAATTCGGCGATCGGTCCTGAAAGCAGGCCGGGCAGATCCTCCTTTGCGTTCGCGATGAACCTGTCGCGGGCGATCGACGCCAGATCGGCCGTGGCAGGTGTATTCAGCAGTTCTTGGGCGGCCTCGCCAGTCGCCACGATCCGACCGTCCTGTATTGCAACGAGGGCCGCCTCCTCAGCCAGGAGCAACTGTTCCTTACGGGCATGAACGGTCAGCTTGAAACGTATCCTGAGAAGAGCGACACGGGTCATCTGCTGCACGGCGGCGGTCGGCCAGGCGCCGACCCGGCCGATGCCGAGATTGGACAGGGACTCCGGATCGAGCGAGGCCTCCATCAGCGCCTCCGCCAGCGTCGACGTTAAGGGATGCGTCCGGGTCAGCAGCGCTGTCCCCGATGGCGCTGGCTCGGACGTAGCCAGACGCACCGATCCGCTCAGGCCATTCCCCTTCAGACGCTCGCGCAGGCCAGCGTCAAGTTCATCGACATGAGCGAGAAGCAGGGATTTCCGGGGCTCCAACGGCACGCCGAAGCGCGCCATCGCCCTTTCGATGAAAAGCCTGGCATCCGCTGGGGAGCCAAGCAGCGTCCGCACCTTTTCCCATTCCGGGGCAACCTCCTGCGGCTTCATCGCGTTCTGGGCGAAACGCGCACGGGACTTCTTCTCGTTCTCGGAGGCGTCGCGCCAACGCGCCTCCATGACCTTGACGCCGTCGCCGAGGCGCAGGTCGAGCGTAAGCTGGCGGGGGGCGCCACGGCGCAACATTACCGACGCCATCAGCGCGTCCGTTACAGGCCCGCGTTCATCGGGGAGCGGTACGGTAACGCCGGTCGCCTTCCGGATCTCCTCGGCCTTGCGAAGAATGACATCGAGTACGGCGCCGTCGATGGCGCTGTCCGGCGAGAACATCATGATCGATCGGACGAGCTCCGCCGGTTGACCGAAGCGATCGACTCGTCCTTCGCGCTGCTGATGGCGGGTCGGGTTCCACGACAGATCGTAATGCACCACCGTATCGAAGAGCTGCTGAAGGTTAATCCCTTCAGACAAGCAGTCGGTGGCGACGAGGATGCGTTGGACCTGCTTTTCCTCGTCCGCAGGCGCCATGTCGGCCACGCGGTCGCGGCGCTCGTCGGGAGTCAGAACACCAGTCACGGATTCGACGATCAGCTTGGGGAAGGCCTTGCGCAAACCATCGCGGACATGCTCCGCCGTCGCCAGATAGCGACAGAAGACGACGGGGTTGACGCCCTTCTTGACGAGCGGCGTCAGCGCATCGACCAACGCAGTGAGCTTGGGATCGGGTTTGCCAACGAGTTCCTCGACATGCTTCACCAGAGCAAGCAGCGCCGGATCGGCATCGAAGGTCGTACTCGGTTCGATGTCGACGGCGTCCTCGTCGTCTCCGTCCTCATCATAGATCTGCGGTTCGAGACGGTCGCTCTCGCTAGACATCCGGTTGCGCAGGGAGCTCAAGGCCGCGGCTGCCGAAGAGCCAACACAACGCATCAAAGCCAACGTGCCCCAGAAGGCGAGCCGCCGTTCCCGCTGACCGGTTCCTGCTCGGGAGACGATGCCGAGACAGTAGTCGAGCACGGCTTCATGGAACTCGAGATGGGCCGGAGAAAGGCGATAGGGGAATTCCGTCGTCTCATGCTTCGGGAAGGCGCGATCTTCATCCCAATCCCCCGAGACGAGATCGATCCGGCGCCGCTGCACGAAGTGGCGTGCGAGCCGCTCCCGGTAGCGGGCATCCTCGAAGTTCATCGACGTGAATGACGGCTCGACCAGGGAGAGAAGTCGCCCAAAAGCTTCTTCATCCCCGGAATGCGGCGTCGCGGTCAGGAGGATCATCCGCCGTTCCGGATCCCGAGCCAGTCCTGATAGGAGCTCGAAGCGTTGCTGCCGGCCCTTGTGCGTGCCCACACAGGCATGCGCCTCGTCGACAATAACGAGATCCGGGCAGGCGCGTGCGAAGCCCTCTCGGCGCTTTTCGGCCTTGATGTAGTCGAGGCTGACGACCGTGAATGGGTAGGCGTCGAACAAGGTCTGCGCGAGGGGCAGGCCGCGCTCCAGCCGGCTCGCCGTGCCGGACGTGACCGCGACGGCTTCGATCCCGAAGCGCGCCTTGAGCTCGCCCACCCATTGCTCGACGAGATGCGGCGGGCAGAGCACCGAGAACGCCTCCGCCTCGCCTCGGTCCATCAGCTCGCGCAAGATCAGACCGGCCTCGATCGTCTTGCCGATGCCGACATCGTCCGCGATGAGCAGGCGCGGCACTTGCAAGCGAAGCGCCATCAGCAAGGGAACAAGCTGATAGGTCCGGGGTTCGAAGGCGAGCTGCGCGGCGGACCGGAAGGGGCCTGCCCCTCGCCGCAACGTCAGACGCATCGCATCCGCAAGCAGCGCGGCCTTCGCCTGGACAGTCGTCGCGGCGTCGGCGGGAAGGTCGAACCGGGCCGGCTCGACCGGGAGTATCTCAAGCTCCGGGTCGAGGATCACCGTATCGTTCTCGCTGCCCGAGAGCGGGCGAAGCGCCAGAATGCCGCCTTGCGGCGACGGCAACGCGACCCACTCCCGGCCGCGGGCACGGACCAGATCTCCGGGGGAAAAATTCACCGTCATTAGATCATCCCCCCAACATCGAGATCATCGCGTCGGGAACGCCCACGGTGACAGTTTCCGGCAACTCGAACAGCGTCCAGCCCTTGGCTTCCGCTTCCTCGCGCGTTGCCTCGGCCAGTGGGGCAACGCAAGCGGCGACGAAGTGACTGCGCCAGGCAAATCTCATCTCCTGCCCGGAGAAACTGACGGTAGAGGCGTCGGGAGACGGAAGCCCCACATCCCTGAAGGCGCTCAACCATCCCCCGCCTTCGGTCGACCGGTTCGCCGCTGCAGTGAGCACCACCTGCCCCCGCGCCAGATCGATCAGCATCTGTTTGGCTTCATCGCTCGTTCGGTCGATCAGTTCGTGATCGGGTTGGTTGAAATAGGATAGCAGGCAGCGATAGCACCCGCGAACGCAGGCCTCTCCTTCGTGACTGACAAGCAGATTGGCATCGCCTGCTGCGATCGCCTCGTCGACCTTCTCGAAATGCATGAGGATCAGCGCTTCTCGAGCGACCGTGCCGAGGGCGAGAGGATCCTCGACCAGTCTGCTCAGAACCCCGGCGCCGCCCTCTGTGGCTTCGTAGGCCAAAATGGCACGGCGATTGTCGCGGGCGGGCAATGGTTCGCCGAGGATCTCGCCTTCTTCCAGCTGGAAGACAACTTCAATACCCCTCATGAGGGCATGCTGGACCGTCGCGATCGTTTCGGCTGCATACGCCGCGGGCTCTCTGAAACGAAAGAGGAGCGCGTTCTTGCGATCACGGACGATCGGGACGATGCGAACCGGCCTGACGACATCCGGTGGCACATCGACGTCCGGATCTTCGTCTTCGGACTTGGTCCAGTAGCCGCTGCGCGGATCGATGTAGAAACCGAACACAGTTTGGTTCGCGCGTCGCTTCAACCCCTTGTTGATCCGGCTGATTTCGGCGCTATTGGCGTATTGCAGGGAGAGAATCGAGGTGTCTTCGCAGCGGAAATCAGCCTCGGTGATCTGAACCCGACCGTCCCGTGTTGGCCAGGAGAAGACGGTCTGAATGTCGAAGCCCTGCCGGACGCGCTCCTCGTCGTTTGCCGTGATCCGGTCGGCGGGCGCAGCTTCGACATTGTCTATCCTGAGCGTCCGCTGCACTGGCACCTCGCCCGCCATAGGCGAATTGCAGGCGTGACAGCGCTCCACTTCACCGTCATGACAGGCGCCGCAGTTCGAGCAGATGAAAATGTCCCTGGTGGCGAGCTCTGATCCGTCTCCCGTTCTGACCTCGGGTGGCAACTTTGCCTTCATGACCCTGTAGGCGCGGCCCTCGTGATAGATCAGGCTGCGCGGGCCGAATTCCGAGATGGCCAGAAAGCGCGCGCGCTGGAGGAATGAGCCTGTTTTTCCCTCTCCAGGGATGAAGGCGTAGAGCGGCAGCCGGGGGAAATTGTATCCCGGCAGGAACCCCTCCGTCGCGAGATAGCGGTAGGAATAAAAGTCCGAGCCGTTGGAGGCCTTGCCGTGTTCGAGAATGGTGATCTGGTCGCTCGCCTGCATCTGCGCGGCCTTGATTCGCCGGCGGTCGGCACCCGACAGGCCGGTGATCTCGGAGCGGGTATTGGCCTCCATCAGCTGCGTTCGAGCGGAATTGTAAAGCTCACGCCAACGATCGAAGGACCGGTCGAATGCCTGCGGTGCGCGCTGGACGACGTCGGAGACAAACTCGTCCGGCTCACCCATCCAGACCGGTTTCGGGCCATCCACTGACGCGAGTATCTGGTCGAGGACGCGTTTCATCGGGGAATGCGCCGTGCTCACCAGCCCCGGCCGGTTGATGACATCGCGGATCTCCTGCTTAAGCGGGTAATCCGGCTGCTTCAGATCGAGAATCTCGGGGATGTCTGGCGACAGGGCGACCTTAGCTTCGGCAAGCCAGATGGCGTGCAGATGCGAGCGCACGAGCTCTTCATTGGTGATGTCGAGCGCCGGCGGACGAACCACGCCCGCCACCATGTCGTTGCGCCGCTCGAAGAAATACTGGTCGTGAGGAGATTGGGCGGCGCAATAAGTCACGATGACAGCAGCCTGTCCGGAGCGACCGGCGCGCCCCGCCCGCTGTGCATAATTTGCCGGCGTCGGTGGCACGTTGCGCAGATACACGGCGTTCAGCGCCGAGATATCGACGCCGAGCTCCATCGTGGGTGAACAGAACAGAGCGGGCAGAAATTGCTCCGACTCTCCTGCTGCCTTGAGATCGGTTGCATTCTCCGCGAGATTTTCCCGATCGTCCTTCTCAAAGCGGAAGCGCCACTCTCGCCATTCACGCTGTCTCTGTGACACCTGAGCCGTATGTTCGCGGCCTTCGAGGCCCCAATAGCTGCTATGACCCACTTTCAGATCGGCAGCGATCGCATTGTAGAGATCATGAAAGTAGCGGTTTCCTTGCGCGGTCCCCGTTCGGACGGCTTCGCCCGGAATGACGCGCACCGCCGAGGGTGACAGACGCCAACCCTGTAGGTCCGCCTCTATGTCGACGCGCGACACCAGTCCTTCGCGGGCCAGAAGCTCCATCAGACCCGTCATCACCGTGAGGTAGTCCGTCTTGCCGAGCTTGGTTCCGATGACGCTCTTGCGATTGAGGAGGCGCCCAATACGGGAATTGTGGCCGGCGCGGATGATTGTCTGTTCCTCACGCAGCCCCACCCGGTCCTTACCCGGAGCTTGCAGAAACAGTGTCGTGCGGCTTCTCGGCGTCTCCTTTGCGTCGATTGCCCAGGGGACACGCAGGAGATTTCGCGACTTTTGCGCCACGGTATCGAGCACGGTCAAATCGAGCGCTTCGGTCCCGACCGCCAGACCTTCGAGCATCGCACCGAGGAGCTGTTTAAACATCGCCTTGCGTTCTGCGGCATCGAGCGTTGCGAGATCCGGCAGGATGGCTGTGAGGCGCTCAGTATCTTCCGCAATGTCATCAAGCCCAACGAACGCAACATCGACGAGCTTGAGGACGGACAGGCTCGGGTTGGTGTAGCGCCAACCCCGGCGCAGATCGGTCCAGAGCCGATGGGCCAGAACCCTGGCGAGGGATCGTTGGGCGTCTTCGCGGACCACGGCGCCTGCTTCGGGATCCAACATCCAGTGGATGCGCGCGTCCTTGTTGCTCGCAGTGAACCCAAGCGCCTTCACAACCCTCAGCCCGAATTCGTCCTCGGTCATGCCATCTTCGCCGGCATCCAGAACGGCTCGCAGGATCGCGCCGCGCAGCAGGCTGACGAACAGGAAGTCATTGAAGTGACCCGCCTGGAGTGCGGCATCCTGCCGGTTATCCGTGAAGCCGAGCAGCTTGCGTTTCTCTCTGGGAACACCGCTGTTGCTCCCGTTCATCCATTCCAGTGCGGTCGAGACGAGAAGTGTCGTGGCCGAGCTTCGGCCCTCGCCCGACAGGCCCGCGAGTTTGCTGCGTTCCCGCATGCTGGGATGCGGTTGGTCCAGGCAGCATGGGCAGAAGCCAAACTTGCCCGGTATGAACCAGAAGCTCTTCCCCGATGAATCGTAGCGCCCGTCCGGGGCCACTGTGACCATCTGGGGAACTCTGCGTTTCCTGTTTGCCCGAAGCCGCTCGACGCCGTTGCGCTCCTCCCGCCAATCCTCAGGATACGTTTCGATCTCGCCCGTGAAGGCATAGTCTGGATCGCCATCGCCCGTGGTGGTCAGATAGCCGGCAATATCGCCTTCTTCGTCGTCGAGTGGCGTATCATCAATGTTCCTGGGCAGAAACGCGATGCCCTCGGCATCCTCGGTCTTCGTGACGACGTGGGCCTCATGCCCACAGTCCCGGCAAAAGCGGGTTGGATACAGGCGATGTCCCGGCGCGCTTGGGTCTTCGAGTTGCCCTTCGAACAGGACGTTTCTGGGCCGTTCGGTCAGCGTGGTGAAAATCTCTCCCGCGCCAGAGATGAACTGATGGAGCTTGAACGCCAGGAATGCGCCCGTCCCGAAACCGCCCCGCTCCGTTTCCGGCAGGCTGGCACGGGTCAGGAAGGTCTCAAGGCCACTTCGGCAGATTTCACGATCGACACCGCTGTCCCTTGACAGCAGGGAAACAGCCTCTTCGAGGGGAATGGGCTTCTTGCGCTTGAGTTCCTGTGCGTCCTCGAGGCCGATCGCCAGTTCGGTCCATACCGCCAAAGGGTGCCTTTTCAACACCTCATCCGTCAGCACGTCAGGAAGCGCGGACGTCAGAATCTGCGCGAGCTTTGGCCGCACATCGCCGAGCTTCAGCAGATCGTCCGTTGCACGTTGCAAGGACTCATCGACGACGGATTCGGGCCCAATAGGGGTTCCGAACAGTCGCGATGCAACATCCGCCACCGCCTGCGCGCGGTTGATATCGGATCCCTCGCTCGCCATGGTGGCCGAAGTGCCGATGCAGATGGGTGCCTTGTCCAGTGCGCAGCGGTTGCGCAGTCGACGGACAAGGATAGCGACATCTGCGCCCTGCCGGCCGCGATAAGTGTGCAGCTCGTCGAGGACGATGAAATCCAGACCGTTTGCGTTTTCTATGACCTTGGTGTCGAGGCTGTCCTGCCGAGTCAGGAGCAGCTCAGCCATCATGAAGTTGGTCAGCAGAATGTCCGGCGGATTGTCTGCGATCCGCTGACGCTCCTCCTGACTTTCCTGGCCGGTGTAGCGCCGCACTACCGGCTTCAGATCTTCGGGCAGGCCAGACTTGGAAATGAAATCCTCGATCCCCTTGAGCTGGCTGTTGGCCAGTGCGTTCATCGGATAAACGATGATGGCGCTGGTCCTGCGCGGCTTCCCGGCTTTCCGTGCGCGGACGATCGCATCGACTACCGGCACGAAGAAGCAAAGAGACTTGCCCGAGCCGGTTCCAGTCGTGACGACATAACTCTGCCCGACCCGGGCTTTCGCAATGGACTCCGCCTGGTGGCGATAAAGCCGGAGAGACGTTTCATCGAAGCGGAATATCCTGCCGGTCGCTTCATCGAGATCACCCGAAGTGACCAGATCTTCGACGGTCTGGCCCTCAAGATATCGAGGATTCAGAGACAGTAGAGCATCCGGCCAGAAACGCCCCGCATCGTATTGACGGCCGATCTCTGATTCCAGGTCTTCAGATCGAATAGTGCTGAACGACCGCGAGAACCGGGCGTAGGAATCGATAAGGCGATGGTCGAATTCGAATGCCTTCATTGTCAGTTCAGCCCCCAATACTTCTTAGTATGCCATAATTGCTATCACGGCGGCCCCGACAAATGAATTTCCACAAGGGCGCAAGGACTAGCTTGGATGTGGCTCGCCGCAGTGGATGGAATTCTGTTCCTAAGTCGCTCGGCGCTCCCGCTGCATGTCCGCGCTGCCCCATGGCGCTCACCCCCACAAACTCGACATCGGTGCCGCCGCCAGCCGGTCACCGAACGGCACGACATCCGTGCTGTCATAAAGGACGGCACCGAAGGCGAAGCGATCCCCGCAGGCCTCAGCCAGCGCCCGGAGTCCGGCGAAATCACCGGACTTCACTGTGGCGCTCGCCTTGACCTCGATACCTGCGATCATCCCGTCATCGCGCTCCAGCACGATGTCCACTTCGCGCATGTCCCGATCCCGGAAGTGGTGAGGCGTCAGCCGCAGGTCTGAGGCCGTCATCAGCTTCAGCACTTCCGAGAACACGAAGCTTTCAAGCAGCGCGCCGAACGTTCCGCGATCAGCCTTGACCCTGTCGAACGTCAGACCTCGCGCACTGGCCAGCAGGCCGGAATCGAGGAAATGCAGCTTCGGTGTCTTCACGATGCGCTTCAGCGCGTTGGTGAACCAGGGCTGCAATGTCGCGATCAGAAACACCTGTTCGAGCAGTCCGACATAACGCTGCCCGGTCTTGTGGCTGACATTGATGCCGGCCCCGAGCTGTGAGTAGTTGACCAGCTGGCCGGAGTGCTCTGCGAGGAGCCGCACGAATTTCGGAAGCTCGGTCAGCTTCTCTACGTCCGCGATGTCCCGCAGATCGCGCGTGAGGATCGAGGTGAGGTAGGATCGCGCCCAGTCCTGCCGCCGCCGCTCGCTTTCGCGGGCGATCGCTTCGGGAAAGCCGCCGAGCAGGGCGAGTTGGACGAGATCGTCGCCGACGGTCGCTTTGGGCTGATTTTTCAGCTTTCCCTCAAAGAGGCGCTCCAGAAATGTCGGCGTGCGGCCTTCGACTTCGGCCCGCGCCAGCGGCAGCATCTGGAGGGTCTCCATCCGGCCGGCGAGACTGTCGGCGATCCGTGGCAGGGTCAGCACATTCGCCGAGCCCGTGAGGAGAAACCGGCCCGGACGATAATCCTCGTCGACCGTCTTCTTGATCGCCAGAAGCAGGTCGGGAGCGCGCTGGATCTCGTCGATGATGGCCCGGTCGAGGCCCCGGATGAAACCGGCCGGATCGGACTGGGCAGCCTCGAGGACGGTCTGATCGTCGAGCGTGATATAGTCTCGACCGGCTTCCCTCATCTTCTTGACGAGCGTGGTCTTGCCGGCCCGGCGCGGTCCTACGATCAGCACCACGGGCGTATCCGAAAGGGCTTCCTCCGCCCGGCGCTCTACAAACCGTTTGAACATCTCATCCCCGAATCCC
>NZ_JACIYP010000067.1 GCF_014359905.1 Hoeflea sp. | reverse complement strand
ACTCAGAGCCGCCGCAAATTCAACTGCCCGCTCCGGAGGAGCTTTCTCCATGAAGGCCTGGCCCGCAAGGTTTATTTCAAGCGGATCCGTAACCTCTGAAATGAACTGCAGCATTTCTTGGATATTGATTTCATCGGCCATGATTTTCCCCAATACATTGCGGTCAATGCTCGCGCCTCAATGCCCAAAGGTCAACCGACAGGCCGGCTTTTACCCGTGTAAAGCCATCGAAGCCCCACGCACCGAGCCGGATCGGATCCCGGTTCGGTGCTGCACAGGCAAGCGCAGGGGGCTCAGATCGCCGCCACGACGTCCTTGAGCATGTCGCGCACCTTGCCCGCGACCGAGTGCAGCGTGTCGTTGGAAATGGCCTGCATGGAGGCGACAGGATCGACGGCGCTGACCATGACTTCATCGCCCGAGGTCGAGCGCACGATGATATTGCACGGCAGCATGGCGCCGACGCGCGGCTCGATCTTGATCGCTTCATTGGCCATGCCCGGATTGCATGCGCCCAGGATCAGGTAATTGTCCATCTCCGCATCGATCTTCTTCTTCATCGTCGCCTTGACGTCGATTTCGGTGAGAACGCCGAATCCGTTGTCCGAAAGCGCCGCGCGTGTCCGCTCGACGATGGTCTCAAAACTTTCGCCCTTGAAGGTGCGATCGATCGTATAGCTCATGGCCCGGTCTCCTTGGTTTCATATGCAGAAAATGACATATGTGGTCCCAAGGTGTCGAATACAAGCCGACGCGGTAAATCGGCCGGGCACCGCCGGATCAGATCTGCGTGCCGCCCACCGTCATGGCGTTCATCAGCAGATGCGGCTGACCCACGCCCACCGGCACGCTCTGGCCGGCCTTGCCGCACATGCCGATGCCGGTGTCGAGCGCGGAATCATTGCCCACCATCGAGATCCGCTGCATGGCTTCCGGGCCATTGCCGATCAGCATGGCGCCGGTCACCGGCGCGCCGATCTTGCCGTCCTCGATCATGTAGGCCTCGGTGCAGCCGAACACGAACTTGCCGGAGGTGATGTCGACCTGTCCGCCGCCGAAGGAGACGGCGTAGAGGCCCCTCTTGACCGAGGAAATCATCTCTTCCGGGGTGCTGTCGCCGGAGAGCATGTAGGTGTTGGTCATCCGCGGCATCGGCTGGTGCGCATAGGACTGGCGGCGGCCATTTCCGGTGGGCTTCATGCCCATCAGCCGGGCATTCTGCCGGTCCTGCATGTAGCCCACCAGAATGCCGTCCTCGATCAGCACATTGTAGCCCGACGGCGTGCCTTCATCATCCACCGACAGCGATCCGCGCCGGCCCTCGATGGTGCCGTCATCGACGACGGTGACGCCCTTCGACGCCACCCGCTCGCCCAGAAGCCCGGCGAAGGCCGAGGTCTTCTTGCGGTTGAAGTCGCCTTCCAGGCCATGGCCCACGGCTTCATGCAGCATCACGCCGGGCCAGCCCGCGCCAAGCACCACATCCATGGTGCCCGCGGGCGCCGGCACGGCTTCCAGATTGACCAGGGCCTGCCTGAGCGCCTCGTCGGCGCCGTGCCTCCAGCTCTCGTCGGTCAGGAAATCGCCGAACAGCTTGCGTCCGCCCATGCCGTAGGAGCCGTTTTCCTGTCGGTCGCCGACGCCGGCCACCACGGAAATATTGAGCCGGGTCAGCGGCCGCACGTCGCGAACCCGGTGACCGTCGGCGCGCAGGATCTCGACGACCTGCCAATTGGCGGCGATCGACACCGACACCTGGCGGACCCGCTCGTCCTTGCTGCGCAGATAGTGGTCGATGGTCTGCAAGAGCTTGACCTTGTCCTCGAACCCGGGCGCAGCCAGCGGGTTTTGAGCGGTGTAGAGCAGCTTGTTGGTGCGCTGCGGTGCGGCGGAATAGGTGCCGCTGGCGCCGCGCGTGACGGCGGACACGGCATCCGCCGCGCGCATCAAGGCGGCCTCGGACAATTCACCCGCATGGGCGTAGCCCGAGGTTTCGCCCAGCACGGAGCGAAGCCCGAAACCCCGATCCGTGGAATAGGCGCCCGACTTCAGCTTGCCGTTGTCGAACACAAGCGACTCGGTCTCCTCATATTCAAGGTAGAGCTCGCCATCATCGGCACCCTTGAGCGCGTCCGCAACGATGCGCTCGACCTTGGCTTCGGAAACGTCGAACTGGCTTGTGAGCTGGTCCTGCATGTCAATGTCCATTTTCTGGTGAGATCATGACGTTGTATATAGGTGATGCGGCCCCGATTGGAACAGAGCAGCGACTGCCGATGGCCAAGACCACGCAAACCCGATCGTCAGCAGACCGGATCACCAGATGCGACGCACCGCCTGCGGATGATCATGGAAGCGCGGCATAGCCTTCGGTGAAGCCCGCCAGATCGACAGGAATGCCGATGCCTTCCTCCGGGGTCTGGAACACGATGAAGGTTGCCGTCGTGCCGCCGCGGAGCGTGGTGAGCAGGGTTTCGTCCAGGATTACCTCGGCGTAGCAGCCATCGGAGAAGCAGCGTACGAAATAGGCCCGGCCGATGTCCTTGCCGTCGACGTTCAGGCCAAGCCCGGAGGGCAGCAGCACGCCGAGCGGCGCAAGCACCCTCAGGATCCGCGCCTGCTGGTCGGCGGTTTTCAGGACCACAACCGAGAGGCCGACTTCGGGCCGGTCATCGGCAATCACGTTCTGCATCAGCGCGCACTGCTCTCCGGGGGAACCGGCGGGCGTGTCACAAACGATGGACCAGGAGCCATGGGAGGATTTGACTTTGCCGGCCTGCTGGGCGACGGCCTGTGTCGCAAGGCCCAGGGACGTGGCAAGCATGCAAAAGGCAAGTATCGCGGCGTTTGTCGGGTTCGATTTCAGTGCAATTGCCATCTCAACTCCCAGGAACGGCCGAATCATCATGCTTTTTGTAAATGGGCAGGGCCAATTTGTAACCCTTCGCCGCCACTCTCTCCCGTTTTGTACGGCAAAAATGCGGCCCTCGCGGCAAACCGGCCTTGCCTTGGCCGCGGAGGCTGCCCTGATTCCGCATCCGGGCATAGGGATTGCACGGCACAAACCGGTCTATTTCCACCCAAATCAGCCCGTAAACAAGCCGGACCGGTACACCCGCGCAAAAATGCCGCATCAACAACAGGTGACGCCTGTTGCTAGCGATGTCATTCTGTGGTTTGAAGCGCCGGATATATGAGGGATTCCGTCTGGTCACGCAGACGGTCCGACACTCGAGGGAGACATAACGTGACCAACAAGCTTCTTGCAGGGCTTGCGGCGTTCGCCACACTGGGCGCAGGCCCGGCTTTGGCTGCGCAGCCGGTTGACTGGCAGATGGGTTTTCAGCCCGCCGCCACTGAAATCATGGAACAGATCCGCAATTTCGAGACCTACACCTTGTGGTTCATCGTGCCGATCACGCTGTTTGTGCTGGCATTGCTGGTGTACGTGATGGTGAAGTTCCGCGCGGGCGCCAACCCAATTCCATCCAGGACCAGCCACAATTCGCTGATCGAGGTGATCTGGACCCTGGGTCCTGTGGTCATCCTTCTTGCTTTGGCGATCCCGTCCTTCAGTCTCCTGACTGCGCAGTATTCGCCGGGTCCGGCTGACATCACGGTCAAGGCGACCGGGTACCAGTGGTACTGGGGCTACGAATACCAGACCGAAAACGAGCTCTCGTTTGACTCGCTGCTGCTGCAGG
The DNA here is from genome assembly GCF_014359905.1 of Hoeflea sp. Classification (GTDB taxonomy): domain Bacteria; phylum Pseudomonadota; class Alphaproteobacteria; order Rhizobiales; family Rhizobiaceae; genus Hoeflea. Next base: position 26,550 of record NZ_JACIYP010000067.1, on the reverse strand, counting down.
ATGCCGAACGCGCCGATTACGCCAAGGAAGATGTCGCGGTCTATCCGCGCATGCTCGCCGTCGACAATGAACTGGTTGTTCCCGTCGGTCAGACAGTCCGGCTGCTGGTCACCGCGGCCGATGTGCTGCACGCCTTCGCCATGCCGGCTTTCGGCGTCAAGATGGATGCTGTCCCTGGCCGTCTCAACGAGACCTGGTTCAAGGCGGAAGCGGAAGGCCTGTACTATGGCCAGTGCTCCGAGCTTTGCGGCAAGGATCACGCCTATATGCCGATTGCGGTTCGTGTCGTTGCCCAGGACCAGTTCGACGCGTGGCTTGCCGCCGCTGCTGACGATGTCGAGGCAGCCAACCGCAACCTGATGGCCGCCATCGACGCTGACGCAAAGTCGGTCGCCGTTGCCGCCAACGACAAGAATTAAGAGAGGGAACTGAGGCATGGCCGGTTCAACAGTTGCTCACGACGACCACGACCACAAGCCGAAAGGTTTTGTGCGCCGCTGGATGTATTCCACCAACCACAAGGATATCGGGACGCTTTACCTGATATTCGCGATCATCGCCGGTATCATCGGCGGTGTGCTCTCCATCGCCATGCGCATGGAGCTTCAGGAGCCTGGCATCCAGATTTTCCATGGTCTTGCATCCATGGTCTATGGCTTCGAGGGTGATGCCGCCATCGATGGCGGCAAGCACATGTACAATGTGTTCACCACCGCGCACGGACTGATCATGATCTTCTTCATGGTCATGCCGGCGCTGATCGGCGGCTTTGCCAACTGGATGGTTCCGATCATGATCGGCGCGCCGGACATGGCGTTCCCGCGGATGAACAACATCTCCTTCTGGCTGCTGCCGCCGGCCTTCCTGCTGCTGCTGCTGTCGATGTTCGTCGAAGGCCCTGCCGGCGGCTACGGAACCGGTGGCGGCTGGACCATCTACCCGCCGCTGTCGACGACCGGCCAGCCCGGTCCGGCCATGGATTTCGCCATCCTGTCGCTGCATATCGCAGGCGCCTCCTCGATCCTCGGCGCCATCAACTTCATCACCACCATCTTCAACATGCGCGCGCCGGGCATGACCCTGCACAAGATGCCGCTGTTTGCCTGGTCGGTGCTGATCACCGCCTTCCTGCTGCTGCTGTCGCTTCCGGTTCTGGCCGGCGGCATCACCATGCTGCTGACAGACCGTAACTTCGACACCGCCTTCTTCTCGCCTGACGGCGGCGGCGATCCGATCCTGTTCCAGCACCTGTTCTGGTTCTTCGGTCACCCGGAAGTCTACATCCTGATCCTGCCGGCCTTCGGCATCGTCAGCCACATCATTTCGACCTTCTCGCGCAAGCCGGTGTTCGGCTATCTCGGCATGGCCTATGCGATGGTCGCCATCGGCGCGGTGGGCTTCATCGTCTGGGCGCACCACATGTACACCGTGGGCCTGTCGCTCAACACGCAACGCTACTTCGTCTTCGCCACCATGGTGATTGCGGTGCCGACGGGTGTGAAGATCTTCTCCTGGATTGCAACGATGTGGGGCGGATCGATTTCCTTCCGCACGCCGATGCTCTGGGCGATCGGCTTCATCTTCCTGTTCACCGTTGGCGGTGTGACGGGCGTTCAGCTGGCCAATGCCGGTCTCGATCGCGCCATGCACGACACCTATTACGTGGTTGCCCACTTCCACTACGTGCTCTCGCTCGGCGCCGTGTTCGCCATCTTCGCCGGCTGGTACTATTGGTTCCCGAAGATGACCGGGTTCATGTACAACCCGCTGGTCGCCCGCATCCACTTCTGGGTCACCTTCGTGGGCGTCAACCTCGTGTTCTTCCCGCAGCATTTCCTGGGTCTGGCCGGCATGCCGCGCCGCTACATCGACTACCCGGATGCATTTGCCGGATGGAACGCGATCTCGTCCTACGGGTCTTACATCTCAGGCTTCGGCGTGCTGATCTTCCTCTATGGCGTCTGGGAAGCCTTCGCCAAGAAGCGCATCGCGGGCGACAATCCGTGGGGCGAGGGCGCAACAACGCTGGAATGGCAGCTGACTTCGCCGCCGCCATATCACCAGTGGGAAAAGCTGCCGCGCATCAAGTAACAGCGGCGCTGTCAGCGTGACGTCCAGGCCGCCGGAACGTTCCGGCGGTCTGACATATAAATCCGGGCGGCAATGTCCGGGCCCCGGGTTTCCGGGAGACGAGGGAAAGGCATATTGCCCATGGCAATGATCAACGAACATGATGCGCTCAGGGCGCCCGCAGCCGCGCCGGTCCTGGAAGGCGATGCGGGCGATTTCTTCGCGCTTCTGAAGCCGCGCGTCATGTCGCTCGTGGTCTTCACCGCCCTGGTCGGACTGTTGATGGCACCGGGTGAAATTCATCCCGTGCTCGGCTTTATCGCGGTTCTGTCGATAGCCGTTGGCGCAGGCGCCTCGGGCGCGCTCAACATGTGGTATGATGCCGATATCGATCGTCTGATGGGCCGCACCGCCAAGCGCCCGGTGCCGGCGGGCCGGATCTCGGCGGATACGACACTGGCATTCGGCCTGTTCCTGTCGGTCTTCTCGGTGGTCACGCTCGGCCTGGTCATCAACTGGCTGTCCGCCGGGCTTCTCGCCTTCACCATCTTTTTCTACGCCGTCGTCTACACGATGTGGCTCAAGCGCTCGACGCCGCACAACATCGTCATCGGCGGCGCTGCCGGCGCTTTCCCGCCGATCATCGGCTGGGCCTGCGTCACCAACTCGATCTCGCTTGAGAGCATCGCGCTGTTCGCCATCATTTTCCTCTGGACGCCCGCGCATTTCTGGGCCTTGGCCTTGTTCAAGGCGGAAGACTATGGGCGCGCCGGTGTGCCGATGCTCCCCAATGTTGCCGGTGAACGCGCCACCAAGTTCCAGATCGTGCTCTATTCCGTTCTGACCGCCATCAGCGGCATTGTCCCGACACTGATGGGATTTGCCGGTGTTGCCTACGGTGTCGTCGCGTCCGTGCTGGGCGTCGCTTTCGTCTGGTATTCCTGGCAGGTCTGGCGCATGGCCGATGGCGACAAGAAGATGATCCCGGCCAAGAAGCTGTTCGGCTATTCGCTGCTTTATTTGTTCGGCATTTTCACGGCCTTGCTGGTCGACGCGCTCGTCACCAAGTTCTTCGGCGTGGTGGTTTGATCATGGATCACGTAGAACTCACCGAACAGCAGAAGAAGGCGCGGCGCTCACGCTCCGTGGCACTGGCCATCGTCCTGGCATGTCTGGTTGTGCTGTTTTATGTGGTGACGATCATCAAGGTCGGCCCCGGGATCTTCAACCGGCCGATGTGAGGGTGAATTCATGAGCGACCAACAGGACAAGTCCGGAAAGACCAGGGTTTCAGCGAATATGCGGATCGTGATCGCATGCTCGGCGTTTGTGGTCTCGATGGTTGGCGTGAGCTACGCCGCGGTGCCGCTTTACAAATTGTTCTGCCAGGTCACCGGCTATGGCGGCACCACCCAGCGTGTGGAGCAGATGTCGGACACGATCCTCGACCGCACGATCAAGGTCCGCTTCGACGCCAATGTGGCCGCGGGCCTGCCTTGGAAGTTCAAGCCGGTCGAGCGCGAGGTCGAACTGCGAATCGGCGAGACCATCCAGATCGCCTACACGGCTGAAAATGTGTCCGATGCGGCAACCTATGGCCAGGCGACATTCAACGTCACGCCGATGGCCGCAGGCGCCTATTTCAACAAGATCCAGTGTTTCTGTTTCACCGAGACTGAATTGAAGCCCGGCGAGACCATGAACATGCCGGTGGTGTTTTTCGTCGATCCGGCGATCGTCAATGATCCGGACGCAAAGAATGTCACCACAATCACGCTGTCCTACACTTTCTTCCCTCACGCATCGGAAAAACCCGTTGCGGCGACGGCGGAGCCGGTGCAAGACAACACCACTTTGTAAGACCAACAGCGCGCCGGACTTGATGTCCGGGGCGGGACTGATGACCATGGGGGAAAGCTGACATGGCCGACGCGCATCAAAAGAACCACGACTACCACATTATTGACCCTAGCCCCTGGCCGCTGACCGGTTCGATCGGGGCGCTTGTCATGGCGCTCGGCGGCATCGGCTGGATGCAGGGCATGAAGGGCGCCGAATCGCTTCTCGGCTTGCCGATCACCAATCCGGTGATGTTCCTGGTGGGCCTGCTCATCGTGCTTTACACCATGTTCGGCTGGTGGGCCGCCACGATCAAGGAAGCCCATGAAGGCCACCACACACGGGTGGTCGGAATCCATCTGCGCTACGGCATGATCATGTTCATCGCGTCCGAAGTGATGTTCTTCGTCGCCTGGTTCTGGGCCTTCTTCGACGCAAGCCTGTTTGCCGACGAAGCCCAGCAGGTCGCCCGCGTCGCCTTCACCGGCGGCCAGTGGCCGCCCGTCGGCATCGAAGTGCTCGATCCGCTGCACCTGCCGCTCTACAACACCATCATCCTGCTGTTGTCCGGGACCACGGTTACCTGGGCGCACCACGCGCTTCTGCACGGCGACCGCAAGGGCCTGGTCAGCGGCCTGGCTCTGACTGTGGCGCTCGGCATCCTGTTTTCCTGCGTTCAGGTCTATGAATACATGCATGCACCGTTTGCCTTCAAGGAAAGCATCTACGGCGCGACCTTCTTCATGGCGACCGGCTTCCACGGCTTCCACGTTCTGGTCGGCACGATCTTCCTGATCGTCTGCCTGATCCGCGCGATGAAGGGCGATTTCACGCCCAAGCAGCATTTCGGGTTTGAGGCTGCCGCCTGGTACTGGCACTTCGTCGACGTGGTCTGGCTGTTCCTGTTCTTCTCGATCTACGTCTGGGCATCCTGGGGTGCGCCGATCTACCACGGCTAAATAAAGCCTTGAGACAGCTATAGGCGGGGCGGCGGGGAAACCTGCCGCCCTGCGCATTTCCGGCCTGCGCATTTGGGCCGCAGGTTCGATCTCGACCAAGCAAGGGACATGACCAATGATCAAGGACGAGGCACATTATCCTCCTGTCGACCCGGTTTCGGCCGGCTTGCGCGGCCGCTGCCCGCGATGCGGCGAAGGCGTCCTGATCGAGGGGCTCCTGGGCGTCAAGCCGAAATGTTCCGTCTGCGGGTTGGACAATTCCTTCGCCGATGCCGGGGACGGTCCGGCGGTGTTCGTCATCCTGATCATCGGCTTCATCGTCGTTGGCCTCGCGCTTTGGCTTGAGGTCAATTACAGCCCAGCCCTGTGGGTGCATATGATCCTGTGGATACCGCTCGCGACGGTGCTGTCGCTCACGCTGCTGCGCATGCTCAAGGGGCTGATGATCGCGCTCCAGTACCGCAACAAGGCGGCAGAAGGACAGATTGATCATGACTGAAGCAGGTGCGGCAGGGCCGCGGCGCCACGGCAAGCGGTTCTGGATCGCGCTGCTGCTGCTGCCGGTGGCTCTGGCTGTGCTGGTGTCGCTCGGCACCTGGCAGGTTCAGCGACTTCACTGGAAAGAGGATCTGCTGGCCTCGATCGAACAGCGCCGCCAGGCCGAACCGCTGGATGTGGCCGGTATCGAGGCGGCGCATGCAGCAGGTGAATCCATCGACTACCGGGCGGCACGCGCGTCGGGCACATTCCTGCACGACAAGGAACGCCATTTTTTCGCGACCTTCCAGGGCCAGTCGGGATACTACCTCTACACGCCGCTTGAGCTGGACGACGGCCGCTTGCTCTTCGTCAATCGCGGCTTCGTGCCCTATGACCGCAAGGAAGCCGCCACCCGGCCGGAGAGTCTGGTGTCTGGGGAGCAGCTGATCACCGGCCTGGCCCGTTCCAGACTGGCGGAGAAGCCGTCCTTCATGGTTCCGGAGAACGATGAAACAGGCAACATCTTCTACTGGAAGGACCTCGACCGCATGGCGGCAAGCACCGGTCTGCCCGAGGGACAGGTGCTGCCGTTCTTTCTCGATGCCGACGCGACACCGGTGCCGGGCGGATTGCCGAGGGGAGGGGTCACGGTGATCGACCTGCCCAACAGCCATCTGCAATATGCCATCACCTGGTATGGACTGGCGCTTGCGCTGGTGGGTGTCAGCCTGATTGCCTGGATGAAGCGGAAATCCTGAATGCGGCTGGTGCGGGCAGGCACAGCCATGGTATCGGGGTGTTCGGCAGGAACGCGAAGGGAGTACAGGTGGCAGTTCTGGCAATCATCCTGGTGGCGCTCGTAGCCATCGAGCATGTCTACATTCTCGTGCTCGAGATGTTCTTGTGGACGACACCGCGCGGCATGAAGGCCTTTGGCCTTAAGCCGGAGCAGGCGGCCCACACAAAGGTGATGGCCGGGAACCAGGGGCTCTACAACGGCTTTCTCGCCGCGGGTCTCTTCTGGTCGCTGATCCATCCCGACGCGGGTGTTGCATTTCAGCTCAAACTGTTTTTCCTTGGCTGCGTCCTGGTGGCGGGCCTCTATGGCGGGGCAACCGCGTCGCGAAAGATCTTCGTGATCCAGGCGCTTCCCGCGGCAATTGCCCTGATTGCCGTGCTGGCGGCGTCCTGATCCTTTTCGGCAGAATGACATCAAGAATGAATGACCCCATGACCCGAATTCCCCTGACCATCAGGCTTTGCGGACCGCGCGGGTTCTGCGCCGGCGTCGACCGCGCGATCCAGATCGTCGTGCTGGCCTTGAAGAAATACGGCGCGCCGGTCTATGTCCGCCACGAAATCGTGCACAATCGCTATGTGGTCGAGGGCCTTGAGGCGCTGGGCGCCATCTTTGTCGAGGAGATCGACGAAATCCCCGGGGAACATCGCGCCCAGCCGGTGATCTTTTCGGCCCATGGCGTGCCGAAATCCGTGCCCGCGGACGCCACGGCGCGCAACCTGTTCTTTCTCGACGCCACCTGTCCGCTGGTCTCCAAGGTGCACAAGCAGGCCATGCGGCACGAGCGGCTGGGCCGTCATGTCGTTCTGATCGGCCACAAGGGCCATCCCGAAGTCATCGGCACCATGGGGCAATTGCCCGCCGGTGCCGTGACGCTTGTGGAAACCGAGGCCGACGTCGATGCCTTCGAGCCCGCCGATCCGGCAGCGCTCGGCTTCGTCACCCAGACCACCCTGTCGGTCGATGACACCGCCGGCGTGATCGCGCGGCTGCAGGCAAGGTTTCCGCAGATCACCGCGCCGGCGGCGGAATCGATCTGCTACGCCACCACCAACCGCCAGGAGGCGGTCAAGCAGGCAGCGCCCGGCTGCGATCTCTTTGTCGTGGTGGGAGCGCCGAATTCCTCCAACTCGAAGCGCCTCGTCGAGGTTGCGCTGAGGGCCGGGGCGAAGCAGTCGATCCTGCTGCAACGCGCCCATGAGATCGACTGGGACGCGATCGGGGCCATCGGCCTGCTCGGGATCTCGGCCGGCGCCTCGGCGCCCGAAATCGTGGTCAACGAGATCATCGAGGCCTTCAAGGCGCGCTTTGACGCCACCATCGAGCTCGCCGAAACGGTGCAGGAAACCGAGAATTTCCTGGTCAATCGCGAGTTGCGCGATGTTGACCTGACCGCCGCGGACATGGCCTTTGTCAATGGAGTTGAGTAAGCATGGCGGTCTACACCGACGTCAACGAGGAGCAGCTCAGGACGTTTCTGGGCGAATATGATGTGGGTACGCTGCTGTCCTACAAGGGCATTGCCGAGGGTGTCGAAAACTCGAATTTCCTGCTGCGCACCACCGCGGGCACGTTCATCCTCACTCTCTATGAAAAACGCGTCAACCGCGACGACCTGCCGTTCTTCATCGGCCTTATGGATCATTTGGCGCTCAAGGGGCTGAGCTGTCCGTTGCCCATTGAACGGCGCGACGGCGGGCATCTGGGCGAACTGGCCGGCCGGCCGGCAGCGATGGTGACGTTCCTGGACGGCGCCTGGCTGCGCAAGCCGCAGGCGCAGCATTGCCGTGAAGTCGGGCAGGCGCTGGCCGAGATGCATCTGGCCGGAAGCGGTTTTGGCATCCGCCGCGTCAATGCGCTTTCGGTCTCCGGCTGGAGGCCCCTGTGGGAAGGCTCGCGCGACCGCGCCGAGGAGCTTCAGCCGGGGTTGAGGGCCGAGATCGACAGCGAGCTCGAAGCGCTGGAAACGGGCTGGCCCGAGAGCCTGCCCGAGGGGGTGATCCATGCGGACCTGTTCCCCGACAACGTCTTCTTCATCGATGACCGGCTGTCGGGGCTGATCGATTTCTATTTCGCCTGCAACGATTTCCTCGCCTATGACGTCGCCATCTGCCTCAATGCCTGGTGTTTCGAAGCCGATGGCGCGTTCAACCACACCAAGGGCATGGCGCTGATCGACGGCTATGTCTCCGTGCGGCCGCTGGAGTCCCGTGAGGCCGAAGCCTTGCCGCTTCTCGCCCGCGGCGCGGCGCTGCGGTTCTTTCTCACCCGCCTGCATGACTGGCTGACCACGCCCGAGGGCGCGCTGGTGGTCAAGAAGGACCCGCTCGAATATCTGCGCAAGCTGCGGTTCCACCGCAAGGTGGTCTCGGCGTCGGAATTCGGTCTGCGCAGCAAGGATCTGATATCTTGAAGCATGTCGAGATTTTCACCGACGGCGCCTGTTCCGGCAATCCTGGACCTGGCGGCTGGGGCGCCATCCTGCGCCATGGCGAGACGCTGAAGGAACTGTCGGGCGGCGAGGCCGAAACCACCAACAACCGCATGGAACTGCTGGCCGCGATCAGCGCGCTCACTGCGCTCAAGAGCGCCTGCAACGTCGATCTCTACACCGACAGCAAATATGTCATGGACGGCATATCCAAATGGATCTTCGGCTGGAAGAAGAACGGCTGGAAGACCGCCGACAGGAAGCCCGTGAAGAACGCCGAACTCTGGCAGGCGCTCGACCAGGCCAACCAGCGCCACAAGGTCAACTGGCACTGGGTCAAGGGCCATGACGGCCATCCTGAAAACGAACGCGCCGACGAGCTTGCGCGTGAAGGCATGGCGCCCTTCAAAACAAAAACGGCGCCCCGGAAGAGCGCCGTCTAAGAGACCTGAGGTGTGGGTGGATCAGAGCTGCTCGAGCAGTGCGGCGGCACCCGAGGTGACGGCCTGTCCCGGCGAATCCTCGATGTTGAGCGACGTGACCTTGCCGTCCTCGACGATCATCGAATAGCGCTTCGAACGGGTGCCGAGCGTGCCGGCCGAAAGATCGGTGTCCATCCCGATGGCCTTGGTGAAGCTTGCGTCCCAGTCCGACAGGTAGCGAAGCTTGCCGGTACCGTTGGTGGCCTTTTCCCAGGCGCCCATGACAAAGGCGTCGTTGACCGAAAGCACGGCGATCTCGTCGACGCCCTTGGCCAGAATCGCGTCGCGGTTCTCAAGATAGCCGGGCAGGTGATTGAGGTGGCAGGTCGGCGTGAAGGCGCCAGGAACGGCGAACAGCACCACTTTCTTGCCTGCAAACAGGTCGCTGACCTTGGTCTCGGCCATGCCGTCCGCAGTCTTTTCCTTGAATGTGGCCTCGGGCAAAGTGTCCCCAATTGCAATTGTCACGTCGGCGCTCCTTGTTGCCGTTGATGTCAGACTGGGAACTTAATGTGCCCTGCAGCAATTGCGAGTGGAAATGTCAAATAAACCCGCCCGATTCATTTCCGCGAAAAGCCTTTGACCGGAACGCTTTGCGCAATCGCGCGCTGACCGAGGGTGACAACGAAATCAAGCGTTTCCGTTGTGCCGGACGTGGCGGAGGCAGGAATGCTCTCAATGTCCACGGTCCAGTTCACAGAGCCGCCCTCTTCCGAGACAAGCTCTGGCTGGCCGAAGGCATAACCCTGAGGTCCGGCGACGAACAATTCCGGTGTGGCGCCGGATGGCCTGAACTGAGGCAGTGTGGCCGAGATCTCAAGCTGGTCGCCCTTGGCGTCAAGAACGGCCTTCTCCACATTGAAATCCGCGCCAGCAGGTGCCGGCAGGCGGTCGAAGGCTTGCCTGATGGTGGCCCGGGCTGCGTCGTCGGCTCCCGTGCCTTCGGGCAGGTCGATCTCGAATTCGGCCTGGAACGGGACGCAGATTTTCTCGCAGATACCAAGAAAGACATTCGCATGGATGCTGGCGCTACCGGAGGCGGACCGACTGAACTCCAGCGGGAACTGCACCGAAGAGGTGGTGTAGCCTGCCCAGACAGCATAGCCGTCGTTGATGCGGACCGGAGGCGGGTACTGCATCGCCTCCAGAGTGATGCCTTCACTCTCAGAGACATCCAGCATTGGCGGAATGCCGGCGCCGCCGGGGTCGCGCCAGTAGGTTTTCCAGCCGGGCTTCAGGGCGATGTCCAGAATGCCGGTGAAGGTCCCGTCCGCGCGTGGGGTCGGATCGACCAGCAGCCGCATGCGCCCGCCCTCGGTCTCAGCCCAGCCGCTGTCGAGCGACAGGGCAGGCGTCAGGCCCAAGGCAAGGGCTAGGGACGCACCGGCGATCCGGAAGAACAGCCTGTGCGGCAGCGATGAGAGGCAATAACCGATCATCATGCCAGTCTAGCGGAACCCGGGTAGCCAAATCCATTCAATCCGGTGCCTCAAGTCCTCATATTTCCGTGACTACCGGTCTCGGCGTTCATGCGTGCCTTTTGTGCGCCGCTTCTTGATGTCGTGGTCGTTGCACCGGGTGGACGGCGGATTTTGTTCCTGCATGCATTCAAGACGTTACAACATCTATTCCCCCCGCGACGAACCGGGGGTGCAGTAAGCCCTTTCCAAAACGCCAGAACTTGGTAGCATCAAGCCATGTTAGGGATAGAGGACCATCTGTCCCGGCGGGATCGGGGATGTCTGGACGGGCATTTCCTTGTCGCCATGCCGGGCATGACCGACGAGCGTTTCGAGCGCACGGTCATCTTCGTGTGCGCCCATTCCGAAAACGGCGCCATGGGGTTTATCCTCAATCGTCCGCAGTCGCTGCGATTTGAGGAACTTGTCGAGAACCTTGATCTCGACGGGCGCACGCAGCCCCTGGGACGCCCCGCACGGAAAACCGGGATGAGCGAGTGCGCCCGCAATTTTCCGATCCAGTCCGGAGGCCCGGTCGATGCCGGGCGCGGCTTCGTGCTGCATTCGGATGACTACATCAGCCAGTCGACCATGCCGGTCAATGACGATCTGTGTCTGACCGCGACCGTCGACATCCTGCGCGCCATCAAGGATGGCTGCGGTCCCCGGCAGGCAATCATGATGCTTGGCTATGCCGGTTGGGGTCCCGGACAGCTTGAAAACGAGATCTTCGCCAATGCCTGGCTGAGCTGCCCGGCCACCGACGATATTGTCTTCGATCCGGATCATTTGGGGAAATATGACCGGGTCCTGGCGTCGATGGGGATTGCGCCGGCGATGCTGTCGACAGAGGCCGGTCACGCCTGACCTGCTTCCAACGGCAGGGTCGCTCAGTTCGGCTTGGCCACCGGAAAACGTTCCTTGAGAAGCTTCTGCACCGACTCCTTGCCAATCGGCGGACCGAACAGGAAACTCTGCCCGTAATCGCACCCCATCTCCGAAAGCTTCATCGCATCCTCCTCGGACGCAACGCCCTCGGCCACCACCCGCATGTCGAGCTGTTTGGCCAGATCGACGATGGAGCGGATCAGGATGTCGCCCTTGTCCGACTTGTCGATCACCAGCGACTTGTCGATCTTCAGCGTCTTGAACGGAAAGCGCGTGAGATAAGCCAGCGATGAATGCCCGGTGCCGAAATCATCAAGCGTCAGCCCGATGCCCGCATCGGCCAGCCGGGACAGCGTCATCAGCGCCTGCTGCGGATTGTGCATCACCAGGGTTTCGGTCAGTTCCAGCCGGAACCGGGTGGGGTCGCAGCGCGTCGCCGCGATCACCTTGATCACGTCATTGCACAGATCGCTCTTGAGCAATTGCGCACTCGACAGGTTGACCGACATGAAGACAGGCAACTCGCCAAGCGTCTCCTGCCAATGCGCCAGGTCTTCGGCCGATTGCTTCAGCGAGTACATCCCGAGCTCGAGGATCAGATCGGTCGTCTCCGCCACGGGAATGAACTCGGACGGCGGCACCGTGCCGCGCTTCGGGTCTTCCCACCGCAACAGGGCTTCGAACCCGGCGATCTCGGCGTCCTTCAGTTCGACGATCGGCTGATAGACGAGCGTCAGCTCACGCCGTTCGAGCGCCCGCCGCAGATCGCTTTCCAGCCGCTGCCGGTCGGAGCCCACGGTCCGGAAGGCCGGGCGGAAAGGTTCGATCCGGTTGCCGCCAAACCGCTTGGCCTGGTACATGGCCAATTCCGCATCCTTCATAAGATCATCCGGCACGGCGTTGTTTTCCACCCAGGTGACGAGGCCGATCGAGGCGGTGAGACGGATATCCTGTCCGGCAAAATCGATCGGTGCGGAAATCGCCTTGGAGATGGCCTCGGCGAGCGCCGCCACCTTGACCGCGTCCTGTTCGGACACCAGCACCAGGCCGAACTGGTCGCCTGAAATCCGCGCCAGCGTGTCCTGCGGTTTCAAGAGCCGTTTCAGCCGCCGCGTCAGCGCCAGCAGGATGGTGTCGCCGACCGACATGCCGAGCTTGTCGTTGACCTGCTTGAAACGGTCGAGATCGATCATGAACACGCTCGGACGGACATCCGGATTGCGCTCGGCCATGCCGATCATGGTCTGCAGCCGGTCGAGAAACAATTGCCGGTTGGGAAGACCGGTCAGATTGTCATGCACGGCGTCATGCAACAGCCGGTCTTCCGAATTTTTCTGTTCGGTCACGTCGATGATGGTGCCGACGCAGCGGATGACTTCTCCGTTGGAGCCCAGCACCGGGCGGGCCCTCAGCGACATCCAGTGATAATGCCCGTCCTCGGCGCGCATGCGGAACTGATGGTTGAGCCTGCCTCTGCGGTGTTCCAGCATGACGTCGAGCGCGGTGCGAAACCGGTCGCGGTCATCGGCGTGGATGCGTGGCAGCCAGTTGCGGGCAGGCCCGGCAAGCGCGCCAGGCGAAAGCCCGAGCTGGGGCCCGAGGTCGGGCGAGGTGACAACCCGGTCGCGGGCGACGTCCCAGTCCCAGACCGTGTCGCCCGAGCCCGCCAGCGCCATCGCCTGGCGCTCCATGTCGGAAAACAGGCCCTGATGATAGGCGCCGCCGGCAAAGGCGTGCTGCATCACCGTAAAGCCCATCAGCAGCACGATCAGCACGAGGCCGCCGCCCAGCGCCGGCTGCACGATGTCGTTGGCCAGTTGCCCGGTCACGGTCACCCAGGCGCCGAACAGCCAGCACAATATCAGCGCCCAGGTCGGGATCAGCATCACCGCCCGGTCATATTTGTTGAAGCCCAGATAGGCGATCAGCGCCACGCCCGCCACCGCGGTCGCCGTGAACGACATGCGGGCGATGCCCGACGCCACCGGCGGATCATAGATCGCCACCGCGAAGAGACCGCCCAGACCCAGGATCCAGGCCACGGTGACATAGGACAGGTTGGTGTGCCAGCGATTGAGATTGAGATAGGTGAACAGAAACACCACAAGCCCGGTCGCCAGAAGGACCTCGGTTCCCGAACGCCAGATCCGCTCGTCGCCGGGCGTGACGCTGATCAGCTTGGACAGAAATCCGAAATCCACCGACACATAGGCGAGAACCGCCCAGGCCAGCGCCGCGGTGGCGGGGAGCATCGACGTGCCCTTGACGACGAACAGGATGGTCAGGAACACCGCAAGCAGCCCGGCGATGCCGAGCACGATGCCGCGGTAGAGCGTGTAGGCGTTGACCGTGTCCTTGTAGGCTTCGGGTTCCCACAGATAGATCTGCGGCAGCTCGGGCGCGGCGAGTTCGGCCACGAAGGTGATCACGGTTCCCGGATTGAGCGTGATGCGGAAGACATCGTCTTCGCTGCTTTCGACCTGGTCGAGCGCAAAGCCTTCGCTGGGCGTGATGGAGAGAATCCGCGCCGAGCCCAGATCGGGCCACAGGATGCCGGATCCGACGAGCCGGAAATGCGGTGCGACGATCAGCCGGTCGATCTGCTCGTCGGTGACATTGGCGAGCGCGAACACCGCCCAGTCACCGGAGTGCTGCGGCGAGCTGGCGCGCACTTCGATGCGGCGCACAATTCCGTCCGAGCCGGCGGCGGTGGAAACCTGAAAGGCTTCTCCGCGCCGATTGTAGATTTCCGTCGTCGCGGTCAGGTCAAGCGCGGTGTCCTCGCGGCTGATCTTGACCGGCTCGATCGCCTGAGCGGCCGGCGCAAACCCTGTCACCAGGCACAGGATCATCAGACAGATTGCCAAAGGAACCCGCGTGGTCGCGATGGCGCCTATGGGAGAGGCAGCCCGGAAAGGCCAGACAGGAATGATACGGGAAATGCATGTCATCCGCTGGAACCGGATCCTTTCGCGCGCATCGATTGCCAGTCGTCGGCAATCAGCGCGTAAAGCAGGTGGTCGCGCCAGGCGCCGTTGATTTTCAGGTAGCCGCTCAAATATCCCTCACGCCGAAAACCGGCCTTTTCAAGGAGGCGCTGGCTTCTTTGATTGTCGGGAATACAGGCCGCCTCTATCCGGTGCAACCGCATCCTCTCAAACACATGGGGAATGAGACATTTAAGCGCGTCCGTCATCACGCCCTTGCCTGCATGCGCCTCGCCCGTCCAGTAGCCGAGCGAGCAGCATTCGGCCGCCCCCCGCCGTATCGCGCCCAGCGTCACGCCGCCCACGAGACGGCCCGTATTCTTCTGGCAAATGAACAAGGGAAGCGCCAGACCGGCCTCGCGGTCTGCATCATAGCGCCGGATTCGGTACCGGAACGCCGCGCGGGTCAGATCGTCCTCCGGCCAGCGCGGCTCCCAGGGTTCCAGGAACGCACGGCTGGCCGCGCGCAGCTTGCTCCATTCGGCATGGTCGCCGATCACCGGATGGCGCAGGTACACCCGTTCCCCCTCCAGCCGGAACTCTTCCTGGGTCCGGCCGCGGAAACGAAACACCGGAGGCGCCATGGCGGGGATGATCCTTGCAGACTTACTCGGCCGCGGCGGTTCGCCCGCCATTCCGGCCAAGTGCGTGGACCATGTCAGGGATAGACAGGAGCTCGCCGATCGGTCCGATTGCCGATACGGTTACCGGGGTATCGAAGAACAGCCTTCCGGCAAGGTCCGAGAGGCGTTGCGGTGTCAGGTTTGCCAGCCGCTCCATCAATTCCTCATTGCTGACCGGCCGCCCGAACAGCAGCATCTGCCGGGCGATCTGGCTGGCGCGCGCGGCGGGGCTTTCCTGGGCCATCAAAAGGCCCGACCGGACCTGGGCCCGGGACCGGTTGATTTCCTGCTCCTCGACGCCATCCGCGGCCTTGGCCAGTTCGGACAGAATGACCGGGATCAGTTCGGCCAGGTCGTCGGCGCCGGTGGCGGCATGGACGCCGAACAGGCCGGAGTCGGAAAAGCCCCAGTGGAACGCATAGACCGAATAGCAAAGCCCGCGCTTTTCACGCACTTCCTGAAACAGCCGCGATGACATGCCACCGCCCAGGATATTGGCGAGCAGCTGCGAACAGTAGAAATCGCGGACCTGGTAGGCCCGGCCCTCAAAGCCGATCAACACCTGGGCGTCCATCAGGTCGCGGCCCTCGCGGTAATCTCCGCCGGTGTAATTGGCTGCCGGGATCTCGCGCAGCAAGGTTCCGGTCGGCTTGATCGACTGGCCGAAACGCTCGTCGACAAGCTTGACGAAAATGTCGTGATCAACCGCGCCCGCGGCAACCACCACAATCCGGTCGCCGGTGTAGTGGCGTGCCAGGTAGGCGCGGATCTGCGCCGGCGTGAAGGATTTAACGGTTTCAGGCGTGCCCAGGATCGGCCGGCCGATGGTCTGGTCGCGGAACGCGGCTTCGGTGAACTTGTCGTAGACAACATCGTCGGGCGTATCGTTGGCGGCGCCGATCTCCTGCAGGATGACGTGCTTTTCGCGTGTCAGCTCATCCTCGTCGAAGACCGAGTCGGTGAGGATGTCATGCAGGATGTCGATGGCGAGCGGTACATGGTCCTTGAGCACGCGGGCATAATAGGCCGTGGTTTCCGTCGAAGTCGCGGCGTTGAGTTCACCGCCGACATTCTCGATCTCCTCGGCGATCTGGCGGGCGCTGCGCTTGCGGGTGCCCTTGAACGCCATGTGCTCGAGCAGATGCGCGATGCCATGTTCCGCAGCGGTCTCGTCGCGCGAACCGGATTTCACCCAGACACCGAGAGCCACGCTCTCCAGGTGGGGCATTGTCTCGGTCACAACGGTGACGCCATTGCCGAGAGTGGTCGTTTGAACTTTCATACTGTCACTTTCCCCGGATCATCGCGATGCCCGCGTCAGGGACAGGATATGGGCTTCCACCTTGTCCTGTTCGTTGGGCAATACGCTGAACCGTTCCTCCCGTTGCATCAGGTCAGAGAGCCACGACGGGAGCGCGGGGTCAATACCACAGGCTTTTTTTACGGCATCCGGGAATTTCGCCGGATGTGCGGTCGCCAGCGTGATCATGGGTGCTGACGGTTTTTCAAACCTGTTTGCGACATGAACCGCCACGGCGGTATGGGGGTCGAACACATAGCCGGTCTCGGCCTGGGTCTCGCGGATTACCGCCTTGACCTGGCTTTCGCTGGCCCGGCCGGCGCGGAATTCCTTGCGGATCGCCTTGAGCGCCTCCGCGTCGATGTCAAATGCGCCGGATTGCTTGAGGCTCGACATGGCGCGGCGCACGGCGCTTGCGTCGCGCCCGTACGCGTCAAACAGCAGCCGTTCGAAATTCGACGAGATCTGGATGTCCATCGAGGGCGAAGTGGTGGGGTGGACGCCGCGCATTTCGTAGCGGCCGGTCTTCATCGTCCGCGCCAGGATGTCGTTCTCATTGGTGGCAATGACAAGCTTGTCGATCGGCAGTCCCATGCGCTTAGCGCAGTAGCCCGCGAACACATCGCCGAAATTGCCGGTGGGAACCGTGAACGAGACCTTGCGGTCCGGGCTTCCAAGCGACACCGCGGCGGTGAAATAATAGACGATCTGGGCCATGATCCGCGCCCAGTTGATCGAGTTGACGCCGGACAGACGCACCTGGTCGCGGAACGAGCCATGATTGAACATGGCTTTGACCAGGTCCTGGCAATCGTCGAAATTGCCCTTGAGCGCCGTCGCGTGCACATTGGTGGCGGTCGATGTCGTCATCTGCCGCTGCTGCACGGGCGAGACGCGGCCTTCGGGAAACAGGATGAAGATATCGATGCGGTCACGTCCGGCAAAGGCATCGACCGCGGCTCCTCCGGTGTCGCCCGATGTGGCGCCGACTATGGTCGCGCGTTCGCCGCGCTTGGCCAGCACATGGTCCATCAGCCGGGCAATCAGCTGCATCGCCACGTCCTTGAAGGCCAGCGTCGGGCCGTGGAACAGCTCTAGCACGAAGGCGTTGGCGCCGCTTTGCACCAGCGGCACGACCGCCGGATGGCGGAACGTCGCATAGGCCTCGTCGATCATGGCGCGCAGCGCCTCGGGCTCGATCTCGCCCGCGGTGAACGGCTCGATCACCCGGTACGCGATCTCCTG
Source organism: Hoeflea sp. (assembly GCF_014359905.1). Classification (GTDB taxonomy): domain Bacteria; phylum Pseudomonadota; class Alphaproteobacteria; order Rhizobiales; family Rhizobiaceae; genus Hoeflea. Next base: position 8,987 of record NZ_JACIYP010000067.1, on the reverse strand, counting down.
GTAGCTCCGGCCGCGCATGGCGCGGATGTCCTTGCGGGTGAACGTCGGCCACTGGTCCGGGACATAGAGTCCGCCGTCGCGGGCGAGGCCTGCCAGCAGTGCATCGCTAAAACCCAAGGAGGGCGCTTCGCCCCGTGTCGAAATATAGTCCACAGACATGTTCCCCGGTGGTGGACGCGGATCGCGCAAGATGAGATAACGCCGGTCGAATTTTGGGCGCGCGGCTGATATAGACCATGGGCGGTCGTCATGCAAAGGCCACACTCCGGCGGAAGGGTTTTCCCTCGGTCCTGTGCGAATGAAGGTAGGTGTATCGTGTCAGACAGATTGTTGCGTTTTGTTCCTGTTCTCATGGGCGCCGCCTTGATTGCCGGTTGCACGTCGGCCGATCCGCGCGCCGTGCTCAATCCCGGCAGCGGCGCTCAGCAGGCGGTGATCGATCCGGTGACCAATTCGGAAGTCATCCAGGGCGCTTGCCCGCAAGTCACCCTGCGCGAAGGCACCGCCTATTACACCCAGTTCGCCAAGGGCGGCGACGGCGACCCGGAGAAGATCATCCATCAGGCGTCGATCTCCGACACAACGCGGCAGTGCCGGATCAGCGGCGATCAGGTCATCATGACGGTGGCGGTCTCGGGCCGTGTGGTCGCAGGCCCCGCCGCCAAGGCCGGAACGGTCGAAGTGCCGGTTCGCGTGGCCGTTCTCGAAGGCGAGACCGTGCTCTATTCGGAACTGCAGAAGCACCCGGTCACCATTCTCGAGGGCATGCCCGCCGAGCAGTTCGTCTACACCAACGCCGCCGTCACCTTTCCGGCGACTGCGTCGCGCACCGCCAAGCTCTATGTCGGGTTCGACCCGGGGCCGTACAACACGCCCTGATGCCGGTTCTTCTTAAAGAAGTTCCGACCAGCCGGCGAGCGCTTCCACGGTGGCCGGCAGATCTTTCATGCGACTGATCACGGTTTCGGCGCCGGCTTCGGTCAGCTGGTCTGCATGACCGGGATAGCTGTGCGAGGCGCCGGTGAAGCCCACCACGCGCATGCCCGCCGCCCGTGCTCCGTGGATCCCGTGCACCGAATCCTCGATCACCAGAACCTTGCCCGGCTTGACGCCCATTTGCTCGGCGCCGTGCAGGAACACGTCCGGCGCAGGCTTGGTGCGGCCTTCGCCCAATTCCTTGGCGGAATAGACACGATCTCCGAACAGCCGGTCGATTCCGGTGCGCTTGAGCATCGCATGCAGTCGCAGCAAGGATGAATTCGAGCAGATGCAGCGCGGGCCGGGGATGCGCAGGATCGCTTCGATGGCTCCGTCAATGCCCTGAACATCCGATGCAAGCCTGATGTCGAGCAGCCTTTCGGATTCGTCGAGCAATTGCGCCGAAAAGGGGATGCTCGATTCAAGCTCCACCGTAAGCAGGATGTCTTTCCAGGTCAGGCCCGCGAATCGCTCGGCCATTTCTTCCGCGCTGATCGGAAAGCCGGATTCGGTCAGAAGCTTCGATTCGACCTCCGCGGCAATAATCTCGCTGTCGACCAGAACGCCGTCGCAATCATAGATGATGAGGTCGAAACCGGGCATGGAGCTGCTCCTGCAAGGGGGAGGCGGAAGGAATGGGAAATCGCCACCGGACCTATAGCAAGCGCTTGCCGCAGGCAAGGGACCGATCATTGCCAAGACCGTCGGGGATCTCCGGCGGGCGCGTTCGCCAGGCTTGCACGGACACCTTCTTGATGCCGCAGGTCCCGAAAAAGAACGGCTCGGATCGCCGTTCACCGGATGTTTACCCTGTTCGGTAACCATGAGGCTCAGTTGTTGCGTATGTGTAATGTGAGTATCCCATGGCCCAGTCAGTATCGCTTGCCGAAATCCGCTCGGTGAACACCACGCGCCAGTCCTGGCTCGACACCATCATCAAGGGCGACTGCGTGGCGGCGCTTGAAGCGCTTCCCGCCAATTCGGTCGACGTCATTTTCGCCGATCCGCCCTACAACCTCCAGCTTGGCGGCGATCTCGCCCGTCCCGACCAGTCCATGGTCGACGCGGTCAACGATCACTGGGACCAGTTCGAGAGTTTTGCCGCCTATGACGCCTTCACCCGCGCCTGGCTCATGGCCTGCCGCCGGGTCTTGAAGCCCAACGGCACCATCTGGGTGATCGGCTCGTACCACAATATCTTCCGCGTCGGCACGCAGCTGCAGGACATCGGCTTCTGGCTGCTCAACGACATCGTCTGGCGCAAGACCAACCCGATGCCGAATTTCCGCGGCCGCCGCTTCCAGAACGCCCACGAGACCATGATCTGGGCGTCGCGCGACCAGAACGCCAAGAGCTACACGTTCAATTATGAAGCCATGAAAGCCTCCAATGACGACGTGCAGATGCGCTCGGACTGGCTGTTTCCGATCTGCACCGGGGGCGAACGCCTGAAGGGCGAGGACGGCAAGAAGGTGCATCCGACCCAGAAGCCCGAGGCGCTTCTGGCGCGCGTGCTGATGGCCTCGTCCAAGCCCGGCGACGTGGTGCTCGATCCGTTCTTCGGCTCCGGCACCACCGGCGCGGTGGCGCGCAGGCTCGGCCGTCATTTCGTCGGCATCGAGCGCGAGCAGGTTTACATCGATGCGGCTCGCGCCCGGATCGATGCCGTCGAGCCGCTCGGCAAGAACGAACTCACCGTACTCACGGGCAAGCGCGCCGAACCGCGCGTCGCCTTCAACGTGCTGATCGAAGCCGGCCACGTCAAACCCGGCGACGTGCTGTTTGACGCCAAGCGCAAACATCAGGCGATCATCCGCGCCGACGGCACGCTGGTGGCGGGCGGCCAGGCGGGCTCGATCCACAAGATCGGCGCCGTGGTGCAGGGCTTTGACGCCTGCAACGGCTGGACCTTCTGGCATGTCGAAACGCCCGATGGCCTGAAGCTGATCGATGATTACCGCACTGCCATCCGTGTGCAGATGGCGCGCGCCGGTTGAAAACCGGTCACGAGACCCGGCGGGTCAAGTACCTTCAGTCCCCGCCGGTCATGCAGCGCCCGGGATGTGGAAACGCAGCCCGGGCGTTCTGTTTGGCGCGGATGGCAGGCCGTCACCGAAGACCGCCGGAAAAAAATTTGCGAAATTCCTGCAAATGCCAGTGAACCACAATCAGTGTCAGGCGTTGTTGCAGGCAAGCAGCAGCTTGCTTGGTCAGCGCCGCATTCGCGGCCCACAGGAGAATGGTCATGGGCAAGATGATTGATAAGACGAAGGCCGCCGGCAACAAGGTTGCGGGAGAGGCCAAGGACACAGTCGGAAAGGCAACCGGCAATGAACGGCTCCAGGCTGAAGGCAAGGTGCAGAAGGCAAAGGGCGCCGTGCAGGACGTGACCGGTTCGGTCAAGGGCGCTCTGGGCAACAAGGTTTGATTTTCAAACCTGAATACTTGCCAACTGGCCGCAGCCCCTGCAGGGCGCGGCCTTTTTTTCTTTTCCGGTGAGGTTCACTATGGATTTGCGCACGCCTCTTCCCCAACCTGATCTGACGACGATCAAGCGGGTCCTGATCGGTATCTTCATTGTTTTGGTCGCCCAGGTCCTGTTCGTCGCCCAGGATGTGGTGATGCCGATGGTCCTGGGTCTGCTGATTGCCCAGACATTGAGGCCCATCGTCCGGTTCGCCGATAAACGCGGCATCAACTCGGCCATCTCCGCCTTCCTGATAATTGTCTTTCTCGCCGGAGGCCTCGGGGTCGGCGCCTATTCGCTGTCGGGACCCATTTCGGATCTGGTTTCCTCCGCGCCGGAAACGGGTCTGAAGATCAGGGAAAAATTCGCCGAATACCGCGACGAGATCGCGGCGGTGAAGGAGGCAAGCGAGCAGGTCGAGACCCTGACCGATGGCAGTTCGACCGACGAGACCCAGAAGGTGGTCGTCCAGCAGCCGCCTCTTCTGAGCGCCGCGGCATCCAACGCCTTTGTCGGGCTCACCACCGTCGTGGTCGCCTTGATCCTTGCGATGTTCCTGCTGTCGACGGGCACGCTGTTCTACGAGAAGATCGTCGGCATCATGCCCTTGCTCAGCGAGAAGAAACGGGCGCTGCGCGTGATCTACGACGTGGAGCGTCAGGTCTCGCGCTATCTCTTCACCATCACCCTCATCAATGCGGGTCTGGGTGTGGCGATCGGAACCTGCCTGTGGCTCTACGGCATGCCGAACCCGGTGATGTGGGGCTGCATCGCGGCGGTTTTGAATTTCCTCCCGTTCATCGGCGCCTGGGGCGGGGCTTTGGCCGTGGCGGCCACGGCGATGGTCGTCTATCCGACGCTCGGAGCCGCCCTGGTTGCGCCCGCCATCTATCTGGGCTTCACCATCCTCGAGGGCAATTTCCTGACGCCGATGATCGTCGGGCGCCGGCTCGAACTCAACATCGTCGCCGTGTTCCTGACCGTGACCGTTTGGGGCTGGCTGTGGGGCCTGCTAGGCGCGCTGATGGCGGTGCCGATTCTGGTGGTCGTCAAGGTTCTCTGCGACAATTTCGAATCGATGAGCGCCTTCGGCCAGTTTCTCTCGGGTCGCCCCGCGATCGAGGAAGAGGTGGAAGTGCCCGCCGCCGACAGCGTGGACTGAGGCGCCGAGGCGACCGCTACGATCCCCCGGTCGCCGCGACGGAGGCGACTGTCAGCGTGAGCCTCTTGCCAGCGGGGCGAATACTTCGCCGCGATCGGAAGCTCGAGCTGCTTGAAACGAAACATCAGGACTGCGTCACCGCAGCCCTGATGCACTCCCGGGAAGATCCGCCCGCCAGAACAGGTTCGGCGGGCAGGGTCTCTTCAGGCCTCAGGCGGCCTTGTTGATTTCCGAAACGGCCAGATTGGTCAGCTTCGAGTTCGCCGCCTTTTCCTGGTCGAGGATGCTAGTGAGCAGATCGTGCGCCTCGGTGTGTCCGAGAATTTTTGCCCATTCGCGCAGCGTCCCGTAGCGGGCGATTTCATAGTGTTCGACGGCCTGGCAGGCGCCGATCAGCATGGCGTTGAGCGCTTCGCCTTCAGCTTCCTCGATGAGGCCGTTGGTTTCCTTGATCAGGCCTTCGATCGCGTCGCACTTCTCGCCCTCAGGCTTCTTGCCGATGGACTTGAAGACCTTGTCGAGGGTCTTGATCTGCTCCTTGGTTTCCGCGAGATGGCTCTCGACGGCGTCCTTGAGCTTCTTGCTCGTTGCGGCCTTGGCCACCTTGGGCAGTGCCTTGGTCAGGGCGTTCTCGGCGTAGTAAATATCCTGAAGTGTATGTTCAAAAGCGTCTGAAAGAGTTTTCATTGGGGCGTCTCCATTGGGGTGGCATCTTTCAACGCCCGGTCTGCGCCTCCGTTCCACGCCCGTCGTGGAAAAATACTCCTCTATCGCTCATGCCGAATTCGCACCCGCGCGAGGGAACCAATGTGCGCCTGAGCGGTTGAGAGCGGCTGTCACCCAGGAGATGCCGATGGACGCCGCCACCCGAAAACGCGACCTTCGCGACTCCATGCCCTTGTGGGCATCGACGCCCTCGATCAGCGTCATCACGTCGAAATCCTGTGCGTCCAGAACCTATGATGTCATCATCGTCGGCGCCGGCATTTCGGGGGCCCTGGCGGCCGAGGCGCTCGCCGATGGCAAACGCTCGATCCTCGTCATCGACCGGCGCAAGCCCGTCACCGGATCGACCATGGCCAGCACCGCCATGATCCAGCATGAGATCGACACGCCGCTCAGCGATCTCTCCCGGATGATCGGCGAGGAGCCCGCGGCCCGCGCCTGGCGCCGCTCCGCGGCCTCGGTCAAGGCGCTTGGCAGGAAGGTGGAGGCGCTCGAGCTTGCGTGCAGCTACCGGGAAAAGCAGACGCTCTATCTGGCCGGCGAGGGCGGCGGCGCCCGAAAGCTGAGCGCCGAATTCCGGGCGCGGCAGGCCGCGGGGCTCGAAGCCCGGTACCTTGACGGCGCCGAGGTGGCCTCCGCCTACGGGCTCGACCGGGAGGCGGGTTTGCTCAGCCAGGCGTCCGCCTCCTGCAATCCGGCGCAGTTGACGGCGGGGCTGTTGCGCGCCGCCCGGGAGCGAGGCACAGAGATCGTCGAAGGGGTTGAGATCACCGATCTCGGCGAATTCGGCGACCGGGTGGTGCTGGCCACTTCGTCGGGATCGCTGCTCGAGGCGGGCCATGTGGTGTTTTGCACCGGCTACGAATTTCTCGAAAGCGTCGCCCAGAAAAGCCATTCCATCGCTTCCACCTGGGCGATCGCGACGCCGCCGATGGCGACGCTGCCGAAATGGCTCGCCGATGCGCTGGTCTGGGAAGCCGCCGATCCCTATCTCTATTTCCGCATGACCCGCGACGGCCGCCTGATCGCCGGAGGCGAGGACGAGAACGATCCCGACGCCTATCATTCAGCGGCCAAGATGAAGTCCAAGCCGAAACGGATCGTGAAGAAGATCTCCGGTCTCCTGGGCGTCAAGCTGCCGGAGCCGGACTTCGCCTGGTCGGCGGGCTTCGGCGTCACCCCGACGGGGCTGCCCTATATCGACCGGGTCCCCGGCATGAGCCGCGCCTTCGCGGTGATGGGCTTTGGCGGCAATGGCATCACCTTCAGCCAGATTGCCTCGGAAATCATCAAGGCTGAGGTGAACGGCAAGTCCGATGCGGATGCCGACCTGTTCCGGTTTCCCGCCTGAGCCGCCCCGGCGCCGGCTAGAGCCCAAACCGCGCCAGGTCCGCCCTGAGCTGCTCCGCGCCCGTGAACAGCACCGACTGCCAGCCCGCGGCGATCGCGCCGTCGACATTCTTCTGGCTGTCGTCGATGAACAGGCAGGCGGCGGGATCGAGATCGAAGCTTGCGACATGGGTGTCGTAGATCTCGCGGTCCGGCTTGATCAGGCCGATCTCGCCCGAGACCGTGACGCCGCGGGGAACCTTGAGGAAGGGAAACTTCTCCCGCGCCTGCTTGAACGTATCGGCGGCGAAATTGGTGAGCATTGTCACGTCGCGACCCTGCTGGATCAGGTCGAGCATGATGTCGACGCTGTCGTCATAGGAATGGCTGACCATCTCGTGCCAGTGCTGCCGGAAGGCGCGGATCAGGTCTGCCTTGTCGGGAAACTGCTCGATCAAGAGCGCTTCCGCCTCGCTCCAGCCGCGGCCGCGGTCCTGCTCGAGGTTCCATTCATGGGTGCAGACGGTCTCGAAAAACGCCGCGCGCTCCGCTTCATCCGGGATCAGGCGGCTATAGGGAATGTTCGGATCGTAGTGGATCAGCACCTTGCCGATATCGAAAACGATATGGCGGACGGGTTGGCCTGCGGGCTGGTTGGTCTCACTCATGTCTTGCCTTTTCTGAACAAAGCCGGGAAGGCGGCCCCGAGCGCCTTCTTCATCACGGTGGGCAGCGCTTCGCCGGGCAGCGAATCGCTGTCGCTCCACCAGCCTTCATGATCGGGGGCGCCGGTGACAACCGCATGAAAAACTTCGAGCCGCAATTCAAAATGTGTAAACACATGTGTAATCACGCCCTTGCTGCGCCAATTGGCATCAAATGGCCCTGATTCTGCGCCGGTCGCGCCGTCGGCGCGCACTGTCCAGTTGGTGGTCGGCACACCGGTCATGCCGCCCAGCAGGCCGGTGTCCGGACGCTTGACCAGCAGCACCGCGCCATCCCGGCGCTCTGCCACGAAGGCCGCGCCCAGCCGTACCGGTTTGTCCTTTTTCATGGGCTTGACCGGAAACTGCTCCTGCCGCCCCGACAGGCGCGCAAGGCAGGCCTCATTGAGCGGGCAGAGCGCGCAGGCCGGACGCTTGGGTGTGCAGATCGTGGCGCCGAGATCCATCAGCGCCTGCGCGAAATCGCCGGGCCTGTCGATCGGCGTGACCGCGCCGACAGCGGTGCGGATTTCATTCTTGGCCGAGGGCAGCGGCGTGGCGATCTCGCAAAGCCGGGTGAAAACCCGCTCGATATTGCCGTCGACCACCGCCGCGTGGCGGTCAAATGCAATGGCCGCGATCGCGGCGGCAGTGTAGGGGCCGATGCCGGGCAGGGCGCGCAAACCCTCCTCGGTGTCGGGAAAACGCCCGCCATGATCGGCCGCCACCACATCGGCGCAGCGCTTGAGATTGCGGGCGCGGGAATAGTAGCCAAGCCCCGCCCAGGCTTTCATCACGTCCTCGGTGTCGGCGGCGGCGAGATCGGCCACGCTCGGCCAGCGTTTGGCGAAATTTGCGAAATACGGCTTCACCGCCTGCACCGTGGTCTGCTGCAGCATGATTTCCGACAGCCAGACCCGGTAGGGATCGGCCACCACGCCGTTGAGCCGGTCCGACGGGCTCACCCGCCAGGGCAGGGGCCGCGCGTGCCGGTCGTACCAGGCAAGCAGGATGATCGCCATTCCGGTATCAGGCGCAGTCTTTGAGGGATTTTCGGATGCCATGGAACCCTTGGCGGTCGTAGGGAGACAGTCGCCCGGATGTAGGTCGACGGATTGCGAACTCAAGATGATCATGTCCTGCCGTTCACCCCGGCGCAATCCGCCGGCGCGGTTTTACCGAGCTGATGATCCGCATCCGGCCGTGCTGCCCTAGGGGAACTCGTGTTCAGCCCCTTGTCCGCAAAGGCCCCGCCACGACAAGGCAGCAAAAAGGCCGACCGGCATCCCGCCAGGGACGCCAGTCGGCCGCCATAGGCGCCGCTGTCAAATGGACGCTATCCGTGCGTCGAGACTGCTAGAGGCGGTTTCGACCCGCCACAAGCCAGATGATCAGGCCGATCACCGGCAGCAGCAGAATGATCAGGATCCACAAGACCTTGCTGCCGGTCGATCCGCCGCCCTTGATGATCTGCAGGATTGCCCAGATGTCCAGGATCAGGATGATGATCCCCAGAATTCCGCTGTATTCAAACCCCATGTCAAATTCTCCAAAAATGATCGCGCCGAAATGCGGCGTTGCATCAATCAAACTGTTCTGATCCACAATGGTTCCATAAGAG
>NZ_JACIYP010000066.1 GCF_014359905.1 Hoeflea sp. | reverse complement strand
GAAATATGCAATCCTGCGCCCGGTGGCCCTGACCGATGCGGGCCGCAGCGCCAGCGTGATCCTTGGACAGGATGTGGACAAGGGCGGCGAAGCCTCGCGTGCCGACGTGGCCTTCCTGCTGGCGGAGGCTGCGATTACGGGCCGTTATGACGGCATGGCGCTCAACATGCAGTCCGCCTGAGGCAGCCCCAGCCTTCAAACGGCAGTTCCTGTTTGCCTTCGCCGGGAGCCCTGCCCCCGCGACGCGCGCAGCGACAGGTCTCCACGCGCATTTGCGCATATGCTATCTGGTCGGTCGGGGTTTTTATCTGTAGGACAGCGCCTGCCCCCTTCCGGCACGGGAACCCGCCATGCAGCAAGAACCATTCTTCGGCCTGAACTCCTATCACATCGCACTGGCGGTGATTGGCGTGGTGGTGATCCTGGCGCGGTGGCTGCCGCGGCTGGTCTCCAAACGCGAGCCGGCGTCGCCGCCGCTGATGATCCTGTTTGGCGCCGGAGCCGCATTGCTGATCCCCGGGATACCGACCATGCCGGACCCGCGGCAGGTGCCGCTGCCGTGGGAGCTGCTGAGCGAACTCACGGTGATCGTGGCCTTGTTCGGGGCAGGCATGCGCATCGACAGCCTGCGTCCGTGGAAACGCTGGGTCCCGACTGTCCGCATGCTGGCGATCGCAATGCCGCTGACCATTCTCGCGATCGCGCTTCTGGGCGTCGGCGTGGCCGGGCTGACTGCGGCCGGCGCGATCCTGCTCGGTGCGGTGCTGGCGCCGACGGATCCGGTGCTTGCAGCCGACGTCCAGGTCGGGCCGCCGCATGAGGGAGACGAATCCCCGGTCCGTTTCACCCTCACCACCGAGGCGGGCCTCAATGACGGGCTCGCCTTTCCCTTCGTCTATCTCGGCCTGATCGTGGCCGCCGAAGGGCTCAACCCCGGCGCATGGGCGCTCGACTGGGTGCTGCGCGACGTCGTCTACCGCATCGTTCTGGGCGTGGCCATGGGCTGGATCGGCGGCAGGGTGCTGGGATACATCCTGTTCAAGGTGCCAAAGGGCGCGGTTCTTGCCGAAACCGGCTCCGGGGTCATTGCGCTGGCGGGCGTGCTGCTGTGCTACGGCTCGACGGAGCTGATCGAAGGTTACGGCTTCATCGCGGTGGCGGTTCTGGGCCTGACATTACGCCGCATCAGGGAAGAACATCTGTTCCACCGGCAGCTGCATGATTTCTCGGAATCGATCGAGCACGCGTTGACCGCCCTGCTGCTGATCGCGCTCGGCAGCGTTCTGCCGGTGCTGTTTACGGACCTGACATGGACCCATTTCGTGGTGGCGCTGGCGCTCATCCTGGTGATCCGCCCGCTCTCGGGTTGGATCGCGCTGACGAAGACGGGCATAGGGCGACGGGAACGGGCGGTGATTTCGGTCTATGGCGTCCGCGGCATCGGCTCGATCTACTATCTGTGCTATGCGGGGAGCCACATGGAATTCACCAACGAGGGCGCGCTCTGGTCGCTGATTGCCCTTGTCATTCTGATGTCAACGATCCTGCATGGATTCAGCGTCGGCTGGGCCATGGACCGCCTGAAGGAAAAGTGACGGTCGCGCGTGCGCCGGGGCAAGGGCTGAAATCGCCCTACGCGCAGCCCGCGCAGACGCCGCGCAGTTCCACAACGGCCTTGCGAACCGTGAAGCCGTCATCGCGGGCAAGCGCGCGCAGGCTCGTTTCCAGCGCCTCGTCGGAAATCTCGGTGACCTTGCCGCAGGTCTCGCAGATGGCGAAGGCGATGGTCTCGTGGCTGTCGCAGCCCGGATGGCGGCAGGCGACGAAGGCGTTGAGGCTTTCGAGCCGGTGCACCCGGCCGGTCTCGACCAGCTTGTCGAGCGCCCGGTAGACCTGCAGCGGCGCACGAAACCCGTCATCGCGCAATTGATCGAGAATGGTGTAGGCCGACAGCGGACCCTCGGCGCGCGACAATGCGCCGAAGACCAGGGACTGGTTCTTGGTCAGGTCGGGCGTCTGACTGCTGTGGTCATGGGTGTGGGCATCCTGGTTCATGAGGGTGTGCCTCCTTGGGTGGTGCGGGCGGTTATGCGGGCGGAAAGCCGCGCAATCAGGCCGCCCAATGGCGACATGGCGAAAAGAAACAGGCCCAAGGCCGCAACCACGATGGTCGGGCCGGAGGGCGTGTCCCAGGCAAGCGAGCCTTCAAGCCCCAGCACAACGGCCATCATGCCTGCGAGCGAGGCGAACACGGCCATCTGCTCCGGGCCCGACGCAAAGCGGCGGGCGGTGGCGGCGGGGATGATCAGCATGGCAGTGATCAGCAGCACGCCGACGATCTTCATCGAAATGGCGATGACGATGGCCATCAGGAGCATGAAGATGAGGTTGGCGCGGTCCGGCCTGAGCCCCTCGGCTTCGGCCAGTTCTGCATTGACCGTGGCTGCGAACAGCGGCCGCCAGATCAGCGCCAGCACCACCAGCACGGCGATGCCGCCGCTCCAGATCACGGCGATGTCGGTTTTCGACACGGCGAGGATGTCGCCGAACAACAGGCCCATCAGATCGATCCGGACCCAGCTCATGAAGGCGAGCGCCACAAGGCCGAGCGCCAGGGCGGAATGCGACAGCAGGCCGAGCAGCGCGTCCGACGAAAGCGTGGCGCGCTTCTGCAGCGCAAGCAGCGCCAGCGAGATCAGCGCCGAGACGGCAAACACCGCGAGCGTGACATCGACCTCAAGCAGGAAGGCGAGCGCCACGCCCAGAAGGGCGGCATGGGACAGTGTATCGCCGAAATAGGCGAGCCTGCGCCAGACGATGAAGCAGCCGAGCGGGCCGGCAACCAGGGCAACACCCAGGCCCGCGATCACCGCGCGGGTGAAGAAATCGTCAAGCATCCCTGCCCCCTGCCTGCGCGCCTTGCACCGGCTCCGCCCCAGCGCCGCGTGGAGGGTGATCGTGATCATGCGCATCGCGGCCATCGCCTGGAAGGCTCTGATGATGGCCATCGCCCGGATGGCAGTGCTCCGTCACCGAGCCGTCGGCATGGCGCACGGTGCCATCGGCCAGATGGGTGTGGTCATGGTGATGTTCGTAGACGGCGAGCGTGGCTGCGGCATGACCGCCGAACAGCCGCCGGTATTCGTCGCTCGTGGCTACCGCGCCCGGCGAGCCCTGGCAGCAGACATGACCGTTGAGGCAGATGACGCGGTCGGTGGCGGCCATCACCACATGCAGATCATGGGAGATCAGCAAAACGCCGCAGCCGATGTCGTCTCGAATGGTCTTGATCAAATCGTAAAGCGCGATTTCGCCCGAATAATCCACCCCCTGCACCGGTTCGTCGAGCACCAGGAGATCGGGCTTGCGGGCGATGGCGCGGGCCAGCATGGCGCGCTGGAACTCGCCGCCGGAAAGATTGCGCACCTCGGCGCGCGCCAGATGGGTGATGCCGGTGGCGGCCAGCGCATTGTCGACATCGGCTGCGGCCAGCGTGCCGGTCAAACGCATGAAGCGGGTCACGGTGAGCGGCAACGTCCAGTCGATGCTGAGTTTTTGCGGCACATAGCCAATCTTGAGCCCGGGCGCGCGACTGGCGCTGCCCTCGCTCGGGCTGAGAACGCCGAGCGCCATCTTTGCCGTGGTGGATTTCCCCGATCCGTTGGGACCGATCAGCGTGACGATCTCGCCCCTGCGAACATTGAGATCAACGCCGCGCACCAGCCAGCGGCCGGCGCGCTCGATCCCGGCCTGGGTGAGCGATACGAGCGGTGTGTCAGACGTCACGGGCAACGTGTCCAAAGAAAATCAGGTTCCTGTCTTGCACAGAGATATGCCACACGTTATAGCATTACACAACAACGTTATCTTATAACATGACAATGGAGTTTTCGATGACCAAGCTTCGGCAGTTTTCCTGCAGCGCCGCGCTCTCGCTCGCCCTGCTTCCGGCCCTTGCCGCCCAGGGCCTGGCGGCGCCGAAAGTGGTTGCCTCGATCAAGCCGGTTCATTCGCTCGTCGCGGCGGTGATGCAGGGGGTCGCGGAGCCGGAGCTGATCGTCAGCGGCGCCGCCTCACCGCATTCCTACGCGCTCAAGCCGAGCCAGGCCGAGGCCCTGGAGAGTGCCGACCTGGTCTTCTGGGTCGGCCATGAGCTGGAAACCTTCCTGGAAAAGCCGATCGAGACCATTGCCTCAAAGGCGCGCGCCGTCGAGCTGATCGATGCTGCGGGACTTGTCACCTTGCCGTTGCGCGAGGGCGGCGCGTTCGAGCCGCACATGCATGACGATCACGAGAACGATCAGGCCGGGGAGAACGGGCATTCGGAAACGGAAGGGCACGACCATGCCGACGCCGGAGAGCATGAGCACGCCGAGGACGAGGAGCATGATCATGCGCATGACGGATTTGACGCCCATGTGTGGCTTGATCCGCTGAACGCAAAGGCATTTGTCAGCGCCATCGCCGAAGCCCTTTCAGAGGCCGACCCGGCCAACGCCGCTGCTTACGCGACCAATGCGGACGCCGAACTGGGGCGGCTTGACGTGCTGATAAGCGAGGTCAATGCCAGTCTCGCCCCTGTCCGGGACAAGAACTACATCGTCTTCCACGATGCCTACCAGTATTTCGAAAAGCGTTTCGATATCGAGGCTGCGGGCTCGATCACGGTCAATCCGGAGATCAAGCCAAGCGCCGAGCGGCTGGCGCTGATCCAGGCCAAGGTGAAGGACCTCGATGCGGTCTGCGCCTTCTCCGAACCGCAGTTCGAAAGCCGGCTGGTGGCGGTTGCCATCGAAGGCTCCAACGCGCAGACCGCGGTTCTCGATCCGCTTGGCGCAGGGCTCGACGACGGACCGGAACTCTATGGCGCATTGATCCGCGGCCTTGCGACATCGATGAAGCAGTGCCTTGAGACGGCAAGCTGAGGATCCGCTTCACGATCTTCAGGATAAAGCTTGCGGAACCATTGCGGATTTCGCAAGTTGAGGCTTCAGGCGAATGGCCGGGATTGCCATCTTCGGTGATCCCGGCCATTCAGTGACCCCCGCCGGAACGGCCCTCGGCCCACTCTGAAGCACATGGACAAGATGATACAATGAGCGGACTGCTAGCCCTTCTCGACGACGTTGCCGCTCTGACCAACCTGGCAGCCGCCCAACTGGACGATGTGTCCGCCCAGGCCGCCAAGGTGGGCGTGAAGACCGCCGGCATCCTGATTGACGACACCGCGGTGACGCCGAAATATGTGCATGGGCTGCCGGCGGCGCGCGAACTGCCCATCGTCTGGCAGATCGCGCGCGGCTCATTCTTCAACAAGCTGGTCATCCTGCTGCCGGTGGCGATGCTGCTCAATACCTTCGCGCCATGGATGCTCTCGCCGCTCCTGATGATCGGCGGGGCCTATCTGTGTTACGAAGGGGCCGAGAAGATCTGGCATTCGTTTCATCCCGAGCCTCTCCCCGTGTATGCCGAAAATCCGGTCGATCACGCGCATCTCGAGAAGCAGCGCGTCGCCGGCGCCATCAAGACCGATTTCATCCTGTCCGCCGAAATCATGACGATTGCGCTCTCCTCCATTGAGGCGTCCACGATCTGGAACGAGGCGCTGGTTCTGGCCGTGGTCGCCGTGGGCATCACCATTCTTGTCTATGGCAGTGTCGCGCTTCTGGTGAAAGCCGATGATCTCGGGCTGAAGATGGCGCAGGCGGGCTATTTCGCCGCGACCCGCAGCCTGGGCCGCCTGATCGTGCGCGGCATGCCGGCCTTCATGGACATGATCGCCACCATCGGCACCGCAGCCATGCTCTGGGTCGGCGGCTCGATCATCATTCACGGGATCGAGGGCTTCGGCCTCACTCAGATTGCCCATTTCGTGGAAGACATGTCGGCCAGGATGCGTGAGTTCGCCACCGTGGCGTCAGGTGTCCTCGGCTGGGCGACCGAAGCGCTGATAAGCGGCATCTTCGGGCTTGCGGTCGGGCTGGTAGTGCTGGTCATCATGATCGCGGGGACACGCTTGTTTCAGCGTCGCTGACGAAGGCAGAAGCAGCAGGCAGATGGTCAGGCGTTGCCCTGCGGCGCGCCATCAACGATCATCATCGGGCAGCCGCGCGAGCAGGTCTCGATGCGGGACACGACCCCGTAAAGCCGCCTGATCAGCACGGGATTGAGCACCTCCAGCGTCGGACCGGCTGCGACGACCTGCCCGTCGGCGACCGCGATGGTGGTCGTGCAGACCCGCATCACCTGATTGAGGTCATGCAGCGCCAGCATCACAATGGCGCCGGTTTCAGCCACATAGGCGCGCAACACCTCCAGCACCTCGTATTGGCGATAGAGATCAAGCGCCGAGGTCGGCTCGTCCATCAGCACCAATTTGGGGCGCGAGACCAGCGTCTGGGCGATCGAGACCAATTGCCGCTGTCCGCCCGACAATTCGGCAAGCTGGCGCTCGGCCAATGCGGCAATGTTCAGCCTGTCGAGAATCGTATCGACTGCGGCCAGTTCTCCGGCCGCGAGGCGCCAACCGACCTTGCCCTGCTTCATGGCGAGGATGACCGATTCATAAACGCTGAGCGCCGCGTTCATGCCCGTGTCCTGAGGCATGTAGCGCAGATCCGCCGCGGAAGCTCCGGTGATGCGCACGGTGCCCGCGCCAGCCAGTTGACCGGCAATCCGCCGGAACAGCGTCGATTTCCCGGCGGCGTTCGGACCCACCAGCGCCGTCAGTTCGCCACCCCGAACCACGGGTGTCGTGGCCTCCTGGTAGATCACCTTGCGCCCATAGCGGGCCTCGACCCGGTCGAGTTCCAAGGTCACCATGCCCGTCTCCCGTTGGTGAAGATCAACATGGCGAAGAACGGCACGCCGACGAGCGCCGTGATGATGCCGATAGGCAGAACGGCGCCGGGCAGGATCGCCTTCGACAAGACCGAGGTCGCTGACAGGATCAGAGCCCCCGCTAGGATCGAGCCGGGCAGGAAGAACCGCTGGTCCTCCCCCAACAGCAAGCGCGCGATATGGGGACCGACAATGCCGATGAACCCGATGGTGCCGACGAAGGAGACCGGCACCGAGGCCAGGATCGACACGAGGATCAGCGTCTCGAGCCGCAGCCTGCGCACCGGCACGCCCATGGCCGAAGCCCGCGTTTCACCAAGCCGGATCGCAGTCAGCGCCCAGGCACGGCGGGCGAAAAGCGGGGTGCAGATGCAGAGGATCGCGGCGGTCACGGCAACCTTGCTCCAGCTGGCCTTGGTCAGGCTGCCCATGGTCCAGAACACCACCGCCGCAAGCGCCTGTTCCGAAGCGAAATATTGCAGCAGCGCGAGAAGAGCATTGAAGGTGAAGACCAGCGCAATGCCCAAAAGGATGATGGTCTCTGTTGTCACCCCGCGCATGCTCGACAGGGCGAAAATGAAAAGGGCTGCCGCCATTGCCATGGCGAAGGCATTGATCGGCACCATCAGCGCCAGAGCGCCGGGAAACAACGCCACCCCGAGGACCATGGCCAAGGCCGCGCCGAAACTTGCCGCCGCCGACAGGCCCAGCGTGAAGGGACTGGCCAGCGGATTGGCGAGGATGGTCTGCATCTGCGCGCCCGCCAGGGACAGGCATCCTCCCACGGTTACCGCCATCAACGCCATCGGCATGCGGATTTCCCACACCACCACCCGCATCTGGATCGTCGCATCGCCCGGCCACAGGAGCGTTGCGATGACATCGGACAAGGCATACCGCGCCGGCCCCAGCGAAACATCGACGGCAATGCTGAGGAAGAGCATCACGCCGAGCCCGATCACCAGCGCGATGCGGCGGGCGACCAGTTTGCGATAGGCTTGCGCTCCAGCTGCGGGCGCGGCGATCTCGGCAAGGCTGGTCATGGAAGATCCCGCTTTCGAGACCGAGGAGTCATCGTCCGCGCCCGGGCGAAGGTCACTTCAGCGAGACCCAGTATCCGGGACGATAGTCAATCGGCAGGAAGCGGCTGTGCAGTTCCTTCAGCGTCGCCTCGGGATCAAGGCTTTCGAACAGGTCCGGGTGCTGCCATTTCGCGAGCTGCTGAACCGCCACGAAGCTGTAGGGATTGTTGTAGAACTGGTGCCAGATCGCGTGAACATTGCCGCTTTCGACCGCCTTGACGCCGGTGAAGGCCGGGCGCTGCATCAGCGCGGCGAGCTTGTTCCTCGCCACGTCCATATCCGCCCCCGGCGCCACGCCGACCCAGGCGCCGCCCGGCACATAGGCATCCCAATTGCCCCCGGTGACGATGACCATGTCGGGGTTGGAGGCGATCACCTGCTCTGCGTTCACGGTGCCGAAAGTGCCGGGGATGAACGGCGTCGCCATATTGGTGCCGCCCGCGATCTCGACCATTTCGCCGAAATTGGCAGCCCCGAACGACATGCAGCAATCCTCGGAATAACCGCCCGCCCGCTCCACGAAGACCAAGGGACGTTTCAGATCAGCCTGCGCACCGATGATCTCCGTCACCCTGGCCATCTGCTCGGTGAAGAACGTGTTGAACTCGGCCGCGCGATCCTGCTCGCCGTAAAGATCGCCAATGATCTGCATCGACTTGATCGTGTTGGCGAAGGGGTTTTCGCGAAAATCGACATAGACGATGGGGATTCCCACCGCAGCCAGCTTCTGTTCATACCCCGCCTCGTCGGTCGCGGCCTTGGCTTCGAGATTGAGGATCATCACGTCAGGATTCAGCGACACCGCCTGCTCGATGTTGAAGGTGCCTTCCTTGAAACCGTCAAAGGTGGGGATTGCATCAATCTGGGGAAACTTCTCGCGGTAAGCGGCAAAGCTGTCGGGATCGGCTTCCTTGAAGTCATCCCGCCATCCGACGACACGCGCGAAAGGGTTTTCGGAATCCAGCACTGCAGTGAAGAAGGCTTGGCGTCCTTCCCCCAGCATCACCCGCTGAACCGGCGTTTCGACTTCGACCTGACGGCCGGTGATGTCGGTGATGGTGACCGTGTCGGCAAAGGCATGTCCCGTTGCCAGAATGCTCAGAACCGCGGCGCCAATCATGGAAGGAAAGTGATGCATGTCGACCTCTTCGAGTGGAAGGAGGCCCCAGTTAGAAGTGCAAAAATTCATTGTCAACCTAAACATGACTATTTTTATCATGTTAATTGCGCTAGTGCATCCCGCGCTCGGATGGAACCACCTGAGCGGGAATGCCTATCCATCGTTTCAGAAACGGCGCTTGCGCGTTAGACCGAATGCGCGGCGCTGTCGTTGCAACAAGCCAGAAAGAGACGGACACTTCAGATGATTGAAAACACGGCCCTTCGCGCCAACCGGGATTTGCGCGATGACATTCGCGAGTACTGGTCAACCCGTGCGGCTGGATTTGATCTGGATCCCGGTCACAAGATCGCCGACGGCAGCGAACGTTCAGCATGGCTCGCATTGTTTGCCCGGCATCTGGGGTCCGCGCGGGGACGGACGCTCCTGGATCTGGCTTCCGGCACAGGTGAGATATCGCTTCTGTGCCATGAGCTCGGCTTTGACGTGACAGGACTCGACTGGGCGGAGCCAATGCTGGACCGCGCCCGCGCCAAGGCCAAGGCAGCAGGCGCAGCAATCCCGTTCCTCCAGGCCGATGCAGAACGGACAATGCTCGCCGACGCCAGCCAGGATGTCATCGTGACGCGGCATCTTGTCTGGACCCTGGTTGACCCGGCCGCCGCTTTCGCTGAATGGAACCGTGTTCTGTCGCCAGGCGGCTGCCTGCTGGTCGTCGATGGCGATTTCGTGTCGCGCGGACCGTTCGAGCGGCTCTTGGCAAAGCTGTTCGGCTCATCCCACCGCAGGCTCGATTCCGAGATGGCTCGCCGTCACGCCGAGATCCTGTCGCAGGTGCATTTCTCGGGCGGAGCGCGCGCCGAAGCGGTGGCGGCGCTGCTGGCGCAGGCAAGCTTTGCCGATATCCGTATCGACACCCGTCTCGGCGCAATCCACAGGGCGCAAGCGCGGCAATTCGGCTGGAGAAAATCGCTTCTGCGGTTCAGCGAACACCGCTACGCGATCAGCGCGACGAAACCCGCACCCTGATACCCAGCCCTTCTCCGGCCAGCACAAGGCCAGCTATTCCCCCGGTGAGAGTTCCTGCTGGCCGGCCCTGCGGCTGGCCTCGCCGGCTTCGCGCAACTCGGCGTCGAGCCGGCGTTCTTCCTCGGCCGACGGCGTGGAGAAGCGGGCGAGCAAGAGATAGGCGACGGGGGTGAGGAACAGCGTGGCGATCATCGCCAGGCCAAGACCGCCGACGATCACCCATCCGAGGGCAATGCGCGCCTCGGCGCCGGCGCCGAAGGCGAGCAGCAGCGGCACCGAGCCCAGCACGGTCGACACCATGGTCATCATCACAGGCCGCAGCCTTATGTTGGAGGCTTCCTCGATGGCGCTTCGGATGTCCATGCCCTGGTTGCGCAGCTGGTTGGCGAACTCGACGATCAGGATGCCGTTCTTGGCCATCACCCCCACCAGCAGCACCAGCCCGATCTGGCTGTAGACATTGAGCGAGCCGCCGGTCATCGCCATGGCGAAGATGGCGCAGGCGAGACCCAGCGGCACGGTCGAGATGATGATGAGGGCGCTGACGAAACTCTCGAACTGTGCGGCCAGCACCAGCAGCACGACAATGATGGCGATTCCGAAGGTGATCAGCATGTCGTTGGAGGACTGGTCGAGCGTCGCCGCCTCGGCCAGCGGCACGATGCGGACCCCGCCCTGCATCAGCGGCCCGGCCATGTCGACGGCTTCCGACCAGGCTTCGCCAAGCGCAAAGCCGGGCGTCAGGCCGGCGGTGATCGAGACGGAGCGCATCTGGTCTTCGCGCCTGAGATCGGGGGCGACGGCCTTTTCGGTCAGCGTGGCAATGGTCGACATCGGCACGATGCGCCCGTCGCCGGCCTTGAGATAGATCGATTCGAGATCGGTCGGGTCGTTGATCGGGTTTGTCGTCGACAACAGCTTCACCGGGAAGGAGCGGTCTTCGATGAACACCTGCGCCACTTCCCTGCCGTCGAGCAGCGCCTGCAGCGCCTCGGCCAGGCCATCGATGTTGACCCCGAGATCGGAGGCGCGGGCCCGGTCGATCTGAACCGAAATCTGCGGCTGGGTGGTCTCGTAGGACAGCCTTATCTGGCGGAAACGAGGATCGTCTTCGAGCAGGTCCACCATCTGGGTGGCCACGTCGCCCAGTTCATCATAGCTGTTGCCGACAAAGGCGAACTGCAGGCCGTTGCCGGCGCCGCGGATGCCGAGGCTGTTGGGCTGGATGGCAAAGGCGCGCAGGCCGGGCACCTGCGACACCGCCGCATTGAGTTCGGCGACGATTTCGGCCTGCGAGCGGTCCCTTTCGGCCCAGGGCGCCAGGGTCAGCACCATGAAGCCGCTGTTGGCGGATCCGCCGGAGCCTGCGATGGCGAAGACGTTTGTGACTTCGCCCGCCTCGCGAAGCGGCATCACCAGACGCTCGATCTCGATCATCCGGGCACGGGTGTATTCAAGGCTGACGCCCTGCGGTGCGGAGATCCGCATCAGCGCCACCGCCCGGTCTTCCGGCGGCGTCAGTTCCTGCGGGATGGTGGGCAGCAGCGCCAGCGCGCCGCCGGCCGCCATTACGGCAATCACGATCACGACAAGCGGCGAATCCAGCGCCCGATGCAGGATCGACTGATACTTCCCGGCGAAATAATCGCCGAACGCGACAAGCCCCTTGCTCTTCTTGACCGTCTTGCCCATGTCGCGCCGCTTGATCAACCGCGACGCCAGCATCGGGCACAGCGTCAGCGCCACCACGCTGGAGATCATCACGGTGAAGGCCAGCACGAAGCCGAATTCGGTGAAAAGCCCGCCGGCCTGGCCCGGCAGGAACGAGATCGGGATGAAGACGGCGGCCAGCGTGGCGGTGGTGGTGATCACGGCAAAGAACACCTCGCGGGTGCCGATCACCGCCGCGGCGCGCACGCCCATGCCCTGGTTGCGCCGGCGCACGATGTTCTCGAGCACGACGATGGCGTCATCGACGACCATGCCGGTTGCCAGAACGAGGGCGAGCAGCGTGAGAATGTTGACCGAGAACCCGGCCAGCCAGATTGCCGCAAAGGCGCCGATCAGCGCCACCGGCAGCGTGACCGCAGGGATCAGCGTCGCGCGCCAGTCGCGCAGGAACAGGAAGATGATGGCGATCACAATCAGCACGGCCATGATCAGCGTCGAGCGCACTTCCTCGATGGCGCCGCTGATGAAGGTGGCGTCGTCGCTGGTCACCCGGATGTCGATGCCTTCGGGCAGAACGGATGACTGGATGGCTTCGGTTGCGGCGCGCACGCCCTGCGAGATCTCGAGGGTGTTGGAGGCCGACTGGCGGATGATCCCGATGCCGATGCCGGTACGGCCGTTGGCGCGGAGCGCGGTATCCCCGGGATCGGCGCCGAGCGTCACGCTGGCGACATCGCGGAACCTGACGCGGTCGTTGATGTAGAGATTTTCAAAGCCTTCCGGCGTTGTCACATCGGCTGTGGCGCGCACGACGATATCGGACGTCTGCGCAGTCAGCGATCCGGCTGGCACATCGAGCGCCACATTGCGCAAGGCGGTGCGCAGGTCTGCCACGGTCAGGCCAAACGCTGCCAGGCGCGACTGGTCGACATCGACGCGGAAGATCTTTTCGCGATCGCCATAGACGTTGACATCGGCAACGCCGGGAACGGCCGCCAAGCGGTCCACCACCAGATCCTCGACCAGGATGGTCATGTCCTGAACATTGTAGCGATCGGATGTCACGGCCAGGCGCATCACCGGATCGGAATTGGCGTCGGCCTTGACGATGCGCGGATCATCGGCGCCGTCGGGCATGTTGTTGGTGACCCGGCCGAGCGCGTCGCGAACGTCGGAGGCGGCGACATTGAGGTCGGTGCTGTCGTTGAACTCGACGGTAACCCGGCTGCGGCCGAGGGTAGAGGTCGACGAGATCGTGGCGACGCCGGCGACGCGCGCCACCGCGCCCTCGACCACCGCGGTCAGTTCGCGGTCAACGGTTTCGGGCGCGGCACCCGTGAAGTCGGTCGTCACCGTGATCACCGGGCGGTCCACGTCGGGCAGCTCGCGGATTTCGGCGCCATAGAGCCCGGCAAGCCCGGCAACCACGATCAGTAGGCTGATCACGACCGCCAGGACCGGGCGTCGCACCATCAGCGCGGTGGCGCCGCCGGTCTCTCCGGCTCCTGCCTCGAGCTCACCTGAATTCTGCTGATCCATCTTTGGGGCGTCGTCCCGGGGTTCCTCGTCGCGGCCGGTCTCGTCGCGGCCGGTCATGCGCCGCTCCCGCGGTCGGTCTTGACCGGCGCAGTGCTCTGGGCGGTTGGTTCTCCATCCGCGCCGGACCGCTCGGAGCCGCCGATCACGCGGACCGCTGTCCCGGGCCTGACGCTTTGCACGCCTTCGGTGACAACCTCGTCGCCCGCGGTCAGGTCCGCCTTGACCAGAACGGAATCGGAATTGCGCTGAATGATGGCGACATTGACACGCTCCGCCTTGCCATCGACGATCTGCCAGACATAGGCGCCGGTGGAATCCCACTGGATCGCCAGGGGATCGACGGCAGGCCAGCGTTCGCCCGCGAAGGCGACCGAGACTTCAAACGACATGCCCGCGCGCAAGGTGTCGTCGGCATTGGCGATCCGGGCGCGCACCCGCAAGGTGCGGCTCGACTCGTCAACGCGGTTGTCGACGGCGGAAATCTCACCCTCGAAGACCTCGCCCGGGCGAGAGACAGCCGATGCCGTGACAGTCTTGCCGATCACCATGCCGGAGGTGAAGCGTTCGGGCACGAAAAACTCGATCAGGATTTCGCTGCGGTCATCGATGCTGGCGATTTCGGTCTGGCTGGTGACATAATCGCCGGTGTCGACCGCCAGGATGCCCAGCGACCCGGAGATCGGCGCGGTCACCGTGCGGCGCGAAAGCTCAAGTTCGGACTGCCTCAACGCCACTTCAGCGGCATCCAGCGAATTCTGCGCCTGATCGGCTTCGACGCTCGATACGGCGCGGCTTGCCATCAGGCTCTGCAGCCGTTCAGCCCTTGCCCTGGCGTCATTGACAGTCAGCCTGGCCCGTTCGACAGCAAGCTCTTCTTCGGCTGAATCGAGCCGCATCAGCACATCGCCGCGCTCCACCTTGCTGCCCGGGCGCACAGGAATTTCGGCGATCTGGCCGGAGACCAGGGTTCTGACCGACACAGTGCGGGCCGCCTGCCCGGTTCCGATGGCGGTCAGCTTGTCGTTGACCAGACCCTCGGCGACCGGCGCGACCACAACCAGCGCCTCCTGGCCGCCGCGCGGGCCACCCTGCCCGGCGCGCGACCCGGATTGGGCACCGTTGGCGGCGACGTCCCCGGAAGGCGCAAACAACGAAATGCGCTCCAATCCGTTGCGCGAAAGAACATCATGGGCGCCGGGATAAAGCGCTGACCAGGCCAGGAATGCGACCCCGACAAGGACGAGCGAGATCAGCAATTGCTTCCAGAGTTTCAAGGTCGTGCCTTCCTTCTGTGCCGCCGTCCGGACTATGCCGCACTTCCTACGCGTTTCGTATCAAATCGGACGCAAATAGGCATGGAGCGCCGTCTTGCTCTCACACAAGATAGGGCACGACGAGCGATCAGCACCTGCTATTTAGACGAATTCATGATCTGCGGAACAGATTTTTTGGCGCGGGCGGAGAATGCCGGCGTTCAGCACAGCCCATCGATCGCGTGAAAGCACGGCTGGAATGCAGGCCGCATAGAATATCGGCAGGGCTATCGGGGAGACATAAAGCGCGACGCCTCAACCGAATCAACAGAAGTCTGGCTCCGCCACCGCAGCTCGAAGCGGTCCAGCCGGGTCCGGTCGGCGGCGATCCGGTGGCTCACGAAGACCGGTCTCCTGAGCAGCGTGGCGAACAGGGTTTCGAACACCGCCGCATGCCAGGGGCAGCCCGGCATGGGCAGCGGATTGGCGCCGATCTCGATGATCGCCGGGTGGCCGGGCGTGACGCGGACCCCGGCCTTGCCGGCGAAGGTCCAGGAATTCGCCTTGATCGCCTTGAGCAAGGCGCGCGCGGCAAGGCCCGCCGGCAACAGCTTGAGAAGCCTCTTTGCGGGGCCGGGGATACGGTTTTCAAGAATGTAATGCCCGGTGCGCCGCCCGGCTTCCCTCATCACGGCCTCGAAAGTTTCCCCGTCGAGCGAAGCCAGCAGTTCGGAATTGAGGCGATGGACCCTGGCGGCCGGCACCATCCTGTCCGGCACCGTATCAAACCAGTCCTCCAGACCCGCGTCCATGAAGACACGGCGGGCGCATCCGGCACCCTCTGCGTCGATCAGGGCTGCGCGGATCTGGATGACGGCGTTGGGGCCGACCTGATGATCACCCCCAAGGCCCGGGACGGCATCATCGTTTGCCGCTCCCGTGTCGCTTGATCGGGCAGCGTTCAGGAACACCGGGCTGAGGCCGCCCTTCATTCGGCAGCCTCGGGTTCTCCTCGATCTGCCGGGTTCCGCCGCCGCAGGCCATCACCCGTCCCGTGTCGTCATCCCTGAGCTTGGCGCGGGCCTTTACCAGCGCCACCTTGCGGTCATGAATGGCGTTCCAGTCCTCCGTTTGCGCCGGCGCTATCTTGCGGGTGCGGTCGAAATTGAAATTGACCTTGTCCCTGGATTGCGGCCCCCAGTAATTGGCCTTGCCGAGATCGTAGAACTTGCGCTCTAAGCCCGCCTTGAGGAAGGCCTTGAGGCAGCCCAGGAGATAGCGCCGCCGGAAACCGGTGCCGCGCCAGGGGTAATGGAACAGCGCCTCTTGCATGTAGAAGCGGCGGTAGTTGTTCATCACACGGTCGAGCAGTTAGCCCCGCGATATCGCCTCGGGCTTCATGATCGGGGTGACGAAATTGTACTTCTCGAAGTCGAAGATCTCGACCTTGTCGTCCAGCTCCTTGAACAGCGGCGTGAACGGCCAGGGCGTGTACATGGCCCAGTTGGCGAGGTCGGGCTGCCAGTCCCAGGCCATGCGGTAGGTTTCCTCGAGCGTCTGGGCGGTCTCGTTGTCGAGGCCGACGATGAACTGGGCTTCCACGAAGATATCGGCCTCGCGCAGCAGCCGGATGGCTTCCTTGTTTTCGAAAACCTTGGTCTCCTTGTTGAAGCGGTCGAGCTTGAGCTGGGCTGCAGCCTCGGTGCCGAGCGAGATGTGGACAAGGCCGGCCTTGCGGTAGAACTTCAGAAGTTCCTTGTCGCGCATGATGTCGGTGACGCGGGTGTTGATGCCCCACTTGACCTTGTCGGGCAGCCCGCGCGCGATCAGTTCCTCGCAGAACCGGATGAACTTCTTGCGGTTGATGGTGGGTTCCTCGTCGGCGAGGATGAAGAAGCCGACCTTGAGGTCGTTGACCAGGTTCTCAATCTCGTCGACCACCTTCTTGGGGTCGCGCACGCGATAGTCGCGCCAGAATTTCCATTGGCTGCAGAACGAGCAGGTGAACGGGCATCCGCGCGCCATGTTGGGGATCGCCACACGGACGCCGAGCGGAACATAGATGTACTTGCTCCACTCCAGCAGCGACCAGTCGGGGTCGATGGCGTCGAGATCCTTGATCGTGGCGGCCGCAGCGGTTGCGACGATCTTGCCGTCGTCGGCGATATAGGCGAGGCCCTTGATCGCGGCGCGCTTGTCGAGCCATTCTCCTTCGGCCACGGCGCGCACCAGGTCACGGAAGATCTCCTCGCCCTCGCCGCGCACGATCACGTCGACCCAGGGGGCTTCGGACAGGACCTGCTTGTACATGAAGGTGGCGTGGATGCCGCCGAGCACCCGCAGCGCGTCGGGGACCACTTCGGAGGCGATCTTGAGCACGGTCTCGGCCTTGTAGATCGAGGGCGTGATGGCAGTGGTGCCGACAACGTCGGGCCTGAGTTCGGCCAGGCGCCTTGCCAGTTCGTCGTCGGGAATGTTGTTGGTCATCGCATCGATGAAGTGAATGTCGTCGAAGCCCGCACCCCTGAGATGGCCGGCGAGATAGGCGACCCAGGCTGGCGGCCAGTTGCCGGCGATTTCAGCGCCGCCGGAATGGTAATTGGGGTGAACGAGAACGATGCGCATGCTGGTCTTCCCCCTCTTTTATGTCCAATCAAATTGACATTAAAGACGGCAAGATTTTTTTGACATATGTCAAAGAAAACGCTGATCGGGAGAAGCCCTGTGGACAGAGTCCGGGAAGGGTCCGGAAGGCGCGCGTCATCGGGTAAATCAGGATTTGCCGAACAGCCTTGTCAGCATGTCGGCGGCGTGGGCGACAAGCGAGACCACGAGCCAGGCCGCGACCATGCCTGCGGAGGCGCCCGAGAGCGCCGCATGGAGCGCCCCCAGAAGGCCCGCGCCTGACGCCATGGTCAGCACCAGCTGCGCGACATTGGCGCGACGGCGCAGGAACAGGACAATGATCGCCGCTTCGAGCGCGATGACCGCCAGCGCCAGAAGGGCGATGCGGCCGTCACTGACGAAGTCGATCACCCAGTCCGGCCACATCAATGCGCCGCCGGGCGGAGAAGCTGACGCATGTCCTTGATGAAGACGCGGACATGGGCCATCGGATCACGGCGCACCAGCTTCTTGTTGAGATAGCTCTCCCAGGTCAGCCGCTGGACGTCCGGGTCCTTGCACATGGTCACAAACTTCTCGCGCCGCTTGTCGTTGCGGTACCAGAACCACTGCATGAAGCCGAGCACCATGAAGACCCGGCCATGGGCCTTCTGGAAGCGCTTGCGCGCGCTGGCGAGATGCCTGGCCTGCCCGGTCTCGAGCACCTTGATCGCCGCTTCGGCGCCGAGGTCGCCGGTGTGCATGGCGTACCAGATGCCCTCGCCCGACGACGGCGCGACGACGCCCGCGGCATCGCCGATCAGGAGCACGTTCCTGCCGTCGTCCCAGCGCTTCATCGGCTTCAGGGGCAGCGGCGCGCCTTCCTCGCGGATGGTCTCAGCGTCGGCGAGGCCGAAGCGCGCGCGCAATTCCTTCGTCGCCGCTTTGAGGTCGAAGCCCTTGACCGCGGAGCCGCAGCCGACGCTGGTGTAGGGTCCGTGCGGAAACACCCAGCCGTAGAAATCCGGCGAGATCTCCCCGTCATAGATGACTTCGCACTGGGCCGGATCGAAATTGCCGGTCTCGTCGGCCGACGGCGAGCGGACGATCTCGTGATAGGCAAACACATAGGGCGGACGCGCCTTTGGCCCGAAAATCGCCCGGCGCACGGCCGAATTGGCGCCGTCTGCGCCGATCACGATCCGGGCCGTGACTGTCTCGGCTTCCTTGTCCTTGGACGTGCCCAGGGTGACGTCGACCAGACCGTCGGCCCGGTGCTCGAGCGCGGTGAAACCCGCGGCGCGGTAGTCGGCGCCGGCCTCCCGGGCGCGGGCGCGCAGATAGGGGTCGAACTGGTCACGGTCGACCATGCCGACATGGCCGACATCGCCGATCTCCATTTCGACCTGCAATCCGCTCGGCCCGGTCATGCGGGCGCCGCGGACGCGCGCCTTGATCTGCTCGGGCGCGATGGCGAACTGGGCCATGGCATTGGAGGGGATTGCCCCGCCGCAGGGCTTGGTCCGGCCTTCCTTGTCGACCAGCAGCGTCTTCTTGCCGCTCCAGGCCAGCCGCTCGGCGGCGCGGGCGCCGGCCGGGCCGCCGCCAATCACAATGACATCATAGGTCTGTGTCTGCATGAGGATCACTCCGCTGGAACTGCGTAGGCGGACGGCATGCCGTCGGCCGCCCGCGAGCGCGCGGGCGTCTTGATGTGAAGGGCGATGGCCGCGGCCATCAGGAACAGGCCTGCCTCGAGGCCGAAGACCACGGCGAAGGAGAGCGGCGCGTCACCGGTGAGCGCGCGGGTGACATCGATCGCCACGGTGCCGAGAAAGCCGCCGAGGCCGAAGGACACCGCCTGGGCCGCGCCCCAGACCCCCATGCGCATGCCTTCCGACGCGCCATCGCCGCCCGAGGCCAGCATCATCATGGCGCCGATGGCGGCCACGGCGAAGGCGCCGTTGGCGACGCCCAGCAGGAAGATGTTGGCCTGCAGGGGCCAAAGCGGTCCCACCAGCGCGGAGACAGACAGGCCGCCGAGCGCGATCGCCGAGCCGACGCAGCCGAAGAAGATGAACCCCTTCAGGATCATCGGCTTCTTCCTGGCAAACAGCGAGCCGAGAATGCCGACCAGCGCCATGCCGGCGAACACGCCACCATGCTGCACGCCCGAGATCCGGGTGGTCTCGCCCGGCGTCAGCCCGAACAGGAGCCCGCCAAAGGGCTCGAGGATCAGATCCTGGGTGGCATAGGCGAGCATCGAGACAAACACGAAAACCGTGAACAGCCTTGCGTCGCGGTCAGCCAAGGTGGCGGCCAGGCTCTGTCGGAAACCAAGCCGTTGCGCCGTCGGAGGACCGTCAACCGGAACCGTGTTGCGTTCGACATTCCAGATGGCAAGGCAGGTCACCAGCAAGGCGATGACTCCGGCGCAAGCGGTGACCACGATCAGCCGGGTGAACGAGAACGGGTCCAGCCAGACGCCCGAGACGATGGCGGTGACGACGATGCCGGCGATCATCATCATCCAGACGATGGTGGCCGCCGCCGGTTTGCGGTGCAGCGCGGTGCGGCTGGCGAGCAGCGCCAGCAGCGAGGTGCCGGCGGCGCCGATGCCGATGCCGACGCCCAGGAAACTCAGGACCGCGAGCGCGATGGCGAGCCAGAAATGATCGACGAACACCAGCGTTGTCGCCGCCGCGGCGGTTCCGGACAATCCCAGCAGAGCGACGCCGCCGACAATCCAGCGGGTACGGCTTCCGCCCCGGTCCGACCCATGGCCCCACAGCGGCCGCGAGATCTGCACGCCATAATGAAGACCGACCAGCAATCCGGGGATCATGGCGGCAAGCGCCAGTTCGACGACCATGACGCGGTTGAGCGTCGAGGTGGTGAGAACGACGATGGAGCCGAGCGACGCCTGCACCAGGCCGAGCCTGACGATGGACAGCCAGCCGAGGCCGGGCGCTTTATCGGACAGTTGACTTGTCATACGATAACTCCCCTCCTCGCACAGCCTATGGACGGATCGCAAATGCGGTGATCATCATCCCGGTGACATAGAGCCCTACTCCCAGCGCCGAGTACCAGATGGCCTTGCCCTTCGGGTCGGCGACCAGCCGCGGCAAGGCGACGGCCTGCGCCAGCGTCAGCGCGCCGACCATGGCTGCCGACCAGACATGGCTCCAGGAGACCAGCAGGACGATCACCACGATCTGCGGAACGATCATCGCCAGCCCCGCGAAAAGGGCCGCGTTGCGGGCGCCCATCTGCACCGGCAGCGAGGCGATACCCATCTGGGTGTCGCCTTCCATCGATTTGAAATCATTGAGCGTCATGATGCCGATCGCGCCGGCGCCATAGAGCAGCGCCACGGCGAAGATCTGGCCGTCGGGCATGGTTCCGAGTGCAGCGGCGGCGGCGGTGATCCAGGGCAGGCTTTCATAGGAAAAGCCGCAGGCGGCGTTGCCCCACCAGCCGTTGCGCTTGAGCCGGAAGGGCGGCGCCGAATAGGCCCAGGCGAGCGCCAGGCCGATGGCTGCGGCAATGAACACCGTCATGCCCAGGAGGCTCGCCACGATCATCGACAGGATGGAATTGACGATCGCCACGCCAAGGCCCCAGCGTCCGGGCATCCGCCCTGACGGGATCACCCGGTCGGGCTCGTTGATGGCGTCGACATGGCGGTCGAACCAGTCGTTGACGGCCTGGCTTGTGCCGCACAGCAGCGGTCCGGCGAGCAGGACGCCCAACGCCACCGCGAACCAGCGTTCGGATGTGATCTGGCCTGCAGAAATCGCGCCGCAGGCGAAAGCCCACATCGGCGGGAACCAGGTCACCGGCTTGAGCAAGGCAAGCACGGCGCCGGGTGTCGGCACCTTGGGGCGGGAAGAAGCTGTATGCGCCACGGTCATGGCGAAAGTTTATGACCGGCGAAACACGCAGTCAATTCAAATTGACAGTGTAAATGTTTTTTTACAATTTCGTCATTGACGAGCCAAGCCGCGTCTCAGTTGCGGCCGTTGTAATCCTCAAGGCCGTAGCGCTTGAGCTTGAGATAGAGGCTTTGCCGCGACAGACCCAGGAGATCGGCGGCGGCGGCGCGGTTGTTCTCGGTCTGGGTCAATGCCGCCTCGATGCAGAGCTTTTCGATGACGTCGGCCGATTCGCGGATCAGTTCCTTGAGCGGCACGCGGCCGATCAGCTCGGAGAAATCCGATGTCGGGCCGTGCATCCCGTTGGCTTGCGCGGCGGCGGGCATCTCGCGCGCGCCCTGCTCGGTGACGATGACCGAATAGAGCGGATCTCCGCCCGTATCGATCCGCGTCGCCGACAGGCGCACCGGCCGGCTGGAGCCCATGTCGTCGCGCACGACGGTGAGGAACTGGCGCACCTCGCCCTCGTCGCGCAACCGGCTCGACAGGACCTGCATGTCGACGCTCGATGCGCCAATCCAGTTGTTGACGTTGCGGCCAACAGCCAGATTGCGGCTGAGCAGATGGATCATGTCGAGGAATCGGCTATTGACCGAAAAAATGGTGCCCTTGGCATCGATGACGATCTGCGACTCGGGCACGGCTTCGGTCCAGCCCCATTTGTCGGCTGTGAGGCCGCGCATGGGGTGGTCTTCCTCGACCTGACTGGTAATCGACACGAGATGATTGATCTTGCCGTTTTCCCGGTAAGGGCTGATGCGCAACTCGATGGCCGAGCCATTGGAGCCCGTCACATTGAGCGTTCGCGCCTGTCCCAGGGACCGGGATTCCGCCAGCGCTTCCATCAGCCGTTCGCGGTTGTCGCGCTGGACCTGGGAGACAAGCGTGTCGCCCACCAGCTTGGACAGGGCGATGCCCAGGATCTGGCCGGCTGCGGCATTGCCGTCGATGATCCGGCGGGTTTCGCCATCCACGACCAGCAGCGCCCCGTCCATCTTCTGATAGATGACGCGATACCGCGCCTCGGATTCGCGGACACGGCGGTATTCCCGCTCCAGTTCGAACTGGACCTGGATGAGCTGCTGCTGAACGTCGGCAAACTGGCGCAGATCGGTGCCGTAGGCCACCAGATAGGGAAAGCCCTCGACCCGCCTGAGCACGTATTCGACAGGCAGATCGGCGCCGCGCGGACCGGGATGATTGACCTGGTGGGGACGGCTGGCGCCGGTCTTGGCGCATTCGTCGATCAGGCTGCGGATCTTGTCGACGCTTTCCCCGGTCACCGTATCGGCCCAGTTGCGGCCGGGCCAGTCCTCCGCACCGAACTTGTCGATCGCCGGATCCAGATAGGCCACATCGATGATGGAACCGGAACTGTCGACCAGCAAGGTCACGTCGGCACCCAACGATCCCAATGTCAGTGATACTGAGGGAGGGAGGTTTTCGAACGCTTGCAGGGTTTTTTCAAACGTCCGGTGCGCTGTCCTGGTGGGTTGCTGTTCCATTTTCCGATCAGGCACTTTGCGACGGTTCCAACAGGGAGCCGTTTATTCCCGCCGCTGAATGGGCCGAAATGCGAGTTGCGCCAAGCCTCTCCGCGGTGTTTATCGCGATATCGGCATTGCTGCAAACCTTTTCAACACCCCGTTCTTCCAGCCATTGAGAATGGTCCTCAGCGGCCGGACCGCCAGCGATGACACAGGTCCGTTCCCGATTTACGGACGTGGAGATCGCGTGCAGCACGGTTTCAACCTGATTTTTGAGTGCGCTGTCGAGCCAGGCGAGACAGATCAGCTGAAAGTCACTGGTTTCGAGCAGATGCGGCAGATCCAGGAACCGGTCGGCGAAGACGAACCGGGTCTCCCAGCCCTTCAGCCGGAACCGCTCCTCGATGAGGCTGACCGCGAACAGATGCGTCTCACCGCGCGGTATGATCAGCAGCATCGAGCGGTCGCAGACGAACGGCTCGAAGCAGCGGTTTTCCTGGCTCAGCGTGGTCAGAATGCGCTGCAGGCGCGACGTGGCGACCACGACCCGGACGAAGCCCAGGCTGTCGCACCGCCATTCCTCGCCCAGCCGCACGGCGCAGGCCTCCAGCAGGTCCAGCATCTCGGACGGTCCGAGCGAGCGCGCGCGCATGAAACCGACGAAGTCGAAATCGCCGTCGGTCAGGACCTTGGCATAGACCTTGTCGAGAACGGCGAGGAAGCGCTGCAGGCCTGCCAGGGCCACCTCGCCCGGCTTTGCGGCGCTGTCCGGGCTCTTGTTATGGTTCCTGGCCCGGGTCCTGTCGCGGGCCTCGGCCTGCCTCATCGCGTCCGTCCGCGCGCCCTCCCGCCGCGGTGTGCCTTTCCGCGTCGCCGCAGGGGGGGCGAGGGCCGGCGGGGCCTGGGGCCCCACCTGGCTTGCGTCCGCGAGCGTGTTCCCGTCCGCCCCCGCAAGCGTCCCCTTGAAGCAGGTCGTGACCACGACCCGCTCCAGCACCTTCTGAAGGTCTTTGTTCGCTGAACCCGACTGCGGCGGCCCGGCCGATCCTGTGGAGCCGCCGCCGGTACCGCGCATTTCCGGATCTGTGTTCATGACCCCGATGCCTTTCTGACCGCTCCGATCCGCGGCTCCCACGCAGGCTGTCAACGGCGGCTTGCCCTAGAAGGTCAGGCCACCCGATACTCGGCCTTCCTCCAAAGCGGACCAACCACCTCTCCTTCGTGGAGATACTCCCGTCGTGGCAGGGATAAGAATGGAACGAATTAATCCGTTTGTAAACCTGATATGACGTCAATTAAAATTGACACTTTCAATTTCTGTGACTAACCTCTCCCCATCAGGGTTTCTAGCGGAGAGGGATAGAGCCAGATGAATGCGCATGTTTCGCCAAGCGATGCACCTGCCGGCCTCTACACAGCCGAAGAGCGTATCCGCCGCGACAACTCGATCTGGACGCTGGTGCAGGGCATCCTCGCCCCGATCCAGTTCCTTGTCTTTGCCGTTTCGGTCGGCCTCATCATCCATTGGTGGATGACCGGCGCCTGGCTGATGGCCGCGCATGTCTCCGTGGTGGTCAAGACCATGACGCTCTACGCCATCATGATCACCGGCTCGATCTGGGAAAAGGACGTGTTCGGCGCCTATCTGTTCGCGAGGCCCTTCTTCTGGGAGGACATGGTGTCGATGCTGGTTCTGGCGCTGCACACCGCCTATCTGGTGAGCCTGTGGGGCAATCTTCTCACCGACGGGCAGCTGATCGCCCTCGCGGTCGCGGCCTATGTCTCCTACGTCATCAATGCCGGGCAGTTTCTCTACAAGTTCAGGCTTGCCCGGCTCGGCGCCTCCTCCTCCAAACTGTCGACGGAGGCGCTGGCATGACCGTTGTCTATTCCGCCCCTGTGCCGGCCCAGACCTGCGCACCCGAAACCGCCGAGCGGCGCGACGTGCTCAAGCAGCGCGGCCAGCACGAGGTGTTCTGCGGCCTGACCTCGATCATGTGGCTGCATCGCAAGATGCAGGACGCCTTCTTCCTGATCGTGGGATCGCGCACCTGCGCCCACCTGATGCAGTCGGCCGCGGGCGTGATGATCTTCGCCGAACCGCGATTCGCCACCGCCATCATCGACGAGCGCGACCTTGCCGGCATGGCCGACATGAATGACGAACTCGACAAGGTGGTCGACCGGCTGCTCACCCGCCGTCCCGACATCAAGCTCCTGGTGCTGGTCGGCTCCTGCCCGTCGGAAGTCATCAAGCTCGACCTGCCGCGCGCCGCGAGCCGTCTCAATGGCGCGCATTCGCCTGTCTGCCGGGTGATGGCCTATTCCGGCAGCGGGATCGAGACCACGTTCACGCAAGGCGAAGACAATTTCCTCGAAGCCCTGGTCGCCGACATGCCGGCGGAAGCCGCGGACGCCCCCGCATCGCTCATCGTCGTCGGTGCGCTGGGCGACGTCGTCGAAGACCAGATGATGCGCGTCTTCAACGGCCTGGGCGTCGGCCCGGTGCGGTTCCTGCCCTCGCGCTCTTCCACAACGCTGCCGCCGGTCGGGCCCAACACCCGCTTCATCCTGGCCCAGCCATGGGTCGGAACCTGCGCCCAGGCGCTCGAACGCCGCGGGGCTCAACGCATCCCGGCCCCCTTCCCGCTCGGCGAGGAAGGCTCGACCGCCTGGTACGGCGCCGTCGCCGATGCGTTCGGTGTTGCCGAGGCCCGCTTCGACGCGATCACCGCCCCGGGCCGCGACCGTGCCCGCCGCGCGGTGGAGCGCTACCGTCCGGTGCTGGAAGGCAAATCCGTGTTCCTGTTCCCCGATTCGCAGCTGGAGCCATCGCTCGCCCGCTTCCTGTCGCGCGAACTCTTCACATCGATCATCGAGATCGGCACGCCCTATCTCAACCGCGAGGTCGTCGGCGCCGAACTGGCGATGATGCCTGACACTGTCCGCGTCAGCGAAGGCCAGGACGTCGACAAGCAGATCGATCGGGTCGAAAGCGACAATCCCGACCTGATCATCTGCGGCATGGGGCTGGGCAATCCGTTCGAGGCTGAGGGCCGTTCGACCAAATGGTCGATCGAATTCGTGTTCACGCCGATCCAGGGCTACGAGCAGGCCGGCGACCTGGCCGAGCTGATCGCCAGGCCGCTGATGCGCCGGGCCCTTCTGAAAGTGGGGACCTGAGCGATGGAACTGACCGTCTGGACCTATGAGGGACCGCCCCATGTCGGCGCCATCCGCATCGCCAATTCGATGAACGGCGTGCATTTCGTGCTGCATGCGCCGCAGGGCGACACCTATGCCGATCTGCTGTTCACCATGATCGAGCGCAACAAGAAGCGCCCGCCGGTGACCTACACCACATTCCAGGCGCGCGACCTGTCCGGCGACACCGCCGAAATCTTCAAGATTGCCGCGCGGGAGGCCGTCGACCGGTTCAAGCCGCAGGCGCTGCTGGTTGGCTCCTCCTGCACCGCGGAACTGATCCAGGACGATCCCGGCGGCCTTGCCAAAACCATGGGGCTCAACGTCCCGGTGGTGGCGCTCGAGCTTCCGTCCTACCAGAAGAAGGAAAACTGGGGCGCGGCCGAAACATTCTACCGGCTGGTACGGGCCTTCGCCGGCGGCGCCGGCAAGCCGGCGATCGCGCCCGAGCAGGCAAGCTGCAACATCCTGGGCCCCTCCTCGCTCGGCTTCCGCAACCGCGACGACATTCTCGAGGTCAGGAAGATCGTCGAAGCGCTCGGCATCCGCATCAACACGGTCGCGCCGCTCGGTGCATCGCCCGCCGATCTTGCACGCATCCCGCAAGCGCATTTCAACATCGTGCTCTATCCGGAAATCGCCGACAACGCCGCGCGCTGGCTCAAGCGCCAGTTCGGCCAGGAGATGGTGGCGATCGCCCCGATCGGGGTTGGCGCGACCCAGGATTTCATCGCCGCCGTCGCTGACGCGGCCGGTGTCGATGTGCCCGAGAGCCTGACCGCCGACGGGGCGGAGCGGCTGTCCTGGTACTCCCGCTCGATCGATTCCAACTACCTGACCGGCAAGCGGGTGTTCATCTTCGGCGACGCCACCCACGCGGTTGCCGCCGCGCGCATCGCGTCGGAAGAACTGGGCTTCAAGGTCTGCGGGCTTGGCACTTACAGCCGCGAATTCGCCCGCGACGTGCGCGAGGCCGCGGCCAGATATGGCGTCGAGCCGCTGATTTCCGACAATCACCTCGATGTCGAGGACGCCATCATCGCCGCCCAGCCGGAACTGGTGCTGGGCACGCAGATGGAGCGCCATGCGGCCAAGCGGCTCAGGGTCCCCTGCGCGGTGATCTCGAGCCCGGTGCATGTGCAGGACTTTCCGGCGCGCTACTCGCCGCAGATGGGGTTCGAGGGCGCCAATGTCATCTTCGACAGCTGGGTGCACCCGCTGATGATGGGACTCGAGGAGCACCTTCTGCAGATGTTCCGCGGCGATTTCGAATTCAACGACGACGCCGGCTCCTCGCATCTCGGCCATGGCCATGGCGCGGCAGCGGTCGAAACCGATGCGGCGGCCATCGAGGCCGAGGCAACTCAGCCGATTCATGCCGAACCTGCAGCCGCAGTCGCCGCCCCGGGCGAGCCGTCCTGGACCACCGACGCCGAGCGCGAACTGCGCAAGATCCCCTTCTTCGTCCGCGGAAAGGCGCGGCGCAACACCGAATCCTACGCCGTCCAGAACGGCCTCAACCCGATCACGATCGAGACCCTGTACGATGCAAAAGCACATTTCGGGCGCTAACACCGCCGCGGTCAATGTCGTCCTGATCACGCTCGACAATCACATGTCGGCAGCGGTGGACGACGCGCGGAAGATGCTCGTGCAAGACATTCCGAACCTGCGTCTCAGCGTGCACGCGGCCACCGACTGGAACGACCATCAGCACAAGCTGCAGGCCTGCAAGGACGATATCGCCAAGGCCAACATCATCGTCGCCTCGATGCTGTTCATCGAGGAGCACGTCAAGGCGATCGGACCGGACCTCGCCGCGCGGCGCGACAGTTGCGACGCAATGATGTGCTGCATGTCGGCCGGCGAGATCATGAAGAACACCACCCTGGGGCGCTTCAAGATGGACGGCGAGCAGAAGGGTCCGCTGGCGCTTCTCAAGAAGCTCCGCGGCGACAGCTCCAAGGCCAAGAAGGATACCGGCAGGACCGCGGGCGAGCGCCAGATGGCGATGCTCAAGCGTCTGCCCAAACTGCTCAGGTTCATCCCCGGCACAGCCCAGGATGTGCGCAACTATTTCATCGCCATGCAGTACCGGATCGCGGCGTCCGACGTGAACATCGCCAATCTGGTGCGGCTGCTGGTCGACAAGTATTCCGATGGCGAGCGGCGCGTGTTGCGGGGCTCGGTGACGGCGGCCGCTCCGGTCGAGTATCCAGACCAGGGCGTCTATCACCCCGCCATCAAGGGCCGGGTGAGCGCCTCACTCAACGCCTTGCCGAGCAAGCGCGACGCCAAGGGCACGGTCGGGCTCTTGCTGCTGCGCTCCTACATCCTGTCTGGCGACACCGGCCATTATGACGGCGTCATCGCGGCGCTGGAACGGCGCGGCTTCAACGTGGTGCCGGTGTTCTGCTCCGGGCTCGACATGCGCGGACCGGTGCATCAGTTCCTCTCG
Organism: Hoeflea sp.; assembly: GCF_014359905.1. Lineage (GTDB taxonomy): Bacteria > Pseudomonadota > Alphaproteobacteria > Rhizobiales > Rhizobiaceae > Hoeflea. Next base: position 2,231 of record NZ_JACIYP010000066.1, on the reverse strand, counting down.
GGCGGCAAGTCCGGCACGAGCATCGACGCGCTGCTGTCGCTCACCGGCTTCTCGCTGGTCGGCGGCCCCGCCTATTCCGATGCCGCCGCTGCGGCGCAAGTGCTGTCGGGTCTCGACGTGCCTTACGTCGCGGCCCACGTCACCGAGTTCCAGTCGATCGAGCGCTGGGAAGCATCCGACCAGGGGCTGATGCCGATCGAGACCACGATCATGGTGGCGATCCCGGAACTCGACGGCGCCACGGGCACCATGGTGTTCGGCGGCCGCACCGAGAACAATGACGGCGCCCAGGCATGCGTCTGCGCCCGCAACATGGGCACCTGCCCCAAGGGCCGCTCCTGCATGAGCGCCCATCCCGAACGGGTGGAAGTGCTGGCGGGCCGTATTGAGAAGCTGGTCGCGCTGCGCAAGAGCGAGCGGGCCAGCCGCAAGGTGGCGCTGACCATCTTCAACTTCCCGCCGAACGCCGGCAACATGGGCACCGCGGCCTTCCTGTCGGTGTTCGAATCGCTGCACGCCACCATGCTGCGGATGCAGGCCGAAGGCTACACGATCGAGGTGCCGGAAAGCTCCGAGGCGCTGCGCGATCAAGTGCTGGGCGGCAATGCCGCCTCCTATGGCGCGCTTGCCAATGTGCACGCCATGGTTAGCGCCGACGATCATGTGCGCAACGAAAAATATCTCGACGAGATCGAGGCCGCTTGGGGCCCGGCGCCGGGCCGGATCTTCACCAATGGCCAGTCGATCTTCGTGCTTGGCCGCCAGTTCGGCAATGTGCTGGTCGCCGTGCAGCCGGGCTTCGGCTACGAGGGCGACCCGATGCGGCTGCTGTTCGAGAAGGGGTTTGCGCCCACCCACGCCTTCGCCGCGTTCTATACCTATCTCAAGCGCAGCTTCCGGGCCGATGCGGTGCTGCATTTCGGCACCCACGGCGCGCTCGAATTCATGCCGGGCAAGCAATCGGGCATGTCGTCCAAGTGCTGGCCCGACCGGCTGATCGGCGACCTGCCGAACTTCTATCTCTACGCCGCCAACAACCCGTCCGAAGGCACGATCGCCAAGCGGCGCTCGGCCGCGACGCTGGTGTCCTATCTGACGCCGCCGGTGACCAATGCCGGTCTCTACAAGGGGCTCAGCGAGCTCAAGGCGACGCTCGACCGGCTGCGCAACCTCAATGACAGCCAGGCGGATGAGTATGCCGAGACCTTCGAGCTGGTCCTGGTCCAGGTCGAACAGCTCGAACTCCTGCGCAACGCCAGCACGGACGACCGCGCGACCTATGTGGCGCAGCTCACCGCGGCGATGCTGGAGCTCGAATACGCGCTGATCCCGCATGGCCTGCATGTCGCCGGCCGGGCGATGAGCGAGGCCGAGCGCCGCGAAATGCTCACGCTGATTGCCGAGGCCGACGAGACCGAAACCCCGCCCGCCGCAGTGATCGACGCCATCGTCAATCTCGACCAGGCCGCGGTCAAGGCCGCGCGGACCGGCAGCGACGAGGCAAATGCGCTCCTCGACCGCCTGGTGCGCGCCAACGCCAATCTGGCCGACAACCGCGAACTCGACGGGCTGATCACCGCGCTCGACGGCCGCTTCGTCGCCCCCTCGCCCTCGGGCGACCTGTTGCGGAGGCCCGACATGCTGCCGACCGGGCGCAACATCCACGGCTTCGATCCATTTGGCATCCCGAGCGCCTATGCGGTCAAGGATGGCGCGCGCCAGGCGGCCAAGGTGCTGGAGCGCTATTTCGAGACAGACGGCAAGCTGCCCGAGACCATCGCCATCGTGCTGTGGGGCACCGACAATCTGAAATCCGAAGGCGGCCCGATGGCCCAGGCGCTGGCGCTGATGGGCGCGCGGCCGCGGCTTGACGCCTACAACCGGATCTGCGGCGCCGAGCTGATCCCGCTGGAAGACCTCAAGCGCCCGCGCATCGACGCGGTGATGACGCTGTCAGGCATATTCCGCGACCTGCTGCCGATGCAGGCCTCGATGCTGGCGGAAGCCTCCTATCTCGCGGCCATCGCCGACGAGCCGGTCGAGATGAACTTTATCCGCAAGCACGCGATGGATTACGCCGCAGGCCACGGCTGCGACATCGAGCAGGCTGCCTACCGGGTGTTCTCCAATGCCGAGGGCGCCTATGGCGCCAATGTCAATTTCCTCATCGGCTCCAGCGCCTGGTCGGACGACCAGGAGATCGCCGACATGTACACCAACCGCAAGGGCTT
>NZ_JACIYP010000065.1 GCF_014359905.1 Hoeflea sp. | reverse complement strand
TGCGCGATGGTTGCCGCGTCTAGCCCCTCCCCCTTGTGGGGAGGGGTTGGGGAGGGGTCTTTTGCCTCCACGGCCCCGAGGGTGGAGGCAGCATGATGCCCCATTCCAACATCACGCCAGAGACCCGCGACCGCGCCCGAAGACTCCGCACTGAGCTGACCAGGGCCGAGGCCAGGATGTGGAACCTGCTGCGCGATTTCCGCCCTCGCGGCGCGCGGTTCCGGCGCGAGACGCCGATCGGGCCCTATATCGCCGATTTCGCCTGGCTGTCGAAGAAGATCGTCATTGAGGTGGACGGCGACAGCCACGAAACCGATCAGGGCCGCGCCCATGACCGGGCGCGCGATGCCTGGATGCGCAGCCAGGGCTATATCGTGCTTCGGTTCGACAATGCGGATCTCGTGGATGCCGAAGATCATGTCTTTCTGGAAATCGAAAAGGCGATCGCGAGGTATCTCCATGACTGATGAACATGCTGATATGCCAATCCTCTCCGGCGGCTGCCAGTGCGGCGCGGTGCGGTTCCGGCTCACCGGAAAGCCCGGCACCTCGTCGGTGTGCTATTGCCGCATGTGCCAGAAGGCGTCGGCCAGCCATGCGCTGGCGCTGGTCTCGGTCGGGGACGCCGCGTTCGAATGGACGCGCGGGCAGCCTGCCTGGTTCCAGAGTTCGAACGCCGCGCGGCGCGGGTTTTGCACTCAGTGCGGCACGCCGCTCGCCTATGAGGCGCCCGACGGGCTGGCGCTGTCGGTGCTGGCGTTTGACGATCCGGACCAGGTGCCGCCGGAGATCGCCTATGGTGCCGAGAGCAAGCGGGTGTGGTGCGACGCCATTCCGGCGCTGCCCGAGCGCCACACCATGGAGGATGCCGATGCGGTGGCGTTTCTCGCGACGCTGGTCAACAACCAGCATCCCGATCACGACACCGATGTCTGGCCGCCGGAGGCGCGCGCATGAGCCCGCGGCCGGGAACGGAAATGCCGAAATGGCTGCTCTACGGCCTCATCGGCAAGGCGGTGCTGATCGTCGTGGTGACGGCCGCGGTCGTCGTCTGGTTCAATTGGAGATGAAGCAATGAGTGCTGAACCGATCACCGGCGGATGCCAATGCGGGGCGGTGCGCTACCGGATCGGCCGCCTGGGCCGGCCGACCATCTGCCACTGCCGCATGTGCCAGAAAGCCTTTGGCGGCTTTTTCGCGCCGCTGGTCACCGCCCACGAGACGGAATGGACGCGCGGCGCGCCGTCCCATTTCCAGAGCTCGGACAAGGTCCGCCGCGGCTTCTGCGCCAAATGCGGCACGCCGCTCACCTACGAGGCCGGGGACGGGCTGGAAATCGCCATCGGCAGTCTCGACACCCCGGCGATCGCGGCCCCGGTCGCGCAGGTCAATGCCGCGTTCCGCCAGCCGTTCTTTGACGGGCTGTGCAGCCTGCCGGAGGTCGGAGCGGCCGACGCGGCCAGAAACGAGGCCTGGAACACGGCACTCACATCCTTCCAGCATCCCGACCACGACACGGCCACCTGGCCGCAGGAGACACAGCGATGAACGCCATGCAAACCCTCTATCCCGAGATCGAGCCGTTCGAGACCGGCTTCCTCGACACCGGCGACGGGCACCTGATCTACTGGGAGCGGGCGGGAACCAAGGGGGCCAAGCCCGCGGTGTTCCTGCACGGGGGGCCGGGCGGCGGCTGCGGGCCGGTGCACCGGCGGCTGTTCGATCCGGCGCTCTACGACGTCACCCTGTTCGACCAGCGCGGCTGCGGCCGCTCGACGCCGTTCGCCTCGCTCGACAACAACACCACCTGGGACCTGGTCAATGACATCGAGCGGCTGCGGCAGATGGCGGGCGTCGAGCAATGGCTGGTGTTCGGCGGCTCCTGGGGGTCGACGCTGGCGCTGGCCTATGCCGAGACCCATCCGGAGCGGGTGAGCGAGCTGGTGCTGCGCGGCATCTATACGCTGACAAAAGCCGAGCTCGACTGGTACTATCAGTTCGGCGTCTCGGAGATGTTCCCCGACAAATGGGAGCGGTTCCTGGCGCCGATCGCGGAGGCCGAACGCGGCGACCTGATGGGCGCCTACCGCAAGCTTCTGGTGGGCGAGGACAGGGAACGGCAGATCGAGGCGGCCAAGGCCTGGAGCGCCTGGGAGGGCGAGACCATCACGCTTCTGCCCGAGCCAGCCACCAGCGACAAGTTCCACGAGGACCAGTTCGCGCTGGCCTTTGCGCGGATCGAGAATCATTTCTTCGTCCATGGCGGCTGGCTGGAGGAGGGGCAACTGCTGCGCGACGCCCATAAACTCTCAGGCATCGACGGCGTCATCATCCATGGCCGCTACGACATGCCGTGCCCGGCGCGCATCGCCTGGCAGCTGCACAAGGCCTGGCCGCGCGCCGCGTTTCACCTGATCGAGGGTGCGGGGCACGCCTTCTCCGAACCGGGGATTCTCGACCAGCTGATCCGCGCGACTGACAGGTTTGCGGGGAAGTCCGATGCTTAAGCACTTGGGTCGCACCACCCTCTGTCGGCTATGCCGACATCTCCCCCGCAAGGGGGGAGAATGGAACCCGCGACGTCTCGGCACCCGATCTCCCCCCTTGCGGGGGAGATGTCACGAAGTGACAGAGGGGGGTGTTCGCCCCGTCAATACCGGAATGACATCATGACCAGACACCGCATCCACCTCTTCGACACGACGCTGCGCGACGGCCAGCAGACGCCGGGCATCGATTTTTCCGTCGAGGACAAGATCGCCATCGCGAAGATGCTCGACGAGTTCGGGATCGATTACGTCGAGGGCGGCTACCCCGGCGCCAACCCGACCGACACGGCGTTCTTCGCCGCGCCACGCACCAGGAACGCCAAGTTCGTGGCCTTCGGCATGACCAAGCGCGCCGGCGTCTCGGCGTCGAACGATCCGGGGCTCGCCGGTCTGATCCAGGCGGCGGGCGATGCGGTGTGCCTGGTCGCCAAGAGTTGGGATTATCACGTCCAGGTGGCGCTCGGCTGCACCAACGAGGAGAATCTCATATCGATTTCCGAATCGGTGCTGGCCGTGATTGCTGCCGGCAAGGAGGCGATGGTCGATTGCGAGCATTTCTTCGACGGCTACAAGGCCAACCGCGCCTATGCGGTCGCCTGCGCCCGGGCCGCCTTCGACGCGGGCGCGCGCTGGATCGTGCTGTGCGACACCAATGGCGGCACGCAGCCCTCGGAAATCAGCGCCATCGTCACCGCGCTGATCGCTGAGGGCATCCCCGGCGACAGACTCGGCATCCATGCCCACAACGACACCGGCCAGGCGGTGGCCAATTCGCTGGCCGCGGTCGAGGCCGGGGTGCGGCAGATCCAGGGCACGCTCAACGGCATCGGCGAGCGCTGCGGCAACGCCAATCTGATCACGCTCATTGCCACGCTGGCGCTGAAGCCGGTCTATTCGGAACGGTTCGTGACCGGGATCACCGGGGACAGGCTCGCGGGCCTCACCTCGCTCAGTCACAGCTTCGACGAGCTGCTCAACCGCTCGCCCGCCACGCAGTCGCCCTATGTCGGCGCCTCGGCATTCGCCACCAAGGCCGGCATCCATGCTTCGGCGCTGCTGAAGGACCCGCGCACCTACGAGCATGTGCCGCCCGAAAGCGTGGGCAATTTCCGCAAGGTGATGGTGTCGGACCAGGGCGGCAAGTCCAACTTCATCAATGCGCTCAAGCAGCGCGGCATCACGGTCCAGAAGGACGATCCGAAGCTCGATCATCTGATCAGCCTGGTCAAAGAGCGCGAGGCCACCGGTTACGCCTATGAGGGGGCGGATGCGAGCTTCGAGCTGCTGGCGCAGCGGACGCTCGGGCGCGTGCCGGAGTACTTTTCGGTCACCAGTTTCCGGGTGATGGTCGAGCGCCGCTTCGATGCCATGGGGCGGATCAGGACAGTGTCGGAAGCGGTGGTCAAGCTGGTGGTGGATGGCGTCGAGATGATGTCGGTGGCGGAGGGCCACGGCCCGGTCAACGCGCTCGACATCGCGCTCAGGAAGGATCTCGGCGTCTACCAGTCCGAGATCACCGACCTGGAACTGACCGACTACAAGGTCCGCATCCTCAACGGCGGCACCGAGGCGATCACAAGGGTGCTGATCGAATCCACCGACTTGACCGGTGCGCGCTGGTGGACGGTGGGCGTCTCCGACAACATCATCGACGCCTCGTTCCAGGCGCTGATGGATTCGATCGTCTACAAGCTGATGAAGAACCGCGATCTGGCGGGAAGGGTGGCGGCGGAGTAGGGCGGACCCTTTGGGAATGAGGAGCAGACAGCATGGCGTGGGCATAGGTCTCGCGCATGGCCCGGTTTGATCGAGACGGCATTCAGGCCTCCTTCAATGAGCCGACCGCGCGCAACGAGACCGCTGCAGCCGCGTGGCCGACGACACTTCAGCGGAATGAATTTGCCCATTCCTTTTGCTTAAGTTAGTGCTCGAACTCAAATTCGGGAAGGCAGAAGCATGACGCAGAAAAACGCCCAGACGGCCCCCGAGTTCTATGATGAAGACACCGGGCGCGGCTTCGCCTTTGCGCTGGTCGCCTACCTGTTGTGGGGGTTCCTGCCGTTCTACATGAAGGCGGTGGCGCATATTCCGGCGGTCGAGGTGGTGGCGCACCGGGTGGTGTGGTCGGTGCCGATCGCCGCCGCGGTGCTGATCCTGCTCGGCCGGACCAACGACATCCGCATTGCGCTGAGAACCCCGCGCACGCTGATGATGGGGATGCTGACCGCCTCCATCATCACGGTCAACTGGGGCATCTATGTCTGGTCGATCGGTGCGAACCGGACGGTCGAGGCGGCGCTCGGCTACTACATCAACCCGCTGTTTTCGGTTTTCCTGGCGGCGGTGCTGCTCAAGGAGCGGCTTGACGGCCAGCAGAAGATCGCCATTGCGCTCGCCGTTGCCGCCGTGGCGTTGCTTGCCTGGGAATCGGGCGGCGTGCCCTGGGTGTCGCTCAGCCTGGCCGGCAGCTGGGGTTTTTACGCCTATTTCAAGAAATCGCTGCCGGTGGGACCCAATCAGGGGTTCTTCCTCGAAGTGCTGATCCTGACCGTGCCGGCGCTCGGCTATATCGCCTATGTCGAGGCCAATGGCACAGGCCATTTCGGCAGCACGGGGATGACCGATGTCTGGCTGCTGCTTGGCTGCGGCGTGGTCACGGCAGTGCCGCTGATGATCTATGCCAATGGCGCCAAGCTGCTCAGGCTGTCGACCATCGGCATCATGCAGTACATTGCGCCGACGATGATCTTCATCATCGCGGTGTTTGTCTTCAAGGAGCCGTTCGGGCTCACGAAGCTTGCCGCCTTCGTGCTGATCTGGATGGCGCTGGCGATCTACACGGCGTCCTTGATGCGCAGCCGCAAGGCGCGGCGCGCGGCGGCCGCGCTCACATCCGGCTGATCAGCTCCGGTTCGCCCTCATTGCTGCCGCCCGCTGCCTGGGCCAGGATGGCGGGAACGATGGCTTCTGCCGTGTCGATCACCATCGGCCTCACCAGATGCGCGGTGTGGATGAAGCCCTCGCCGGTCATGTGGCCGATCAGCGCGTTGAGCGGATTCCAGAAGCCCTCGACATTGGCGAAGACCATCGGCTTGGTGTGCCGGCCGAGCTGCGCCCAGGTCATGATCTCGATGATCTCCTCCAGCGTGCCGATGCCGCCGGGCAGGGTGACGAAGGCGTCGGAGCGCTCGAACATCATGTGCTTGCGCTCATGCATGTCCTTGGTGACATGCAATTCGCTCAGTTGACCGAGCGAATGGCGGGAGGCTTCCTTGTCCATCAGGAATTCGGGGATGATGCCGATGGCCTTGCCGCCGGACGACAGGACCGCGTCGGCCACCGCCCCCATGATGCCCTTGGTTCCGCCGCCATAGACGAGATCGATGCCGCTCTCGGCCATAGCGCGGCCAAGCGTCTGGGCCGCGGCCCGGTAGGCCGGATTCCGGCCCGGCTGGGATCCGCAATAGACACAGATGGATCTGATGGAAGATGAAGATGTGTTCATCCGGGGACTGAACATGCAGCTTGCGAGATGGTCAAGCCCGGCTGTGCACCGCACCTTGCTTTTTCTTGTGCGGATTGGCCAAACCATATAGGTTTTGGGCAATTGGCCGGGTTATTGCCCGGTTTCACGGAGCAGACCATGAACAAAAACAATGCCGGATTTCTGGTGTTTCTCGGAGTGGCTGTCGCCGCGGCGATTGGCGCATTCTTTGTCTCCCCCAAACTGTTCAAGGTGGGTGGAGAAACGGCAACCCAGTCGGCGCCTGCGTCCAATCTGGTCGAGGAAAGCGTGACGGAGGCGCCATCCGCGCCGGACGAGGCGGCAGGCACCGAAGTGGCCAGCGCCGAGCCGGGCGAACCGGCAGGCGTCGAGAGCTGGGTCACGCCGAGCTTCGATGTGCTCCGGGTCGAGCCGGACGGCTCGACGGTGATCGCCGGAAGGGCCGAGCCCGGAACCACGCTCACCATCATGAATGGCGAAACCGTCATCGCCACGACCGAGGTCGGGACGAGCGGGGATTTCGCCGCGGTTCTGGACGAGCCGCTGGCGCCCGGCGACTATCAGCTGACACTGCAGATCGTCGGCAAGGGCGGCGAGACGCGGCGCTCCGAAGAGGTCGCCACGGTGTCGATACCGCAGGACGCCGGCGGCGAGCTGCTGGCCATGGTCAGCAAGCCGGGCAAGGCGAGCCGGATCATCGTGCAGCCTGAAGCACCTGTGACTGACAAGCCCGTGGAGATGGCCTCTGCCGGCTCGGGTGACATGGAAACCGACCAAACGGCGGCGCCTGCCGTGCCGGAGGACCCGGCATCAGGGATGGCGGCGCCCGAAACAGCCGCCGCGCCGGAGACCGAGGCCACGGAAGGCGCCTCTGCGTCCGCCGCGCCGGAGCCATCCGGTGTTGAAACGCCCGCGCTTGCGGACCCCTCCTCGCCTTTGACGGCCACCGCCCCCGAAGCGGCTGCCAGGACCGGCGCCGAAACGCCAACCGAAACGGCATCGGAGACGGGCACCGAGGCTGTGACCGGGGCGGAAGCCGCCGCAACCGCTGAGCCGGGCGCGACTGCGGATCCTGCTCAGGAGCCGGCCGAAGAGGTTGCCATGGCAACGCCGGAAGCGGTCGCGGATCAGGCTGCAACGGAACTGCCTGCCGGCGCCACTGTCCGGATTGATGCAATCGAGATCGAGGGAGACCGGATTTTCGTCGCCGGGTCGGCAACGCCGGGATCCCGGGTCCGGGTTTCGGCCGATGGCGTGGTGATCGGTACGGAGCAGGCCGATGAAACCGGGCGCTTCATCATCGAAGCGACCAGCGCGCTTGCGGTGGGAGAGCACATCATCAGCGCCGACCTGATGGACAGCGCAGGCCAGGACATCCTGCTGCGCGCCACAGTGCCTTTCAACCGGCCCGAGGGCGAATCGCTTGCCGCCGTCGCGCCTTCCGCTGCATCCGCGCCCGACGCGGCTGCGCCGAACGCGTTGATCCGCCCCGATATCGCCAGCCTTTCGAAAATGCGGGAGGAGTCGTTCGAGGCCTTGTCGGTGCTGCAAAAGATGGTTTCCGCGCCAGAGGCGCCCGATGCCGGCGCTGTGTTGGCTGCCTATGACGATGCGGTCACCAAACTCCAGGCGGCGGCGATGGCCGATCTTCCCGAGGGCAGCAGCGCCGAGGCCAAGGCCATGGCGCAGTCGATGCGGGTCCAGGCGGAAGCGGCGCTGGCAGCCATTTCGCGGCCGGCATCGACCGGAACAGATCAGCCGGCGGCAACAGACGGCGCCGGCGGCACGACGGACCTTGGAAAGTTGAGCGAAACGGTCAAGCAGGCTGAGACCGCGCTGTCCGAACCGGCCGACATTTCTGTCGCTGCCGCCAATGCGCCCGATCCGGCCGCCGCCGGCAGCGGGCAGGGGGAACCCAGAACCATCGTGCAGGCGCCGCTCGCCTCAACACCCGGCGCCGTGATCATCCGGCGCGGCGATACGCTGTGGCAGATTTCCCGCCGGACCTATGGCCAGGGCGTGCGCTACACCACGATTTATGTCGCAAACCGGTCGCAGATCCAGAATCCGGACCGGATCAAGCCCGGGCAGGTGTTTTCGGTACCCACCAAGCCGCTGGAAAACGCCGAGGAATTGCATCAACAGCTTCTCAACCCGTCAAAAAATCGCTGAGGCGGTTGACCATTCATCATTCATCGTATATCGCCGATGAACGATGAAGCTGGCTCAGGAACATATTTCTCCCCAGGATGAATCAGTGGCGCGCAAGCTGGCGGCGCTGGCGCATCCCGCGCGGCTGGGGATTCTCAGGCAACTGGGAGCGGCAGACAGCTGCTGCGTCAAGGATTTGGTGCGCCGGGCGGGGCTTGCGCAATCGACCGTGTCGCAGCATCTCAAGATCCTGGTCGAGGCCGAGCTGGTGAGCTTCCGGCCCGAGCAGCAACGCTCCCGCTACACCATCAACGCGCCCGCGCTGCGTGAGCTCGCGGGCGTCATCGGACAGACACTCGATCATTGCTGCGCCGGCTGTTGCCCGCAGGCCGGCGATGACACGCATTCAGACCCCCTGCGGCAGCCGGGCGCCCACGCGCCGGCCGCCGGACACAAGGACATTTGATTTGGCATCGAAGACCGTATCCGCCGACCAGGGCAATCCGTTCGGCACGCTGAAAAACCTGTGGCCCTACATGTGGCCGGCCGACCGCCCGGATCTGAAAATGCGGGTGCTGTGGGCGACCCTGTTCCTGCTGTTGTCGAAGCTCGTGCTGATCTCGGTGCCCTATTTCTTCAAATGGGCAACCGACGCGCTCAATGGCGAGGCTTCGGTGGCGGCATGGATGCCGGCGCTGATCGCCACGCCGGTGATGCTGGTGGTTGCCTACAATGTGGTGCGGATCGTGCAATGGGGCTTCAACCAGCTGCGCGACGCGCTGTTTGCGCGGGTCGGCCAGCACGCGGTGCGGCAGCTTGCCTTCAAGACCTTCGTCCACATGCATGAGTTGTCGCTGAGGTTTCACCTCGAACGCCGCACCGGTGGTCTGTCGCGGGTGATCGAACGCGGCACCAAGGGCATCGAGACCATCGTCCGCTTCACCATTCTCAACACCGCGCCGACGCTGATCGAATTCGCGCTCACCGCCATCATCTTCGGCTTTGCCTATGGCTGGGCCTATGTCGCGGTCACCGCCGTCACCGTCTGGCTCTACATCTGGTTCACGGTGCGCGCGTCCGACTGGCGCATCGGCATCCGGCGGGCGATGAACTCGTCGGACACGGACGCCAACACCAAGTCGGTCGATTCGCTTCTCAACTACGAGACGGTGAAATATTTCGGCAATGAGGAGATGGAGGCGCAGCGCTTCGACAAATCCATGGCGTCTTACGAGAAATCGGCCACCCAGGTCTGGACCTCGCTCGGCTGGCTCAACATGGGCCAGGGCGTGATCTTCGGGATCGGCATGACCGTGATGATGGTGATGTCGGCGCTTGCCGTGCAGGCCGGAGAACAGACCATCGGCGATTTCGTCTTCATCAACGCCATGCTGATGCAGCTCGCCGTGCCATTGAATTTCATCGGCTTCGTCTACCGCGAAATCCGCCAGGGCCTGACCGACATCGAGCAGATGTTCGAGCTTCTCGATGTCGAACCGGAGGTGACCGACAAGCCGGACGCCAGGCCGCTGGCGGTCGACAAGGGCGCGATCCGCTTCGACAATGTGCATTTCAGCTACGATCCGGCGCGGCCGATTCTCAAGGGCATTTCGTTCGAGGTGCCCGCCGGCAAGACCATCGCCATTGTCGGGCCGTCGGGGGCGGGCAAGTCGACGATCTCGCGTCTGCTGTACCGGTTCTACGACATCCAGACGGGGTCGATCACCATTGACGGGCAGAATGTGCGCGACGTGACGCAGAAAAGCCTGCGCTCGGCCATCGGCATGGTGCCGCAGGACACGGTGCTGTTCAACGACACCATCGCCTACAATATCCGCTACGGCCGGATCGACGCCACCGACGAGGAAATCGGCCGGGCGGCGGATCTTGCCCAGATCGGCGGCTTCATCCGCTCTCTGCCTGACGGCTTCAGGGCCATGGTCGGCGAACGCGGGCTCAAGCTCTCCGGCGGCGAGAAGCAGCGCGTCGCCATCGCCCGCACCATTCTCAAGGCGCCGCCGATCCTCATTCTCGACGAGGCGACGTCGGCGCTCGACACCGCCACCGAGCAGGAGATCCAGACGGCGCTCGACTTCGTCTCCAAGGGACGCACCACGCTGGTCATCGCCCACCGGCTGTCGACCGTGGTGGGCGCCGACGAAATCATCGTGCTCAAGGACGGGGTGATCGCCGAACGCGGAACGCATACCGAACTTCTGGCGATGAAGGGTCTGTTCGCAGCCATGTGGGACCGCCAGCGCGAGGCGACCGCCGCCGAGGAGCAGCTCAAGCGGATGCGCGAGGAAGACGAAATGGGCATCGTCACCCGCCGTCGCACGCCGGAGATCGGCGAGGCCTGACGCGCGGCATCGGGGACGATTTGCGGGCAAGCGGGAACAACCGTGCTTCCCCCGGATTGTCCCTCGGCACTTTTGAGCAGACGCCCCGTTTTCGGCCGGAGTTGGAGGGCGCCGCCGCAAAGTGGTTTCCCCTTTGGGCGGAATTGCTGTAGTCACGGCCAAACGGATCTTTCAGGAAAGACAACATGAGCATCATCGACAGCATCCGCAACGCTTTGGTTCCGGTTCACCGGGAAGGCTACAAGTTTGTCGCCATCTTCTTCGGCGCATCGGTGCTTCTGGGCTTCGTCGCCGATCCGCTGTTCTGGATCGGTCTGGTACTGACCGCATGGTGCGCCTATTTCTTCCGCGACCCGGAGCGGGTGACGCCGCTTGACGATGATCTGGTGATCAGCCCGGCCGACGGCAGGGTGTCGTCGGTGGTGCGGATGGCGCCGCCGGTGGAACTGGGCCTCGGGTCGGACGATATGCTGCGCATCTCGGTGTTCATGAATGTGTTCGACTGCCATGTGAACCGCGCGCCGGTCAAAGGCCAGGTCGTGCGCAAGGTCTATTCGCAAGGCGCGTTCCTCAATGCCGAACTCGACAAGGCCAGCACCGAGAACGAACGCAGCGGGCTGGTGATTGAAACCACCCGTCACGGCGAAATCGGCGTTGTCCAGATCGCAGGCCTGGTGGCGCGCCGCATCCTGTGCTGGGTGAACGAGAACGACCGGCTTGATGCGGGCGAACGCTTCGGCCTGATCCGCTTCGGCTCGCGCCTGGACGTGTTCCTGCCGGCCTCCGCGCGGGCGCTGGTCAGCGTCGGGCAGACCGCAATTGCGGGCGAAACCATGCTCGCGGAGTTCGGATCCCTCAAGGGGCCGGTGGTCAGCCGCCGCGATTAGGGCGCAGCCAATCGAACGGATCGGGTTGGTGCGCGTTGGTCTTTTGAATTCAAACGCCGGATGTGCCATCACGATGCAGGCGGGCACGACCCGCATCAGGTGCCATCCCGGCGCCAAGGGAGACATTCATGCAGACGCCGTTTCCGCCTTTTGAACCGCACGGTCCGGAAGATGAAGGGCTCGACGAGGGCCGCGGCCCGCGGCTGCGCGAAATCCCGTTCCGCATGCTCATCCCCAATCTCATCACGGTGCTTGCGATCTGCGCCGGCCTCACCGGCATAAGGCTCGCCTTCGAGAACCGGTTCGAACTGGCCGTCGCCATGGTGCTGATCGCGGCGTTCCTCGACGGCATCGACGGCCGCGTGGCGCGGCTGCTCAAGGCGCAGTCGAAATTCGGCGCCCAGATGGATTCGCTCGCCGACATCGTCAATTTCGGCGTGGCTCCGGCGCTGGTGCTCTATGTCTTCATTCTGGATCAGGCGCGCTCCTTCGGCTGGATTGCGGCGATCGTCTTCACCATCGCCGCGGGGCTGCGGCTGGCGCGCTTCAACGTGATTTCCGAACGCCAGGTCAAATCCGCCTGGCAGAGCTATTACTTCGTCGGCGTGCCTGCGCCCGCCGGCGCGCTCCTGGTGCTGCTGCCGGTCTATCTCGGTTTCCTCGGCATGCCGATCGACAAGAGCACCGGCTTCGTCGCGGCCGCCTACACCATGTTTATCGGCTTCCTTCTGGTCAGCCGGGTCCCGGTGTTTTCCGGCAAGGGTCTGAGCGGCGGCGTGCGGCGCGACCTGGTGATGCCGTTCATCCTGGTCGCGGTCGTCTATGTCTCGCTGCTGATGAGCTTCACCTGGGAAACGCTGACGCTCACGGCGGTCGCCTACCTGGCGACGCTGCCTTTCGGCGCGCGGGCCTGGTCGCGCAAATACGGCCCGAAATCGCGGCAGAACGGGACGCAGGCGTCAGGTGCAGACGCCGCCGCCACATCCGTGCAGGCCGACGACGATGGCAAGGCCTGAGCCGGGCCCTGCGGGTGCCGGGCTCTATCCGACGTCATCCTGTCTGGCCTTGCCCGATTTGCGGTGGGAGTGGATCCACTCGTCGGCGATCTTCTGGGCTGTGACGTAATCGGTCTTTCCCGAGCCCAGCACCGGGATCTGGGCGACATTGACGATCTCGCCCGGCACCATCAGGTCGGTGGCGCCGAAACGGCGGGAATATTCCCTGAGTTCCTCACGCAGCGCCGGCATCTTCGTAGTCACCAGCACGATGCGCTCGCCCTTGCGGCGGTCCTCCACCGCGACGGCGGCGTGGAAATCCTCGGGCCAGAGCTTCTGCACCATCATCTCGATGGCGCCGAGCGAGATCATCTCGCCGGCGATCTTGGCGAAGCGCTTGGCGCGGCCGCGGATGGTGATGAAGCCGTCCTCGTCGACCGCAACGATGTCGCCCGAATCATGCCATCCGCCCTCGATCGGCTGCAGCACGCCGGGATTGCTTGCCAGCATGTAGCCAAGCATCACATTGGGGCCGGAAACGAACAGCCTGCCGCCGTCATTGATGCCTTCCACCGGCTCCAGCCGCATCGCCATTCCCGGCAGCAGACGCCCGACGGTGCCGTCCTTGCCATGGCTGCAGGAATTGACCGCGGCGACCGGCGCCGTCTCGGTCATGCCGAAGCCTTCGATGATGCTGGCGCCGAAGCGCTCGCGATAGGTCTGCCGGGTGTGCTCGCGCACCGCTTCAGCGCCCGCCACGATCAGTCGCAGGCTCTGAAAATCGGTGTCGCCCGCGGTGCGGGCGTAGGCCGCCAGAAAGGTGTCGGTGCCGAACATGATCGAGGGTTTGACCTCGCGCGCCACCGCGGGAATGATCCTGTAGTGCAGCGGCGAGGGATAGAGGAACAGCCGGATGCCATAGAGCAGCGGCAGGATGGCGCCGCCGGTCAGCCCGAAGGAATGGAACACCGGCAGCACGTTGAACAGCTTGTCGCGCACCGAAATATCGATGCGGGCGTCGACCTGGGCAGTGTTCGCCAGCAGATTGGCATGCGACAGCACCACGCCCTTGGGCGTGCCTTCGGAGCCGGAGGTGAACAGGATCACCGCCGGATCGGACGCGTTCACCGGCCGGATCGGCCTGCGCCAGGCAAGGAACGCCCTGGCTTTTTCCAGGCTCGTGATGCACTCGCGCAGATCCTCGAGCCAGACGATCTTCACCCCGGCTTTCCCGATGGCCGCGACCTGGTCCTCGAGCCCGGCCTTGTCGACAAAGGCGCGGCTCGCCAGCACCGTGCGGATCTCGGCCGTCGACAGCGCCGAGACAAGGGCCGCCGATCCGGCAGTATAGTTGAGCATGGCCGCAGCCCGCCCCGCCGACTGGAGTGCGAGAAAGGTGACGATCACCGCGTTCGCATTGGGCAGCAGAATGCCGAGCGCCTCGCCGGGCCGGCTCATGGTCTCGAACCGCACGCCGAGCGCCCGGGCTCCGATCAGCAGTTTCCTGTAGGTGAGCCTGCCGCCGAGCGCGTCCTCGAGCACGGGGCCGGCCTTGCCGTAGCGGTCGGCGGCATCCCGGAACGCCAGAAACAGGCCGCGCCCGAGATCGTTGCCGCGGAACCTCGCCAGCGCCAGCAGGTCATGCATCCGGTCCTCGTCGCGCGGCGCGCTGGCGCCATTGTCGGCCGGGCCGATGTCGCTGAAATCGAGGAGCCCGGACATGGACAGAGTGAGGCGGGGCAGCAGGTGCCGCGGCGCTTCGCTTGGTGGCCGCGCCGACCACAGCGACAGGCTGGATCCCGTGACATGCAGGGCGCGGACCGGCACGGAGCGCCTGCGCGCGACGGCGGCCAGGTCCTTGTAGCGGACAAGGGTTTCGGGCGTCGGCTCGATGGAGTGCGGGAAGCCGACCGCCACCGGCGCGCCGGAGGCCAACGCCGCCTCGATCGCGGCCATGTCGCCGGCGGGCGTGGTGCGGGCGAACAGCCGCATGGCCAAGAGGATGAGCGAGCGCCGGTCGTCCTCCTGCAGCACGTGCAGGCAATCACGGCCCAGCACAGACCACAGCACCGCCGCATCGAGGCCGGACTGGCGCGAATAGACATGGAGGACCGGGCCGCGGGACGGGGCCGCGGTCCCGGGCGGCAGCCGCAGCCGGAACAGGACTTTCAGTTTGAGGAAGGCGATCGCCTGCGGCAGGCTGACGCCGCGCCGCCGCGCGATGACGAGGCAGGAGATGACCCCCGCAGCCACCAGTCCAATGATCAGTGTTGCCGCCAAAGCCGCCATGAGCGGTCTCCTCCACCTGCGTCCGGCCCCGGCGCGCGCCCGGACCCGATGCCTGCTCCCGGCACGAAGCCTAGAACCGATTGGGCGGGAAGGGAAGCTGTCAGATTGTCGGGGGGGAGGGCCGGCGGCCTATTCCGGCAGCCGGTAGTCGAAGAATCGGTCTTCGGCAACGCGGAACAGCTTGCCGGAGACGGTGCAGGCCGGCTCGCACAGCGGCACCAGCTTGGCCGCGACCTCGGAAGGATGCGGCAGCGTATCGGGGTTCTCGCCCGGCATCGCCTGGGCCCGCATTGCGGTGCGGACAGCGCCCGGGTCGATGGAGTTGATCTTGAGGCGGGTCTTGTCGGTCTCGGCCGCCCAGACCCGGGCCAGGGTTTCGACCGCGGCCTTGGAGGCGGCGTAGGGACCCCAGAAGGCGCGCGCCGAATGGGCCACGCCCGACGACAGGATCAGCGCCCGGCCAGCATCGGATTTGACCAGAAGCGGCTCGACCGAGCGGATCACCCGCCAGGTGGCGGTGACATTCACCGTCATGACCTTTTCGAATGTCTTGGCCTCGACATGGCCGATGGGCGAGATCGTGCCCAGAACGCCGGCATTGGCAACCAGGATGTCGAGCTTGCCCCAGCGCTCGTTGATGGCGCCGCCGAGCCGGTCGATGGCGGGCATGTCGGTGAGATCCATCGGCACCAGCGTGGCGCTGCCGCCTTCGGCCCGGATGGCGTCGTCGAGTTCTTCGAGACCGCCCGTGGTGCGCGCCACCGCGATCACATGTGCGCCCTGGCCGGCGAGCGCCAGCGCCGTGAAATAGCCGATGCCGCGGGAAGCGCCGGTGACCAGCGCGATACGTCCTTCAAGAGATGCCATAAGTCCAGATTATCCGTTGTTGGCCAGCAGCGAGAGGCTGCGCACATTGCCCAGATCGCCCTGATCGGTGAGCGTCGTGGGGTAGTCTCCGGTGAAACAGGCATCGCAGAATTGCGGGCATTCCGCATTGCGGCCCGGTTCGCGCACGGCGCGGTAGAGCCCGTCGATGGAGACGAAACCGAGGCTGTCGACGCGGATGAAATCTGCCATGGCGCTCACCGACATGCGCGAGGCGAGAAGCTGGGATTTCTCGGGCGTGTCGACGCCGTAGAAGCACGACGACATGGTCGGCGGCGAGGCGACCCGCATGTGAACCTCGCGGGCGCCGGCTTCGCGGACCAGCTGCACGATCTTCTGGCTGGTGGTGCCGCGGACGATGGAATCGTCGACCAGCACCACGCGCTTGCCCTCGATCATGTTCCTGTTCGGGTTGAGCTTGAGCTTGACGCCCATGTGGCGGATCGAGGACGAGGGCGCGATGAAGGTGCGGCCGACATAATGGTTGCGGATGATGCCGAGCTCGAAGGGCATGCCCGCCTGCTGGGCGAAACCGATGGCTGCGGGCGTGCCGGAATCGGGCACCGGAATGATCACATCGGCGTCGACCGGGCATTCCTTGGCCAGTTCCTCACCGATCCGCTTGCGCGCTTCGTAGACATTGCGGCCCTCGATGGTCGAGTCGGGGCGGGCGAAATAGACATATTCGAAGATGCACAGGCGCGGCGGCTGTTTCTCGAACGGGAAATGGCTCTCGATGCCCTGGCCGGTGATGACCACCACTTCGCCCGGCTGAACGTCGCGGACATAGCGGGCGCCGATGATGTCGAGCGCGCAGGTTTCCGACGCCAGGATATAGGCGCCGTCGAGATCGCCGATACACAGCGGGCGGATGCCCAATGGATCGCGCGCGCCGATCAGCTTCTTTTCCGACAGGCCGACCAGCGAATAGGCGCCCTCGAGCCGGGTCAGCGCGTCGATGAATTTCGGCACGATCCGGGTCTTCTCGCTGGTGGCGATCAGATGCAGGATGGTTTCGGTGTCAGACGTCGAGGAGAAGATCGAGCCGCGCTTCTGCAATTCGCGCTGCACGGTCAGCGCATTGGTGATGTTGCCGTTGTGGGCGATGGCAAAGCCGCCGCCGGCGAATTCGGCAAAGAAAGGCTGCACGTTGCGCAGGCCTTCGCCGCCGGTGGTGGAATAGCGGGTGTGGCCGATGGCGCGGTCGCCGGGCAGCCGGTCCATCACCGAGCGCTTGGTGAAGGTGTCGCCGATCAGCCCGACATGGCGTTCGACAGAGAACTGCTTGCCGTCGAAGGCGACGATGCCGGCGGCCTCCTGGCCGCGATGCTGCAGCGCGTGGAGCCCAAGGGTGACAACGGCGGCGGCTTCGGGCTTGCCGAAGATTCCGAACACGCCACATTCGTCATGGAAGCAGTCGGCTTCATTGTCGACCGGTGTCATGCCAGTGTCAGTCATCGGTGTCGAACCTTTATGTCGCCATCCGGATTGATCGCCGGATGGAATCGCTCAGCCGCTTGTGGCGGGGGCTTCCTCGGCCACAGGCTCATCGGTGCCTTGGCCGCGCAGGCGCTCCAGGATTGTTGCATCCGCATCATCGGGCAACATGTTGATCAGTCGTGTGCCGAGCGAATCGAGCATCGGCTTGGATTTCGCCGTGGTCACCCATTCCGGCTGTTTCGGCGCGGCCACCAGCCAGTTGAAGAACAGCATGGCGACGACCACCAGAAGGACGCCGCGGGCCGCGCCAAAGACAAAGCCCAATGTCCGGTCCAGCGCGCCGACGCGGCTGTCGATGATGAAATCGGCGATACGCATGGTGATATAGGACACCAGGATCAGCGCGACAAGGAACACCAGCGCGGCGGAGCCGATCATCGCCACCTTGTCGGACGTGGTGTAGTTCATGGCGAAGGGCGTGAGGATGGGATAGAGGAAATAGGCAGCCGCAGCCGCCGCGATCCAGGAGGCCACCGCCAGAACCTCGCGTGAAAAGCCGCGAACCATGGCAAGCACCGCCGAAAACAGCGTGATGCCGAGCAGGATGCCGTCAAGAAGGGTAATGGGCATTGGGTCGCGTTCCGTTCCGGCTCTGCCCTCCCCATCGCCGCTCGGGCGCCCGGAGGGGCTGAATTCAGGTTTCGTCCTAGAGCGCCGTGCGTCCGCCTGGACGCGCAAAGGACGCTCTATCACTTTGAATCTAGAGCATCTTTCTGCGTTCAGACAGTTCCGCCGGAACGCAGAAAGATGCTCTAGTCGCCTTCGGTC
Organism: Hoeflea sp.; assembly: GCF_014359905.1. Taxonomy (GTDB): domain Bacteria; phylum Pseudomonadota; class Alphaproteobacteria; order Rhizobiales; family Rhizobiaceae; genus Hoeflea. Next base: position 14,000 of record NZ_JACIYP010000065.1, on the reverse strand, counting down.
ACCAGCGCACCCTTGGATCCGGCGATGCGTGCCACCAGATCCGCCAGCGTTTCCATCTGCGACAGACCCGCCCCCGATTTGGCTGGCAGGTCGGCTGATCCCGATGGCAACACTGCGTTGGCAAATCCCAGTTTCTCGGCTTCCTTCAACCGCAAAGCTGTTTGCGCCACAGGCCTGATGGCCCCCGACAGACTGACTTCGCCGAAATAGACGCAATCGGCGGGAAGGGCAAGCCCGGCGAGCGAGGAAACAAGGGCCGCCGCCACCGCCAGGTCGGCGGCCGGTTCGGTGATGCGGTAGCCGCCGGCGATGTTGAGGTAGACATCGTGGCTGCCGAGCCGCACGCCGCAATGGGCTTCGAGCACGGCGATGATCATCGCGAGCCTTGAGGAATCCCAGCCGATGACGGCGCGCCGCGGGGTGCCGAGGCTCGAGGGCGCCACCAGAGCCTGGACTTCCACCAGCACCGGCCGGGTGCCCTCGATGCCGGCAAACACCGCAGCGCCGGGCGATTTGGCGTTGCGCTCGCCCAGGAACAGCTCCGACGGATTGGCGACTTCGCGCAGGCCCTTGTCCGACATCTCGAAGACGCCGATCTCGTCGGTGGCGCCGAAGCGGTTCTTGACGGTCCTGAGAATCCGGTAGTGATGGCCGCGGTCGCCCTCGAAATACAGAACCGCGTCGACCATGTGCTCGACCACGCGGGGACCGGCGATCTGGCCGTCCTTGGTAACATGGCCGACAAGCACCATGGCAGCACCCGTCTGCTTGGCGTAGCGCACCATGGCGTGCACGCCGGTGCGCACCTGGGTGACGGTGCCGGGCGCCGAGCCCGCAAGATCGCTCCACAGCGTCTGGATCGAATCGATGATGACGAAATCCGGCCGCTTGCCCTCGGCCAGCGTCGCCAGGATGTCCTCGACATTGGTTTCGGCGGCGAGCAGCACGCCCGAATCGGCCGCACCCAGCCGCTGCGCCCTCAGCCGCACCTGGGCGACCGCTTCCTCGCCCGAGACATAGATCACCCGGTTGCCCTGCCGGGCGAGAGCCGCGGCGGCCTGCATCAGAAGCGTCGACTTGCCGATGCCCGGATCGCCGCCCACCAGCACCGCCGAGCCGCGCACGAAGCCGCCGCCGGTGACCCGGTCGAGTTCGCTCACCAGCGTGGAGATGCGCGGCGCTTCCTCGATTTCGCCCGAAAGGCTCGCCAGCGCCACCGCCCGGCCTTTTCGCGCCGGCGCACCCGGGCCGCCGCCGATGCCAGCGGTCGGATCGTCCTCGACAATGGTGTTCCACTCGCCGCAGCCGTCGCACTTGCCGGCCCAGCGGGAATGAATGGTGCCGCAGGACTGGCAGACGAATTGGGTGCGGGTCTTGGCCAAGAGTGGGATCTTTCTGTGTGTTCGCTAAATGTTCCGGTGAGCCGAGTTATCATTCCGGAGCTTGTCGCTGTCAACCGTGCTGCTTATTTCCCTGAAGGTGTGCAGGTAGGGCATGGGCACAGCGTCAAACTCTCGGGCCGTGAGGTGGATGACCAGAACCATGAGCGCATAAGGTTCGCTGACTATCCGGCTTTCGGCTTCTCTTGCAGATCCAACGTGATTTGGGCGTCATGCTGGGCAATCACTCTGATCGCATGGTGATGGGCTGTCACGGCATCGATGGGCAACACCGCGACGATTTCGCTGAGCGGTATGCCAGGGTTCTCCTCGGCCAGATCGCAAATCGCCGCCGGAATCTCAATCGAGTTGGTTGGATCTTGATAGCAGACGCCGGAAGCAGCGCGTTTTGCCAAAGCCAGAAGGCCGCGGTAGGTCAGGACTTCCGGCCACGGCGCACAACTGGCACGACGGATCAGCCAGATATCGTAGATCCGTTCTTCAACGGCGACGAGCCATTGTGTCTCGCAGATGATGCACGTTAGGTTAAACCGCCACGGGATGCCGTCGACTTCGCGGTCAGTCACGATCACGTCCGCAGCTGGCACCCATTCTCCCATTTCGATGAAGTCAGTGTCGCAAAGGGTGTGACAATCGCAGTCGGCGGGTGCCGGGAGGATTGCCAGCAGCGTCTGCCTGAAGGAGCGGGTTTGTTCCGATATTTTATAATCTATTGAAATTACATCGAGATAGTCACGTTCCCCAAGCTCGTCCTCGATGGTGGTGGATTGATAGATCCAGGATTCAAAATCCTTCGCCGGCATGTCGCCGCGAGCGAAACGCCACAAGCAATCGATCGATTGCGGGCTCAGCTCATCTACCTTCACCGCCCCACCCCGATTGTGCCCGTTTCGTTGGAATCTGCCTTAGCAAGTGTCTACGTGTCTGTCCCTTTTGATCCTCGCGGATTCTGATACTGCCCTTACAAGTCTGTATATGTCCGCTCGTAGCGCCGCCCAAGCGACGTCAGGAGTTCGTAGCTGATGGTTCCGGCGGCGGTTGCCGCCTCTTCGACATTGATGGTCGGCCCCATCAGCTCGACCCAGTCGCCTGCCTGGACTGCGCCGTCGGGCAGGTCGGTGACGTCGAACATGGTGAGGTCCATGGTGATCTTGCCGAGCACCGGGACGCGCACGCCTTGGATCGCGCCATAGGCGCCGTGGGCGACGCTCGCGCGCAACGGCACCCCGGCGCCCGATCCCGACCGGTGAAAGCCGTCGGCATAGCCCACGCCGCAGACCGCGATGCGGCTGTCACGGGTCAGGACATGGGCCGCGCCGTAGCTTACCGACTGGCCGGCATGGGCGTGGCGGAGCACCAGCACCCGGGCCTCGGCGGTGACGACCGGGCGCATGCGGTTTTGTACGCCGCTCACGGCCTCGCCGCCGTAGAGCGCGATGCCGGGCCGGGTCAGCTGGTGGTGCGCGGCCGCTCCGAGGTGGATCCCGCCGGAGTTCGCAAGGCTTGCCTCGATGTCCGGAAAGCAGGCCGCGACGCCGGCAAAGGTCTTGATCTGCCGCGCGTTCAGCGGATGCTCCGGATCGTCGGCGCAGGCGAAATGGCTCATCACCAGGCAGGGCTGCGGAGCGTCGCTCTGCGCGTGGGCGGCCGCCTGCTCGGGCGTCAGCCCCAGCCGGTTCATGCCGGTGTCGACCTGCAGCGCGTAGGCGCGCGTCCCGGCATTGGCGCGCCAGAAAGCCGCCTGTTCCGGCGAGTTGATCACCGGGATCAGGTCATGGGCAAGCGTCTGCGCAAACGAGCCCTTGAAGACGCCGTTGAGCACATGGATGCGCGCCCCCGGCAGCAACGGGCGCAGCCGCGCGCCTTCATTGGCGTCGGCCACGAAGAAGTCGCGGCAGCCCTCGCGCAGGAGCCGCGGCGCCGCCCGGTCCGCGCCGGTGCCGTAGCCGTCCGCCTTGACCGCCGCACCGCAGCGGGCGCTGCCCGAGAGATCGCGCATCGTCGCCCAGTTGGCGGCAAGCGCTGCGAGGTCGACCATCAGGCGCACGGTCGAGGCTGAATCGGGATGAGGCGAGGGGGATTTCAATGGGCCGCGCCTACTCGTCGTGAACGAACTGGTTGTAGGAATTGTCGGCCAGGTCGGCGAAGCGGGTGAATTCCGCCTGGAAGCCCAGCTGCACGGTGCCGGTGGGGCCATGGCGCTGCTTGGCGATGATGACGTCGGCGGTGCCCTTCACCTTCAGCATCTTTTCCTCCCAGGCGAGATATTCCGGCGTCTTGATGTCGGCCACCACTTCGTCGGCCGAGCGGCGCGGCTCGCCGTTCTTGACGTAATATTCCTCGCGGAACACGAACAGCACCACGTCGGCGTCCTGCTCGATCGAGCCCGATTCACGCAGGTCGGAGAGCTGCGGGCGCTTGTCCTCGCGGCTTTCCACCTGACGCGAGAGCTGCGACAGCGCGATGATGGGGACGTTGAGCTCCTTGCCCAGCGCCTTCAGACCCGTGGTGATCTGGGTGATTTCCTGCACCCGGTTGTCGCTCGACTTGCCCGAGCCGGTCATCAGCTGGATATAGTCGATCACCAGCACGTCGAGCCCGCGCTGGCGCTTCAATCGCCTCGCGCGCGCCGACAGCTGGGCGATCGAGATGCCGCCGGTCTGGTCGATATAGAGCGGGATCTTCTGCATCATCTGCGAACAGCCGACGAGCTTTTCGAAATCGGCTTCGGTGATCTCGCCGCGGCGGATCTTCGAGGACGAGATCTCGGTCTGCTCGGAGATGATGCGGGTGGCCAGCTGTTCGGCCGACATTTCCAGCGAATAGAAGCCGACCACGCCGCCGTTCCTGGCCTTCATCGAGCCGTCGGCCTGGACCTCGCCCTCATAGGCCTGGGCGATGTTGAAGGCGATGTTGGTGGCGAGCGAGGTCTTGCCCATGCCCGGACGGCCGGCAAGCACGATCAGGTCGGACGGCTGCAGGCCGCCCATGCGGGCGTCAAGCGAGGAAATCCCGGTGGAAATGCCCGACAGGCCGCCATCGCGCTGGTAGGCGGCGCCCGCCATGTCGATGGCCAGCGACACCGCGTCGTTGAACGACTGGAAGCCGCCGTCGTAGCGGCCGGTTTCGGCCAGTTCGAACAGCCGCCGCTCGGCGTCCTCGATCTGGCTGCCGGGCGGCATGTCGAGCGGCGCGTCATAGGCGATGTTGACCATGTCCTCGCCGATGGAGATCAGCGAGCGGCGCTGGGCGAGATCGTAGATCGCGCGGCCGTAATCCTCGGCATTGATGATGGTCACCGCTTCGGAGGCGAGGCGGGCGAGATATTGCGCCACGGTCATGTCGCCGACCTTCGAATCGGCCGGCAGGAAGGTCTTGATGGTCACCGGGTTGGCGGTCTTGCCCATGCGGATGATGTCGCCGCCGACCTCGTAGATCTTGCGGTGCAGCGGTTCCATGAAGTGAGTGGGCTTGAGAAAGTCCGAGACCCGGTAGAACGCGTCATTGTTGACCAGCATCGCCCCCAGCAACGCCTGTTCCGCCTCGATATTGGACGGCGCCTCACGAAACAGCGGGCTTTTTTCCGTGCGGGCCGGAATCGGTTCGAATTTGCGGGCGGCGTCATTCATGTGTCGGTGTCCCGTGCGCTTTGTCTTGTCGTCACCTGCCTAGTCCAACTCGACCAAGGAGTCAGCGCCGTAGGATGATATTTCGCGACTTGACTGCCGGAGCGCCGCCAGCCTGGGAATGCCGATCCAAGTGATTCACGCAATTAACAGGCTGTGGATAAGTCCGCTGCCTGGCAGCTGGATATTCCCTTGACGGCCTGTTGCGGCGAATCGGATCGAAAAGACATTCTACACCTTGGCAGGCGGAATTTTCAGCAGGCATTTCCGAAGTTCGGGAGACGGGATTCTAATGACCTGGTGCAAGACGGAGATTGTCCGCCGCGACCAGCGCTTCCTTGGACAGCAGGAACTCGTTTTCAAAGGCGATATGCCGGCGCATGGCTTCGAAGAATCCGCGCAGCATGTAGCCGGTCGCCTCGATATTGATGTCCTCCGCCCCTTCCGCAAGGGCATGCAGTGCTTCGGTCAGTTCCTCGGCAAAACACTCGTCTTCGCAATGCTCGAACCGCAGACGATTGAGTGTCGCCTTGATCTTCTCGTCGCCTTCGAGCTGGCCCGAGATCAACGGAAAGACCACATCTTCCTCGAATCGGTGACCGCTTCGGATCATCGGTCCAAGGGCACGCGCGGCGTAGAGACATTTCTGCTTGTTGACACTGTCGGGGAGCGAATCGGCGATTTCCTCCAGCCGGTCGCACAAGAGCAGTTGCTCATGGTGCGCCTTGCGCACGGCCGCGATCGGGTTTTCGCCGTGCGCCTGCCTGATCGTGGCATCATCCGTCATTGAGAGTTCATCCCAGTAAGAGAGCGTTTTTTGTTCGAACTTATTTCCCTTAATGACTAGACTATGGTTGCGCAGAGTCCGCGTCCTTGACTTGGATCAAGGCAAAATGCTGCCGTGTCTGCGATTTGTGCGGCAGCCTGGCCATGCTGGCGGCTTGCCCGAGGGGCGGGCGCGCCGGAATTCTGTCCAGGTTCGTTTTGATACCCCTGGGGGACACCAACCATGAAATACGCATTCGAAACCATCGCCGTGGGCTTGTTCGCCTTTCTGGCGTTGCTCGGCGTGGCTTTCGCCAAGGACGATCTGTTCCAGGCCCATATGTGGGTCTTGTTCGTCGTGCTTCTGGTGAGCACCGTGCTGATGCTGCGGCGCGTTCAGTTCGCGCAGGTTGCCGGCGAATCCGCCGACGACAAATCCGGTTATTTTGACGAGGTGGTGCGCTACGGCATTATCGCCACCACCTTCTGGGGTATCGTCGGCTTCCTTGTGGGCGTCGTTGTCGCCTTCCAGCTTGCCTACCCGGATCTCAACATCGAACCCTGGTTCAATTTCGGGCGCATGCGCCCGTTGCACACTTCGGCGGTGATCTTCGCCTTTGGCGGCAACGCGCTGATCGCGACGTCGCTCTATGTGGTGCAGCGCACTTCCCGCGCCCGGCTGTTCGGCGGCGATCTGGGCTGGTTCGTGTTCTGGGGCTACCAGCTGTTCATCGTCATGGCGGCGACCGGCTATCTTCTGGGCATCACCCAGGGCCGCGAATACGCCGAGCCCGAATGGTATGTCGATCTGTGGCTGACACTCGTCTGGGTGGCCTATCTGGTGGTCTTCCTGGGCACGCTGTTCAAGCGCAAGGAGCCGCATATCTATGTGGCGAACTGGTTCTACCTGGCCTTCATCGTCACCATCGCGATGCTGCATATCGTCAATAATCTGGCGATCCCGGTGTCGTTCCTCGGCATCAAGAGCTACTCGGCCTTCGCCGGCGTGCAGGACGCGCTGACGCAATGGTGGTACGGCCACAACGCCGTGGGCTTCTTCCTGACCGCCGGCTTCCTGGGCATGATGTACTATTTCATTCCCAAGCAGTCGGGCCGTCCGGTGTTTTCCTACCGGCTTTCGATCATCCACTTCTGGGCGCTGATCTTCCTCTACATCTGGGCCGGTCCGCACCATCTGCACTACACGGCGCTGCCGGACTGGGCGCAGACGCTGGGCATGGTGTTCTCGATCATGCTGTGGATGCCTTCCTGGGGCGGCATGATCAACGGCCTGATGACGCTGTCGGGCGCCTGGGACAAGATCCGCACCGATCCGATCATCCGGATGATGGTGATTGCGGTGGCCTTCTACGGCATGTCGACCTTCGAGGGTCCGATGATGTCGATCAAGGCGGTCAACTCGCTCAGCCACTACACCGACTGGACCATCGGTCACGTTCACTCCGGCGCGCTTGGCTGGGTCGGCATGATCTCGTTCGGCGCGATCTACTACCTGGTGCCGAAACTGTGGGGCCGTCCGCGGCTTTACTCGATGCGCCTGGTCAACTGGCACTTCTGGCTGGCCACGCTCGGCATCGTCGTCTACGCGGCGGTTCTGTGGGTTGCCGGAATCCAGCAGGGTCTGATGTGGCGTGAATACAATGACCAGGGCTTCCTGGTGTATTCCTTCGCCGAATCCGTGGCGGCCATGTTCCCCTACTATCTGCTCCGCGCCATCGGCGGGCTGATGTACCTCGCAGGCGGCATCATCATGGGATGGAACGTGCTCATGACCATCCTTGGCCACGAACGGAACGAGGCCCCGATTCCGGGCAGCGAACCCGCCATGCAGCCGGCAGAGTAGGAGACAACAACCATGTCAATCATTGAAAAACACGGTATCATCGAGCGCAATGCGACGCTCCTCCTGGTCGGCTCGCTTGTGGTCGTCAGCATCGGCGGCATCGTCGAGATCGCGCCGCTCTTCTATCTCGAGAACACCATCGAGAAAGTCGAGGGGATGCGTCCCTACTCGCCGCTGGAACTGGCCGGCCGCAACATCTACATCCGCGAAGGCTGCTATGTCTGCCACAGCCAGATGATCCGTCCCTTCCGGGACGAGGTCGAACGCTATGGCCATTACAGCCTTGCGGCGGAATCGATGTACGACCATCCGTTCCAGTGGGGATCGAAGCGGACGGGGCCCGACCTCGCCCGCGTCGGCAACCGCTACTCGAACGAATGGCATGTCGAGCACCTGATGGAGCCCCGCTCGGTCGTGCCGGAATCGATCATGCCGAGCTATTCGTTCCTGGCGACAACGCCGCTCAAGGTGGCCAATGTCACGGCGGACCTGAAGGCAAATGCGTTCGTCGGTGTGCCTTACACCGACGAGATGATCGCAAATGCTGCCGCCGATCTGGCCGCGCAAGCCGATCCCGTGGCGGACACCTCGGGGCTCGAACAGCGCTATCCCAAGGCCAAGATCGGCGATTTCGACGGCAATCCCGGCGCGGTCACGGAGATGGACGCACTCATCTCCTATCTCCAGATGCTTGGCACGCTGGTCGATTTCTCGACCTACGACGAAGCCTCCGGTTACCGGTAAGGAGACGCGATCATGGAAACCTACACCGCAATGCGCCACTTCGCCGACAGCTGGGGACTTGTCTTCCTGTTTGTCTTCTTCGTTGGCGTGATCCTCTTCACGCTGAGGCCCGGCGGCAGGAAAGCCGCCGAGGATGCAGCACAAATCCCGTTGAAGGAGGACTGAGACATGTCCGAAAAACACATTGACGACGTGTCCGGCGTCGAGACCACCGGTCATGAATGGGATGGCATCCGCGAGTTGAACAACCCCTTGCCGCGCTGGTGGCTGTGGACGTTCTACGCCTGCATCATCTGGGCGGTTGGCTACATGTTCTTCTATCCGGCCATTCCATGGTTCGGCGGGGCAACCCAGGGCTATCTGGGCTATTCCAGCCGGGCCAACGTGGTGGCAGACCTGGCCGACGCCAAGGCCGCGCAGGGCGCGATGCTCGACAAGATCGCGGCCACGCCGGTCGAGGAGATCGCCGGCGACCGGGAACTGCTGCAGTTTGCCATTGCCGGCGGGTCTTCCGCCTTCAAGGTCAACTGCGCCCAGTGCCACGGCTCGGGCGCCGCGGGCTCCGTGGGCTATCCCAACCTCAATGATGATGACTGGCTGTGGGGCGGAACGATCGACCAGATCTACCTCACCATAGCGCACGGGATCCGCTACCAGGGCGATGACGACACGCGCCTGTCGGAAATGCCGGCCTTTGGCGACATTCTCGAGCCACAGCAGGTCAACGAGGTCGTCTCCTATGTGGTAAGCCTCAGCAGCACCCCGTCCGACCCTGCGCTGGTTGACGCAGGCCAGGTGGTGTTTACGGATAACTGTGCGGTTTGCCACGGCGAGAATGCCGAAGGCATGCCCGAACTCGGCGCGCCGCGCCTGTCGGACGGCATCTGGCTCAAGGGCTCGACCGAAGCCCAGATCGCCTCGCAGATCCGCAATCCCAAGCACGGCGTCATGCCCGCCTGGGTGGGCCGGCTGGGCGAACCGACGATCAAGCAGCTCGCTGTCTACGTCCACACGCTGGGCGGCGGCCAGTAAGATCGGCTCGGTTCTGCGCCGTAGGGCCAGGCCGAATGCAACGAAACCCCGCCGGACGCAGGTCCGGCGGGTTTTTTATTGGGAGCGGGTAGAGGCGCCAGCCCGCAGATCATGCCGGAACGATCGCGCCTGCACTTGTCTTTGCCCCACGGCATGAGACCACAAGGGACTTGTCAGCTTCCGGGCCGAAGCGGCCGTTCATGATGGCTCCCGTCGCTGCGGTGCGGCTTTACCGAAGCGGCCCTTCGCTAAAGTCGCCGAAATCTTGGGCGCCAATCATTTAGTGAAGTTGCAGCATCAGGCGTTGTGGGTCATGTTTGGTGTATGGACTCTAGCAAGCTGATCTTTTCGGAAGACCATCCGTACTCTCTAGTGAAGGGCGGCTCAATGCTTCCATCCGACGCGTTTCTAAAGACGCTTCCAATGGTAATTGCCGCCGAGCAAAGACTGACAATTGATGCTGTAAGAGTTACAGCAGACCTAGCTGCCGCGGCATATTGCAATCTGGTGGAAGTTGCATTGGCTACAGCCTCAGAAAATGATGCTGGAGCCAGCACAGCATTGGTTTTGCATGCTTGGTCTTTCGTTGACCAATTGTACGCTGTCCGGAAATTGCTGGAACGTCTTGGCGAGGTTGCCTCCGGCCCTAGAGTCACCGCATTCTTGGATGTTTCATCTGAGGCAGCGCACTTGCGAAACCGTACTGACCACTTGCACTCAAAGATATCGAACATCTCTGCAAAGAAAGACGCGGAGCGAAGCCTGTTTGGATGCGTGTCCTATTGCCTGGATCCAGAATTGGCGGGGCACTCGGGGCATGATGCTCTTCTCGTTTCGCATCAAATCGAACCGGTTCGTCCAGGCGAAGCGTTTAGCCGAGGTAGGACACCAGGCGACGACCTTCGACTTCCCTGCGGCAATTTCTTCATTAGTGCAGACGGTCGTGTATTGGATTTAGATTCATGCGTCACCATGCTTTCGGCACTGATTAGGCGTATGAATGAAACAGTTGAAGCGCAAACCGCGGAGTTGATCGAGAGGTTGTCTTTGGAGCACGGTGTCCCAAAAGAAAAGCTTCGCCAAAGTTATGGCACAGGAATGCGGACGGAGATGCTCTTTAGGCGACCAACAGCCGCAGAAGCTGAATTTATAAACCAGCTACAAACTGACGGCACAGGCTCTCAGTCTTGACGAATTCAACTTCCCCTTGCGTTAAACAAAAGGCTGCTGGCGGGAAACGGGCCAAACTCTGCTAAGCTCGCTTTCTGCGCATTGCTACGCCTTGGTGCATGATGCAGCATCGACGAAATGATCAAATGGGTGGTAAATGGCCGTTTGTTCCCCTCTGAAGTGAGCTTCTCGCACGTGCGGCGAAAGCCCGCAATCCGCCCATAGTTACCCAGACACCTTCTATTCCACTCCGAACGTCAGCGAAGCCCAGTAGCTCTCCCAGTCGGCATTGCGGTCGGCGGGCGCCTCGATCATGTGCACGGCGGAGGCCAGGTAGGCGCCGTTGCCGGGGAGGCTGAAGCTTGCCTTGCCCTCGTCATCCGTCCGGGTGACGCTCCGGGTGGCGTCGCCGCCGTCCGCGCCGCGGCGGAACAGGGCCACTTGCGTGTCCCTGAGCGGTTCGCCCTCCCACAGCAGGGTGAAGCTCATCTCCGCGCCGGGTGAAAGCGCCTGGGGATTCTCCCCGGCGACAAGTTCCAGCCGCATGCCGGTCGGACGGTCCTCATCGGCAGAAGCATCGCCCACGGCGACAAGCGTCTTGGCGCAGCGGGTGTAGAGTTCGCGGATCTCGTCGCGCGGCAGTCCGCGGGCGTCATGGCGGGCGGGGATTGTGGCGAGGCCCTCGTAGTGGAGATATTCGGCGAATTTCTCCCAGCCCTGAAACCGGATCCGCTCGGCCACCGAGACATAGGTGACAATCGTGAGCCCCTCGCCGCGGGGGACCAGCGACAGCGCCGGCAGGTCTCCGGTGGTGCCGTCCACATCGCCTTCGCCCTCGCGGTCATGGCGCTGGAACGCGGTGAAGCGGGAGGGAATGTAGGGGAACGCATCGCCCTTGAAGTCCTGGCCGATGCGGATGTCGGCCCGGATTTCGTCACCCGCGGCAACCGTGTAATCCTGCGGGGCAATCCAGAATTCATGCCCCGTGACTGGACTTGCGGCCATGCCAAGTCCAAGTATCGCGAAACCCATCATGCGGCTTGCCGGTCGTGACATCATGTTTCTCCAATGAGGCTTTCAGGATGAATCTGTTCTCCCGCGCGATAAATCAAGTGCCTGCAGGCCTCTTGATGAGCCTGATGGCGGCCGTACTTGTGTTTGCATCCGGCGCACCCGGCGCGCGCGCGCATGAAATCCGGCCGGCGATCGTCGATCTGACGTTCCCCGACAGGAATGCGGTCAGGCTCGAGATGTCGCTGATCCTGGAAGCAGCCCTCGCCGAAATCGGCGTCGCGCATGCGGATACCGACGACAGTCCCAACGCGCGGCGCTACGACGACTTGCGGCTGTTGGACGAGGCCGGGCTGGCAGCCGAGTTCGACCGGTTCAGGACCCGGTTTCTCGAAGGCGTCCGGCTCAAGGCGGGGGAGGAGAGCATCCCCCTCGAAATCGTCGAGACCGGGTTCGAGCCGGTCGGCGACACGGATTTTGCCCGGCTGAGCCGGATCACGTTGCAGGGCGCGCTGCCACCGGGCGCAACCGAAGTCGCCTATTCGTTCGATCCCGCCTTCGGGCCGAGCGTCGTCCGGGTGCCGGATATCGAGGGCGCCTACAGCTATTCGGTCTATCTCGATGACGGCAGTCCGAGCGCGCCCATTCCCGTGGAGGGCGGGCTGAGCCTGAGCGCCGGCCAGGTGTTCTTGGATTACATCGGCATCGGCTTCACCCACATCGTGCCCAAGGGGCTCGATCACATCCTGTTCGTCGTCGGGCTTTTCCTGCTGTCGCCGCGGCTCAAGCCGCTGCTGATCCAGATCACCGCCTTCACCGTCGCCCATTCGGTCACGCTGGCGCTCGCCATGCTCGGGGTGATTTCGCTGCCCGCCAGCATCGTCGAACCGCTGATCGCGCTGTCGATCGTCTATATCGCCATCGAGAATCTCGCGACCAGCCGCCTGAGCCCGTGGCGGCCCTTCGTGGTGTTCGGCTTCGGGCTTCTGCACGGACTGGGCTTTGCCGGGGTCCTGACCGAGTTCGGCCTGTCGCCCGCGCATTTCGCGAGCGGCCTGATCGGCTTCAATGTCGGGGTCGAGGCCGGCCAGCTGGCGGTGGTCGCCGGCTGCTATGCGCTGTTCGGCGCCTGGTTTTCCGACAGGAGCTGGTACCGCGCCCGCGTCACCATGCCGATGTCGCTGGCCATCGGCTGCATTGCGATATGGTGGGTTATCGAGCGCACCGGCCTGATTGCCTGATGCGCGACGGCTGACGCGCGTCGCATTCATCCGGATTGAGGTGACGCGCGTTAACCTTTTGGATTTGCATGTCGTTATCGCAAAACCGCTGCGCACTTTTGCGCGACATGCATTGGTCTGGGCCCTTTCGCCCGGCGTCCTGGCGCAAGGGGCCGCGACTTAATGCTGCACCAGCGATGTGGCTTTGGTCGCTTGATCTTGATCAAGGCGTGTGCACGGTGGCGGGGGCATGGTGCGGTCCAACCAATGGTGCCCGAGATGAATACACACACGCCTTCCGAAATTTCAGACGAGCTTGAGCAGATCGAACGGCTTGACGCCGAGGCGGTCAACGCCGCCTGGCAGCGCAAGCCGCTCTATGAAGCGCGCAAGAAGATCTTCCCGAAACGCGCGGAAGGCACCTACCGGCGGTTCAAGTGGCTGGTGATGCTGGTCACGCTCGGCATCTACTACATCACGCCCTGGCTGCGCTGGGACCGCGGACCGTTCGCACCCGATCAGGCGGTGCTGCTCGACGTGGCCAACCGGCGGTTCTACTTCTTCTTCATCGAGATCTGGCCGCAGGAGTTCTTCTTCGTCGCAGGCCTTCTGGTGATGGCGGGGTTCGGGCTGTTCCTGATCACCTCGGCGGTCGGCCGGGCGTGGTGTGGCTACACCTGTCCGCAGACCGTCTGGGTCGATCTGTTCCTGGTGGTCGAGCGGGCGATCGAGGGCGACCGCAATCAGCGCATGAAGCTGGAAGACGCGCCCTGGAGCGTGTCGAAGCTATCCAAGCGGGTCGTCAAGCACGCGGTCTGGATCATGATCGGGGTCGCCACCGGCGGCGCCTGGATCTTCTATTTTGCCGATGCGCCGACCCTGCTGGTCAATTTCGCCACCGGCAATGCGGCGCCGATCGCCTATATCACCGTCGCCATCCTGACCGCCACTACCTACGTCTTCGGCGGGCTGATGCGCGAGCAGGTCTGCATCTACATGTGCCCTTGGCCGCGCATCCAGGCCGCCATGCTCGACGAGAACTCGCTGGTGGTGACCTACAACGACTGGCGCGGCGAGCCGCGCGGCCGCCATGCCAAGAAGGCGGCCGCCCAGGGGCTGATCCAGGGGGCTTGCGTCGAGTGCAACGCCTGCGTCGCCCTCTGCCCGA
>NZ_JACIYP010000064.1 GCF_014359905.1 Hoeflea sp. | reverse complement strand
CTGGAAACCGGTGGCGGCGATAAAGGCTATCACGAGTGACTTGGGTCATGCTGAAAGATCGCACAGCTCGATCGCAGACAGGTTAACTTTACGGTGCCCGGAAACCTGCTCAACCAATCCCGCGGGTATCTGGATTACGGCATGATCTGGTCTGTGGCGCTAGTCGCCGTACTTGTTTCGATCGGGCTGTATCAGGCATTGCTTTCGATAGAGCGTTTGCTCAGTAAGAGGCAGGGGTAAAAATGTCCCGTACGGCCATGTCTTGGGGCCGCCCGGTTATTCGTCAGCGGCCCAGCGTCTGGACCACCAGTTCGGCTGCCGCCGCACCGGAAAACTGCTGCTGACCAGTGATCAGGTTGCCGTCACGCACGGCAAACGCCTTGAACATCGAATCCACGATGAAGTTGCTGCCTTCGATCTTTTTTGTTTCTTTCTTGATCCAGAACGGCTGGATCTTCATGCCGACGAAATCATCGGTGAACGCTACTTTCTGTGTCCACTACCACCACCAACAGCAGGTACTTTGGCTATTCCGCCACCTCGTCATCATCATCCGGTTCTAACGAAGCCTGTTCTGTCCGGACAGCATGACGGCTAATAAACCCCGCATCCTCAAGTGCCTCCATGTCGGGTAAGTCACGTAGAGTCTCCATGCCAAATGCCGACAGAAAGTGCTTCGTCGTTACATAGGTATAGGGCGCGCCCGGCGTCGGGCTGCGCGGTCCCGACGAAACAAACCCCGCCCCCCGCAAAGCGCTGATCGTGTCACGAGAAACCTCCTTGCCAAAGATCTTCGACAGTTCGCTTCTCGTCACGGGCTGGAAATAACCAATCGCCATCAGCACCATCGACTCGTGCTCGGACAACACTGCGGCAGCCGAGCGCGTCGGCGCCGCCGATGCCCGGATTGCGGACGCGTAAGCCGAACGGCTTCGGTGCTGCCAGCCACCGGCGACCGAAACCAGCTCATAGGGCCTGGAACGAAGCTCCTCACGCAGATCTTCAATCAGCAGATCGATGCTGCAGTCCTTCCCGACCACCCGCGCCAGAATCTCACGCGTCACTGGCTCCGCTGAGGCAAAAATCACAGCCTCGACTCGCATCATCCATTCCCGCCACCGCAAGTCCGCCGGCAGATCCCCCAACTCCCGATCAAACAGCCGTTCGGCTGCAACATTCGTCTTTTTTCGAGTTTTCTTTGCTTCACCAGCTCCGGTCATCGTCACAATCCATAGATCCGGAAGGACGAGCGGCCGGAGAGTTCACGCACGGCGCCAAAACTCTCCAGCCGTTCGAACAGGCGGGTTGCGGCCCAACGGGACAGGTTGGTGCCGGGTGCTGAGGCCGCAATCGCATCCTCATTGAGCAATGCCTGGATCACCGGTTCGGCTCCTTTGGTGCGGACTTTTGGGGCCGCAGCAACAAGCTGATCTGCTCGGCGGACGATCTCGCCGGCTGACCGCAGAGCGCCTTCCGTGGCGTCAACAAGAGCCAAACAAAGCGCCCCGGCGAATGCCGGTTCGCCAGGGCGCACGCGCCCTCTTCCCCCTATGGTGCGGAAGGCTGGACCATAGCGTTCGGACAGCAGAAGCGGGACAGGTTTTGGCCATTTGAGTTTTTGCGCCAGGACACTGTCGGCCAGAATAAACGCCAGCACTTCGGCGTCCGGGCGAACGGCAGAAATCGCTGTTATCAGGTCCGCCACCACGAAGGGAGCCGCCCGCCCGGACTGAAGCGCAGCATCGACCAGATCGGGCATCGCTGCAAGGTCTTCATCCCATCCAAGCGCCAACAAGTCAGCGAGCTCTTTCACGAAGGTCGTGGTGACACCACCGGATCGGTCTGGCCATCTTTTCGTGGCCAAAAAGACCTTTCCGGCCGGTCCGGGATCATCTCCTGGGGCAGTGAGCAAAACCGCGTCACGCAACGCGTGTTCGTCCTCGGTTCGGCCCGTCAGCCGCACGGCAATGGCTGCACATTTCAGCGCCTGCCGGGAGCGCCAGCACCCTGCCCAGACCGGATCCAGCTGAACCAGATCATCAAGAGATTTCAGGGCGATGCCGGCTGCAAAGGCCGCATCCGACTCCGAGACATCGCGGCCGCGCGACCGCGACCATCCCGGCAAGGCGGACAACCGAATCGGCATTGATGTCGGGGCAAGTGGCAACGAATCCATGCCAGTGACGCTACACCGGATGTGCGGTTTATGCTATCGATATTGGCCTTTTCCGCACTGCCTGTCGTGATCTTTTTATGATGGATAAGATTGCATTATCACTCATTATGCTCTTTATAGAGGGAATGGCTCAAATCAGCGACCAGAACCCCGAAAATGACGCTCAGGACAGCTCAGCGCCGCCCCACAGCACGGCAGTTTCCCGTGATGTTTCCGCGACCGGGATGTCAGCCGGGCTCCCCTCCCCTCTTCCGGAGATCAATGCCGGCATGCCGGCGCATCTCCGCGACCTTACCGATCGCGCCCGCTCCTACGTCGAGGCTGCGAGTTCCGCCGCTACCCGCCGCGCCTACGCCAGCGACTGGAAGCATTTTACCGTCTGGTGCCGGCGCCACAACCTCTCTCCTCTCCCGCCCGATCCGCAGGTCGTAGGACTTTACATCACCGCCTGTGCGTCCGGGGCGGCCGAGCGCGGCGTGAAGCCAAACGCCGTCTCGACCATCGAGCGGCGCCTCTCGGCCATCGGCTGGAATTGTACCCAGCGCGGCATGACGCTCGACCGCAAGGATCGCGCCATCGCCACAGTGATGGCCGGCATCCGCAACACCCACGCAGCCCCTCCCCGGCAAAAAGAGGCGCTGCTGCCGGAAGACCTGATCGCCATGCTTGAAACAGTCGATCGCGGTACGCTGCGGGGTATGCGCGACCGCGCGATGCTGCTCATCGGCTTCACCGGTGGTCTCCGTCGATCGGAAATCACTGGCCTCGACCTCGGCCGCGACCAGACCGAAGACGGTCGTGGTTGGATCGAAATCCTCGACAAGGGGCTTCTCATTACACTCCGCGGCAAGACCGGCTGGCGTGAGGTTGAGGTAGGACGCGGGTCTTCAGATGCCACCTGCCCGGTTACTGCAGTTGAGACCTGGATCAAGTTCGCGAAGCTCGCCAAGGGCCCCCTCTTCCGCCGCGTGACCGGAAAAGGCAAGAATGTCGGGCCGGATCGGCTGAACGATCAGGAAGTGGCCCGCCTGGTCAAACGCGCAGCCCTTGCGACTGGCGTTCGCAGCGATCTGTCAGAAGCTGACCGGGAGAAGCTGTTTGCCGGCCATTCGTTACGCGCCGGGCTTGCCTCATCCGCCGAGGTCGATGAGCGCTACGTGCAAAAGCAACTTGGTCATGCATCTGCAGAAATGACCCGAAAATACCAGCGACGCCGTGATCGATTCCGGGTCAATTTGACCAAAGCGGCGGGGCTTTAGACGCCCTCAGTAGCCCCGATGGTTTAGTCCTCTAAACACCCGCCATCAGAACATCGACCGCGCGTGTTATCTGGTCGCCCTGCTCCGCCACATTTCCGACCCGCTGCAGACTTGCCCTGCGTACTGCAGCAATCAGCCGCGTAGCGAGAACGAGATGCGTTCCGTCAACCTCAATTCCGGGGTTTAGCAGCTTGACTGCCGGATAGTCCGGCAGCAGAGGAATGACGACGACGGCTGGATCAGGTGGCAACAGGTCGCTTTCAACAACGACCATCAACACACCCTGATATTTAGCCACATCATACCGGCTCAGCTGTTCCACGAGGAACCACCCGGGGCCGCGATGATATCGGCGAGAGGATGACCATTGCGCTCATGCCATTCTGCCTGCGCTGCGAATGCATCGGCGTTTTCAGCCTGCCATTTCCTGTTGCGGGCCTCCCCGATTGCCTTGAGAAGGGCTGCTTCAGCCACAGCGGACACATTGATCTGCAGGTCTCTCGCGCTGTCGAGCGCATGTGCATCCAGTGTCACCGAGGTCTTGCGCTTAAGTGTACCTGTCATGAGAACCTGCTCCTTTTTCATACCGTCAATATATACCGCGTAGTGGCAGTGCACAACCCTCACCCTGCCCGCCTTTCGCCGGTTCCATTGGCACGAATCTGCGCCATCAGCATCGGTCCGAGCGAGAATTCTCCGCGCTCGGCACGGCTAGTCAGATCGCGCAGATAGCCGCCGGCGGTATTGATATGACCGGCCCGTTCAAGAATGCAGGCGATGACCGTGGCGGCGTTTTCAGGGCCGAGAATCGCGCAGGCCTCCTCATAGGCCGACGGCGAAACGCCCAGCATCGAGCGGACCACCACCGCGGCTCCCATCAGATCCCGCCAGCTGGAAATGACTCCACCCGGCCCGTAATCGCTGATCTCGCGGCAGGCCGACAAGACCATGCCGAGCGGAAACGGGTGCCGAGCAAACCCGGCCAGGTTATCGGCTTGCCCCCGGCTTTGCCCAATTGCGGCGCCCTGCCCCACCCCGGACGCCGTCGACTTCATGTCCATCGTTTCCGGCTCCACGTCGTTATGGTTGACGGGATCGCAATCTACACCTCGCTTTTTTTCTAAGCGTAGTTCAGATTCAATAGAGGAGTCTGGTTTTGAATTCTGTTTATGACGCTCATTTTCATGGGCATTGCCGCTTGATTTGGTGGATTTTATCTGGATATCCAACTGGTTGAGGATGTTTTCGCGTAGGAACTCAATCGCCTCAAGTGCAGCAGTCGTCATCTCCAGCGTCGGCTTGCGTGGATAGCCCGCAAATATCGCCCGGTACTCGTCTTGAACCGCCAGCCAATCGCCCGCAGCCCCCTCCTCCAGCGCCGTTTCTATCAGCTTGAGCACATCGCGTCGGCAGATCGTCAACCGCTCCTTCATGCGACGCATGTGCAAGCGCTCAGCTTCCACCTCCGCGGCCAGCTGCGCGATCTCCTCGGCACGGGCCAGCAGCGGCTTAAGCGAAAAGCCGAAAGCCTCATCTATTTCACCAGCCCGGCTGCGCCTGGCAAAACGCTTGCCATTGGCACTATCCTTGCGGATGAGAAGTCCGGACGAGACCAGAACAGCAAGGTGCCGGCGGATGGTCTGCTCGGCCATGCCGTTCGCGCGGCGTGACAATTGCGCATTGGAAGGGAATACGACCAGGCTGTCGCCCGCCGCAAGCTCGGATTTGGGATAGAAGCTGATCAGCGCCGAAAGCACAGCCAACGCCCGGTCGGTGATGCCCAGGCGGGGCCGGGCTTCACACAGTGCCTGGTAGATCTTCCACTTGTCGACACTCGCGTCGTCGTCGATTTCGGCGGCCATTATCTGGTCTGCCAACATGGCATAGGTCATCGTTCGCCGCCCGAAAGGCGTCGTGATATGGTCGAGCTGCATTTTCTTTCACCTTTCAAAAGGCAATAGAAATTCATTCACCAAAATGGCGCCAAACACTCTTGACTGTGATTCGGGGAAGTGCGATTCTCTAGCTGCTAGACACGAGAAGGGCTTCCACGACGGCGACGTTTGGGGGCCTTTTTCTATTGCGTTGCACTAACTCCGTTTGTCGTTGATCTTCGCCCTAATCTCCTGGAGATAGGCGTCGTGAATGGTTTCCATTTGTCCGGCCAGATAGGCGACAAATTCGGGTGGAACCGATTTGGCAAAGCTCATCCGCGCCCCTGAATTTCCATAGCTAACCTCAGCCAGCTTCATGCCCTTGGACATGATGGTCTCGCGCTGCGGTGCCTTAGGCTCGGGGGCCAGTGCCTTTTCGAACATCGCCGACAGCGCTAGGGCAAAGCGGTCTTCGCTCGACATTTTAGTGCCGGAGCTGGCCAGCAGCTCCTCGACCATTGTGTGGGCCTTGGGAAACGCCGCCCACTTGTCCACCAGCTCGAGCCAGCGGCGCCGGCCGATCTCGGGCGCCGGACCGATGGCGTGCAGCAGGCTTTGCGGCAGCGTCGCGGCAATCCGGATCATCTCGGAAACATGCGATTTGCCGGTCGACAGCGACGCACAGATGGTTGCCCGGTCATAGCCCGCCTCCTCCTGCGCGAAGGCAAAATTGCATTTCTCGATGAAGGTGAGATCATTGCGGGCCGTGTTCTCCTCGCCCTGGAAGACAATGGCTTCGGCATCATCAAGCGGCCGGATGATAGCCTTGAATTTCAGCCCCAGCTTCTGCGCCGCAGCCAAACGCCGGCGGCCATAGACGATCTGGTAGCGCTGCGGATCATCCTTGAGCGGACGCACCAGGCCTGGCACGATCTGCCCGCGCTCACGCATCGAATTGACGAGTTCCGAAATCGCGGCCTCGTCATAGGCCCCGGCAAACCGGTCCGGAATGCTAGACGGCACAATCTCTGACGGCTCGAGTTCACTAACATAGCCGCCATCCTTGAGCACCCGTTCGGCCAGTTCGCCACGCTCCTGGATCTGGCGAACCCCGGCGGCAACCTTTTTCAGATGCGGCGACGACATCACCCGTTCGGGCGGCGCCATGCCCTGCCCTGCCCCGGATGTTGCACCGGATTCGGCCCCGTCCTGATCATCGCTGAGCTTGCCCAGCACATTGGCGAACATGCCTTTGGAATCTTTCCGGCTCATTTGCGTCCCCATGCATTTGTCAGCAGATCCTCGATCTCTGCATTCACACCATTGATCGATTCCATCGCCCTGTCATAGGTCTTGGGTGCCGAGAACCGCGAGCGCTGTACTTCATACAGGCTCTGCTTCCAGGTTAGCGCATCTGCCACGGCTGTGGATTTTATCACCGTGTTGAGCAGCAGATCATTGCCGAAAACCTGTCGCATCAAGGCCATCATATTCGCTTGCGGATGGTCGTTCGGCTCGAATTTGGTGATTAGGAATTTGGCGAAATCCCACTCCGCCCTAGTGCCCATGTCGTTGAGGATCTGCATGTAGGATCCGGCAAGCTCGAGGAATTTCGCCGTCGAGTCGACATCGAGCATGTGGGCGGGAACCGGAATGAGAACCCCGGTCGCCGCCGTCAGCGACGACAAGGTCAAAAAGTTCAGCGACGGGGCCGAATCCATCAGGATGACATCATAATTGTCCTCGACCTGGGCAATCGCCTGGGCCGCGCGCAACAGGAATTCGGTGCCGCCGGATTTGCGCATTTCAAGTGCAACGGCGGTTTCGAACTCGGTAAGTTCGAGCCCGGCGCAGATGACATCAAAGCCTTCAATATGGGTCTTGTGGATCAGTGACTGGGTCGGCACCGGGTCGTCAAAGCGGATGGCAGAGTAAAACGTGTCGCCCTCGCGCGGATCGAAATCCGGCAAGGAGCCGTGCAGGGCGGTCAGCGAGGCCTGCGGATCGAGATCGATGGTGAGCACCCGGTAGCCTCTCAAGGCCAGATAATGGCCAAGATGGATGGTGGTCGAGGTCTTGGACGAACCGCCCTTGAAATTGGTGACGGCAATCACTTGGCAGGCCTCGCCTTCAATCCGGCGCGGATTGATCCATTTCTTGCGGCCGTTTTCGGCCAGCAACATGCGCAGTTCGAGAATTTGCTCCACGGTATAAAGGCGGCGGCCATTGCCGGTGACTTCCGGTTCGGGGCCCCTGCCCTTGAGTGAGATCTGGCGTATGTAGGCTTCCGTAACCCCCAGCAGACTTGCCACCTCCGAGGACGCAAATGTTCGCATGATGCGGTGTGCATCTGGCGGAAACTGCGCCAGCGACAAATTGCGCAAAGCGTGATCCAACTTGTTGGAAAACCTCTGCATAAAGTCCAGACTGTTCAAATGACGAGTCAATGTGTTGCTCCGTGGTGTCATAATCCACTGTATTACCCTGTATGGTTAACAGAAGATTAAACACACTGTGACTACGCAAAAAATCGCAAATTTCGCAATTTATCGTAGCAACAGATATCCCGATTCGGGAGCAGCTGCAAAGCGTTCATCTTTGCACATATAAGTCCGACACCCCAGAGTTCCCCGCGGGGAACTCCATAGAATGGAGTGTTCCCTCGGTCACTTTCGATCCATGAAAAATCGATTCGGAGCCTGTTCCCCGCGGGGAACCATGAGGCAGCTACCATCCAGGTTTGGCAGGATGTCGAGAAAGCGAGACCATTTCGACAGCGGCTGGTGCTCCAACGCCTGATCAATCCTCCACGGAACCTCCGGCGCCATAGGAATAGCAACGCCATTTAGTCAGCTGAAGAAGATCTGCGCTGATTCGCAATTCGCTATTGCTCCACCACGATCTGGCGTTGCGTTCCAAGGCCCTCGACGGATAACTCGACCACATCACCCACGCCCAAGAAGCGCGGCGGCGTCAGGCCCAGGCCGACACCTTCGGGTGTCCCGGTCGCAATTATGTCGCCCGGCATCAGAGCGACGCAGAGCACCGTCACTGCATACCAGCCCGAAATGTTAGAGGGCAGGGGCTGTGAACCGATACCGCCCTGGGTATTTGGTGACTTTTACCAAGCCATTGGTCCTAGTTGCCGTGAACGGGTACAGCCAGCTTCCAGATTTACACTTAATACATGCAGAGGCGCACTCGATAGTCTAGGCTGGCCGCCTGAAATGTGCGCCAGGTTGGAACATCTTGCGTGGTGCGCCGGCTTCCAGTCATGCTTGGTCCCACGCGCCTTCTTGGAAGTCGGCAACACTCGAGTAAGTTTTCGAATCGCCGGGGCTGAGATCAGAATCGGAGGAGTCGGATCTGGCAAAGCGGTAAGAGCTTTCTGGACCGCGGTTTCACGGCTCCTTTGCGTTTTCCGATGCTGCGTTCCTGCCTGCACTGAACACCGCTCTCACCTCTTCACCATCAAGCACCTTTCGCTTGGTAACACGGTTTGCCAACACCACAAGCTGAGTTCGATGACCTGCCAGAAGCCCTCCGGCCATATCCTCCGCAGCCTCAAGCCGAATGTTTACTTGATGTACGAGCTGCCGATCAAGCGACAGCAGCGACGGATGATGCCGAGGTGCCACCCTCATCAACAATGTGAATCGACCGAGGACAACCGATTCAAAATAGTCGTTGGACGAGTAGACACAGTTCACCGATCCTGGCCACATGAACACACAGTCTTGTCAGATCCGTATAGAACGTAGGGACGCCTCGAAAAATTTGGCTCGCTTTTATGTTCTCTCACTCTCAACGTCCCTGTTTGGCGAAATATGTGTCGCTCGGCGATGGGGGAGGATCGGTTCAAAGGGACAGGAAAAACGACACTATTTTACACGAGAGTTGGACGCCCTCGAGTTGTTGCTGGATGTACTTAGAAGAAAGCGTAAGCGGGGCTACGGTCCGAAACGCCGTTGAGTGGCGGTGCCGGCGCTGACAATCTGTGACCCCCGCTTTCATAGCCAAATAACGACCTATCGCTTCAGGAGATGTTCAAGTGCACGGCCTGAGAGGAGACCGGAGGGCACCGTAAAGTTAACCTGTCTGCGATCGAGCTGTGCGATCTTTCAGCATGACCCAAGTCACTCGTGATAGCCTTTATCGCCGCCACCGGTTTCCAGCTGAAGTGATTGCTCACGCCGTGTGGCTCTATATTCGTTTTCCGCTCAGCCTGCGCATGGTCGAAGATTTGCTGGCGGCGCGTGGCATCATCGTTTCGCACCAGACCGTGCGCTTCTGGGTGGAGAAATTCGGCAGGCATTTCGCCAATGATATCCGGAGGCGATCCGCCGGCAAGCTTGGCGACAAATGGTACCTCGATGAGGTCGTCATCTCCATTGGCGGCACGAAACACTGGCTCTGGCGCGCCGTCGATCAGGACGGTTTTGTTCTGGATGTTCTGGTGCAGAGCCGCCGCAACGCCAAGGCCGCCAAACGCCTTATGCGAAAGCTTATGAAAGGACAGAGGCATTCGCCCCGCGTCATGATCACCGACAAACTGCGATCTTACGGCGCAGCAAAGCGCGACATCATGCCCGGCGTTGAGCATCGTTCGCACAAGGGCCTGAACAACCGAGCGGAGAACTCCCATCAACCGACCCGGCGACGAGAACGGATCATGAAGGGTTTCAAGTCAGCCCGACATCTCCAGCGTTTCGTTTCTATTCATGACCCTGTCGCCAACCTTTTTCACATTCCACGCCACGAGATCTCATCAGACCACCACCGCGAACTGAGAACCGAAGCGATGGAGCTGTGGAACCAAATAGCACGCCTGCAAACCACATAGGCTAAAGCCGTGCGCAACATTTTTGCACGGTGTAGGTTAACTTTACGGTGCCCCAGCCAGCATCAGTGAATCAGAACAAAACTTATTTGGGAATCCGATCCGATTCAGAAAAGGACGGAAACGCTCTAGCGTGATCGAATGGGGTTGCCGCCAGACGGATATCCGGGTCAATCTCTAGTAATAGTCAACACCGTGCGCTCGGAAGTCAGATGGATTCCCCGCCATCCACGACCAATGCGTGTCCTGTCATGAATGACGACATATCGGAAGCGAGGAACAGCACCGAATTGGCAATTTCGTCTGCAGTTCCCCAGCGACCCATGGGAATGTTGCGGGAAATGTAGTTTTCCAGTTCCCCGCGTCCGCCCATCTGTTTTTCAAATCCCGCATTGAAAGGCGTATCGATGAACCCGGGGCAAAGCGCATTGAAACGCACATTGTACCTAGCGTAATCGGCTGCCATTTGACGCGTCATTGCCACCACAGCATGTTTGGTCGTGGCATATGCAATCATTTCGCGGTCATATTGCACGCCAGAATTTGACGATGTGATGATGACACTGCCACCGCCCTGGGATTTCATATGGCCTACCACAGCGCGAGAAGCCATGAAGTGTGACCGCACGTTCAGTTTCCAGGAAAGATCCATTCCTTCCAGCGACACGTCCTCGAGGCTGCCTTCGGTCTGGTAGCCCGCATGAGAATGCAAGACATTCAGGCGGCCAAGGCTTTTAACAGTGCCATCGATCGCTGAACCCAAGGCGTCGTCGTCAGTCACGTCGAGCATCTGCGATGTTGCGCTGTGGCCTTCACGGATCAGATCACCTGCGACCTTTGCGGCCTTCTCTGCATCCACGTCAGTGATGATGACATGTGCGCCCTGCCTTGCCATGGCCATTGCGCTTGCCCGGCCAATGCCGGATCCGGCGCCGGTGACAAAGGCAATTTTTCCTTGCAGCAATCGGCCAGAGTGCGAGATGGCAATCTTTTGGGTAACAGTCATCATCGGTCCGGCTTGGCTCCCCGCCGCAGTTGGATTTGTGCCGTGACGAGAAGGATCAGCGACACCGCGAGAATCATGGTGCCAATGGCATTGATTTCCGGAGTAACCCCTCGGCGTATCGACGAAAACACATAGATTGGCAGTGTGGTTTCAGACCCGGCGACGAAAAAGGCGATGATGAAATCATCAAAGCTGAATGTGAAGCTGAGCAGAAAACCGGCCAGAACAGCTGGGAAGATCAGCGGCAGCGTCACCTGCCGGAAGGTGCCGAAGGCTGTCGCATATAGATCTGACGACGCCTCCGTCAGGGCGCGGTCCATGCCGGCAAGCCGTGCGCGGACGATGATGATGACAAGCGCCATCAGGAACATCGAATGCGCTGCAATCAACGACCCGATACCCATGTTCAGTTTCGGCGGCGTGACGCCGTGTGGCCAAATCGCTGCAATGAGCGGGTTGAGCTGGTCGAACACCGTAACAAGACCGATCAATGTGGCAATGCCGATCACGATTCCCGGGATCATCACGGCCACATAGATCAACAGATCGAACACCTTGCGCACTGAACCTTTGATCCCTTGCAAGGCGACGGCGGCCATCGTGCCGAAAACCGTCGCCAGAAGAGCGGCAGTCAGGGCCACGGTCAGGCTGGTTTTCAGCGCGTCCATGACAAAAGGATTGGACAACGCCACACCGTACCACTTTGTCGAAAAACCCTGAAGCTGGCTGGCATTGCGTCCGGCGTTGAAACTGAAAAGGGCAATCACGCCGATGGGGATATAGAGGAAGAGATAAACCGATATTGCGTAAAGTCTCACGATCATCTCCTCACATGATAGCAACATCATCGCGGCTTGCGCCGAGACGGCTGATAAGCCGCATGTAGACTGTGACCGTGATCAACATGATGACGACCAGCGCGACAGCGACCGCAGACCCATATGCCCAGTTGCGCGACTGCAGGAACAGATCGACCAGAGCATTGCCGACGAAGAAGACCTTGCCCCCGCCCAACATGGCCGGGATCAGGAACTCACCCATCAGCAGAATGAAGACCAACATGCAGCCCGTTGCGATTCCGGAAATCGACAAGGGCAATGTGACCTGCAAAAACGTACGCCATGCCGGTGCGCCAAGATCCGAGGATGCCTCCAGCAGGCGTTTATCAAGCCGGTCGAGGCTGACAAAGATCGGAAAGACCATCAGTGGCAGATAGCCATAGATGATGCCGACAAGAACCGCGAACGGTGTGTTGATCAGACGTACTCCGTCGATCCCAATCAATTCTAGCAGCGCGGGCAGGCCGCGCCCACCCAGGAGGAATATCCAAGCGTAGCTTCGGATCAGGATCGACGTCCAGAACGGCACAATCACCAAAATCAACAGAATTGTTTTCCATTTTGGGTCGGCCCTGACGGCTAGAAAATAAGCCAGAGGATAGGCAATGAGCAGTGCTGCCAGCGTCCCGATCGGGGCAAGCGTCAAGGTGTTCTTGAAAGCTGTCCAGCGCGCTGGCAGGTTGGCATATTGCTCAAGGGTGAAAGTGGGCACAACGCCGCCGGCGGGCGCCCGCTCTCCAAAGCTAAAGATAAGAACAACCGTCAACGGCACGATCAGCAGAGCCAGAAACAACGTTCCGGCAGGGGCCAACAGCAACCAGTTGCGCGTGCGGATCGACATGTTGTTCTTATCCGTTTTTGATCAAGCTGATTTGAAACGTGCCATAAGCTCGGCACGGTTCGGGTCGGTCAACGTGACCGCCGCACCAAACTCCAGCGCGGTCAACAACTCCTGCGCAGGATACAGGATCGGATCGTTCAGAAGCGATTCCGGCAGCAGCTTGTTGGTATGCGCATCGGCAGTCGGGTAGCCATGGGCCAGCACTTCCTTGGCGTTCACCTGCGGATCCAGAAGGAAGTTGATCAGCGCATAGGCAGCGTCACGATGCGGCGCACCCTTCGGAACGGCATAATAGTCGCTCCAGATCTCGCCGCCCTCGACACCCAGGACATACTCGATTTCCGGCATATCGGTGTTGAGCTGCTTTCCGTCACCCGTCCATGCCATGGACATCCATGCGTCACCATTGCGGATGGAAGGCTGATAATCCGACGAGATCGCGAACAGGTGCGGCTTGGCATCGATCAACAGTTTCTCGGCGTCAGCGAGCTCTTTTTCGTCAATCGAGTTGAACGAATAACCGAAGTATTTCAGCGCATTGCCGATCGTTGTCAGCTGATAGTCATGCACCATGGTCCGCCCCGAGAAGCTGTCCATGGTCATATCCCAGAATTCTTTCCATGAGGTCAGTTTTTTGCCGCCGGTGTGGTTGTTGTTCACCACATAGCCCGTGGTTCCCCAATCCTTCGGCACGGCGTAAAGCTTGCCATCCACCGAACCTGCGTCGGAAAAGCGTGGATCATAGGCAGCCGGATCATAATTGGGCAGCATCGACGTATCGAGCGGCTCAATCAGGTCCTCGCCGACATAAGTCGTAATCGTATAGTTGGTGGGCACGAACACGTCCCAGCCGGTGCCGCCGGCTTGCAGCTTGGCCAGCATCTCTTCATTTGACCCGAACACATTCATTTGCACATGCGCGCCGGTAGCTTCGGTAAAGGCCTCAAAATTGGCCGGATCGTGGTAATTGGGCCACGTCGCTAGGATCACGCGGTCTCCGATCTCGCCGGCGGCGAATGCGGTCCGGGAGAGCAGACCTGGCAGGGCTACCCCCATGACGGCTGTGGCAGCGCCAAGGCCGGTAACATTGAGGAAATGGCGGCGTGTGATCGAGCCCTTTTTGAAGCGATACAGCTCCTCCATGAACTTTTGCTTTGAGATATGGTCAGTGACTTTGGTCATAGCGTTGTTCCCTTTGGTTGAATGCCGCTCGATTAGTTGCTGTCCAGAACGAGAGCGGCGCTGGCCTCCCATGAGGCGAACAGCACGTCGCCTGTATTGAACGGGCCATCGTTCAATTCCGATTGTCTAGGCGAGAGCACGAAAAATTCGCCCAGCGTGTCATGTTTCACGAGATATTCGGTGTGCTCCCCCAAAAAAATCCTGTTCAGGACCTTCACTGTTGCGCCTTCGCTCGTGCGGTGCAGATTGATTTGCTCTGGCCGCACACTGATGCAAACGCTCTGCCCGGCAGACACTGGTGAAACGGGTGACCCTTCGACCTCAACCCCGTTTTCCAGACGCACACTTGCGCAAGCCCCCGCGACTTTGGTCACGTTGCCGTTAAAGAAATTCGAAGTGCCGACAAACCCGGCCACATACCGGTTCTTGGGCCGGTCATAGAGCTCCTGGGGGCTGCCGATCTGGACGATCCTGCCGTCCTTCATAACGCAGATGCGGTCACTCATCGACAACGCTTCTTCCTGGTCGTGGGTGACCAGAATAAAGGTGATGCCAAGTTGTCTTTGCAAATTCTGCAGCTCGATCTGCATTTCCTTGCGCAGTTTACGGTCCAGCGCCGCCATGGGCTCGTCGAGCAAAAGCAGTTTTGGTTCATTGATAATGGCGCGCGCCAAGGCAACCCGCTGTTGCTGTCCACCTGACATTTCCCAGATCCGCCGGTTCTCAAACCCGCCCAACCGCACCACATCCAGAGCCTTGCTGACCTTTTCGGCAATCAGGCTTTTCGGCAGGCGCGGGCGCTGCTGCTTCAGCCCATAGCCAATGTTCTGCTCGACCGTCATATGAGGAAACAGGGCATAGTGCTGAAACACCATGTTCACGGGACGAAGGTGGGCATCAAGGGTGTTGACCACTTCGCCATCAAGCAAGACATCACCCTCGCTTGGCGCTTCGAACCCGGCCAGCATTCGCAATGCCGTGGTCTTGCCGCAGCCTGACGGACCAAGAAAGGAAAGGAACTCTCCCTTCGTTATCTCTAGGTTGAGATCGCAGGCTGCCAGAACACTGCCGAACCGCTTTGACACATTCCTAAGCTCGGCAATGGGTTTCTGTTCTGTCGCAGGCGTGGATACGCCATATCCCTCATCGTTCATTTGTTGCTATCTTTTTCAGTATCGGTGAATACCATTCCTATTGCCAAAACTTTAGGAAAAGCCGATCAAGCTGTATATATCATATTTATGGTAGATCGTTGTCAGCGGAGATTTCGAAATGAAAGGCTGGATTGAGGCAACCGGCGCAATGATTTCGGAAATTGGCACCAGCAATTTTGCCAGGGAACTCTCCAACGTCCTCAAAGCTGTCGTTCCATTCGAATATACCGTGGTGTTCGGGTATCTTGGCTCCGCTCGCCCTATGGATCTGTTCGACGATTTTCCCGACCAGAAGCGCAAAATCTTTGTTGAGGACTATCAGGAAGGGCCCTATCTGCTTGATCCGTTCTTTCTGGCGTGTGGAAATCAAATCGGGTCAGGATTGTATCGCATTCGCGATCTGGCTCCTGACCGGTTCTTTCAGGGCGAATATTTTCGCAGCTATTATGCGCGCACGGGACTGGCAGAGGAAGTCGGATTTGTCATCGAGATCCAGGGCAGCGTGTTCGTGGTTGTATCCATGATGCGCGCTGAAAAATCGTTCTCGGCAAAGGAGTTTCGCCAAATATTGGAGATTTGGCCAATTATCCAGGCTGCCTGTCAACGGCACTGGCACGACCTTGCTGTGATATTTGGCAACCATTACCCGGCTTCGTCGGGTTCCGGCCTGCTCCAAAGCGTAGAACAAGCTTTCCAGAATTTTGGCGCCGGCGTTTTGACACCAAGGGAGCGTCAGGTGGTCGAATTCACTCTCAAGGGTCATTCGGCAGATGCGGTCGGCAAGATACTGGGGATTTCACCCGGAACCGTTAGCATCCATCGGCGTAACATCTACTCGAAGTTGAGAATTCGATCGCAAGGAGAATTGTTCTCTGGTTTTATCGAAACATTGGTAGAAAACCCTAGTTGACGGGGTGGCCAATTCAACGACCAAGGAAGGACAAGGCTTTGTCCGGCGGTCTTTCCATGGTCAGTGCTCGTTACTCTGACAACGTCCTCAGCGCAGTTCACCATCCGGTAATATGGCTTGGGAATGAATGTCATTGTGCACCATTGAATATGTGCAGCATCCAGGCGATTCTGCCTGGCGTTGATGATCCCACTACCCTCAAGGCCAGATCCCGGCGGTATGACCTAAACTCCGCTGGAGTGTGCAAAACCCATAGCCATGTCCGTTGTCAGTCGCTACGAATTGGCCAACAGCTAATTGTCACCTTGAAGAAATCGGATGAACCCATCATGAGATACATGTCTGCGCAAAGCGCCAAGGCAGCGTCGGAGGCACTTGTCAAAGAGCCCGGAAATGCACGAGTATTGGCAGGTGGAACCGATCTGCTGGTGCAGATGAATTTAGGCAATCTGAAGGTCGACCTTGTGGTCGACATCAAGAAAATTCCGGGAATTCGCGACATTACCGCTGAGGCTGGCGGTTTGCGGATAGGGGCCGCGGTTGCTGGTGCCGAACTGGGCGAGCATGCCGGTGTTTGCGCCATGTGGCCTGGTGTGGTCGAGGCCGCAAGGCTGATCGGATCAATTCAGGTTCAAGGGCGCTGCACGATGGCAGGCAACCTGTGCAACGGCTCACCTGCGGGCGATTCTGTTCCGGCCCTTGTTGCCGCCGATGCTGTGGTGCGCATTGAAGGGCCGAAAGGTTACCGCGATTGTCCGGTTCTGGATATTCCTGCAGGTCCGGGGCGGACAACGCTGGGGAAAGGCGAGATCATAACTTCGATCCTTCTGCCCGCCCGCCCGGCCAGATCGGCAGACGCCTATCTGCGCTTTATCCCGCGAACTGAGATGGACATTGCTGTGGCCTCTGCCGCGGTCAACCTGACCCTGGATACCAGCGGTACCGTCACCGCTGCCCGTGTGGCTCTGGGCGCTGTGGCCCCCAAGGTCGTGCTGGTGGATGCCGCCGCAAGGGCGATCATCGGCACCAAGCTGGATGATGCAGCCCTGGCGGCACTTTCCAAGGCCTGCGAAGCAGCCTGCAACCCGCTTGACGACAAACGCGGCACTGTCGCGTTTCGCACCAGCACTGCGGGCGTTTTGGCCCGTCGCGCTGCCCTTATTGCCTATGAACGTGCCGGAGAAGCCAAATGAAATCTCTTCATGTATCCACAACGGTCAATGGCGACCCGGTTGAGTTCATCTGTGACCCGGGCGAGCCCTTGCTGGACGTGCTGCGCAACCGCCTTGGCCTGACCGGCGCGAAAGAGGGATGCGGCACGGGCGACTGCGGTGCCTGTTCAGTGACCGTGAACGGGCGGCTGGTCTGCTCTTGCCTTGTGCTGGGAGCGGAGGTCGAAGGGGCCGAAATATCAACCATCGAAGGCTTGGCGGATGCCGATCAGCTGCATCCGCTGCAACGCGCCTTTATCGAAGGGGCTGCGTTCCAGTGCGGAGTTTGCACGCCGGGTATTCTGGTTGCGGCCAAGGCATTGTTGGACAAGAATCCCAGCCCGACCGACGAAGAAGTGCGTTTCTGGCTGGCAGGCAACCTCTGCCGCTGCACCGGGTATGACAAGATCATCGCCGCCGTCCAGGTGGCCGCTGCACAGATGAGGGGAGCGTAACATGGGTTCGAACCAGGTCGAGCGCGAATTCCGCTATGTCGGCACCCGCCCAAACCGCCCCGATGGGGTGGACAAAGTTACGGGGCGCGCGCAGTACGGCGCGGATATGACGGCTCCGGGGATGTTGACGGGCGCCATCCTGCGCTCTCCACACGCCCACGCCCGCATCAAATCCATCGACACCTCCGCGGCAGAAGCCATTCCCGGCGTCCGCGCCGTGATCACCGGTGCTGACTTTGTCCGCCTCGACGACGAATTCACCCGCGATGTGCAAGAGAACTGCATGGCACGGGAAACGGCCCTTTATGACGGCCATGCCGTTGCCGCCGTCGCTGCTACCACGCCCGCGATCGCCAGAGCCGCTTTGGCCGAGATCATCGTCGAGTACGAACCCCTGCCGCATGTGACTGATGTCGATGCCGCGATGAAAACCGACGCGCCGGTGGTCCTGACCGGGCGGGCGCTGGAAACAGTGCCCGCCGGGATGTCGCAGAACGTCACCAACCACTGCGAATTTGGTCATGGCGACCTTGATGCCGGTTTTGCCAAAGCAGATCTGGTTATCGAGCGGAGCTTCAAGACGACCGCCACCCATCAAGGCTATATCGAGCCGCATGCCTGCCTCGCATCGGTGACTGCCGATGGCAAGGCCGACTTGTGGTGCTGCACCCAGGGCCAGTTCTTCGTGCGCACCTTGTGCTCGACAATCATGCAGATGGAGGCGAGCCAGTTGCGTGTCACCGCATCAGAAATTGGCGGGGGATTTGGAGGCAAGACCACCGTATTCATTGAACCTGTCGCGTTGGCGCTGTCGCGCAAGGCGGGCCGGCCGGTGAAGATTGTCATGAAACGCGATGAGGTGTTCCGTGCAACTGGCCCGACCGTGTCGTCTTCGATGGACATACGGATCGGCATGACCAAAGACGGCCGCATCACCGCAGGCGAAGCGACGCTGCGCTACTCCGGTGGGGCATACCCTTGCGGCACGGTCGAGATGGGCGCGCAAGCGGCTTTCGCGGCCTATGACCTCGATGCCGTGCGCACCTTTGGCTGGAATGCCCTGACAAACCGCCCGAAAGAAGCGGCCTACCGGGCTCCGGGTGCACCGCAGGCGATCTATGCCGTGGAAAGTGTCGTGGATGAGTTGTGTCAGAAGCTCAGCCTTGACCCGCTTAACGTGCGTCTGAGAAACGCCGCTCGGAAGGGTACCTTGTCGTCCTACGGGCCCACCTTCAACGACATCGGCCTTGTCGCCACACTGGAGGCGGCGACCAACCACCCGCATTACACTGCCCCGCTTGGCCCAAACCAGGGGCGCGGTCTGTCCTGCGGTTTTTGGTTCAACTTTGGCGGCAACACCTGCGTGTCGTTGAATATCAACACGGATGGCACCGTGGGCGTGACCGAGGGCAATCCCGATATCGGCGGCAGCCGCGCATCGATCAGCCTGATGGCCGCGGAAGAGCTGGGGATTCCATATGAAAGTATCCGGACAATCATCGCCGATACCAACTCGCTGGGATATAATGATGTGACCGATGGCAGTCGCGTCACTTTCTCTGTGGGCCTTGCCACAATTAAGGCCGCGCAGGACGCGATCGGCAAAATGACCGCCCGCGCCGCACAATATTGGGGCATTGACGCCGATGCGGTGAAATGGGTGGACGGCGCAGCTGTTCCCGCAGGTCTGAACGCAGGCAAATTTCCGCCGCTCAGTCTTGCTGATATTGCCGCCATGTCGCCGCAAACGGGCGGACCGATTGCGGGCCATTATGAAGTGAACGTCGATGGCGCCGGCGTCAGCTTTGGCGTCCACCTTGTGGATGTCGAGGTTGATCCGGAAACCGGCTTTACCAAAGTCCTGCGCTATACCGTCTTCCAGGATGCCGGAAAGGCCGTGCACCCCGACTATGTCGAGGGGCAGATGCAGGGCGGTGCCGTGCAGGGCATAGGCTGGGCGCTGAATGAGGAGTATGTCTACGGTGATGACGGCAGGTTGCAGAATCCGAGCTTCCTCGATTACCGCATCCCGGTTGCCTCGGATCTGCCCAACATCGAAACAGTCA
The DNA here is from genome assembly GCF_014359905.1 of Hoeflea sp. Taxonomy (GTDB): domain Bacteria; phylum Pseudomonadota; class Alphaproteobacteria; order Rhizobiales; family Rhizobiaceae; genus Hoeflea. Next base: position 12,983 of record NZ_JACIYP010000064.1, on the reverse strand, counting down.
TTCTGGAGATTCCGAACCCGGGCCATCCGTACGGTGTCCGGGGCGTTGGCGAGACCCCCATCGTCCCGCCGCTTGCCGCCGTCGCCAATGCGGTGTCTCGTGCGACTGGCGTGCGGCTGACCGAGTTGCCGATGTCTCCGCCGCGCATCCTCAAGGCAATGAAGGGCTGAGCATGGTCAAAGTCAAGCTTTGGGGCACGCTGCGCCAGATGACCGATGGCCAGTCTGAAGTCGAGGTCGATGCGAAGTCCTTCAAGGAACTTCTTGATCGACTTGTGGAGACATACCCGGGCCTCGCGCCGTATGTTGCCCGCGGTGTCTCCATGTCGCTCGACGGTGTGATCTACCGGGAGTCGTGGTTTCAGGAAATTAGTCCGGATTCAGAGGTCGTGCTGATGCCGTTCATGAAAGGCGGCTAGGCGAAACTTTCAGCTCGGAGCATCGTATCAACCCTCATTTCTGGATCAGAACGAAATGGCAAATAGGGTCAATCCGCGCGGGAATCGTCCTGAAGGGATCAGCATCTGTCGCTTAGCAGTTAACCGCAAGAATGCGTCGGTTTGGTTCTGGTTGACCATTTGATCATGAGAATCTGGGCTGCTGGATTCTCAAATTAACTGCATTTGCAGGGACCTCGGCCATTGGGCATGTGCTATTATGCGCTCGGTGGTTTCGATGAATCGGAACTTGTTGTCGCCCATCATGTGACGACGCAGCATTCGGAGCATTTCAGGTCCGGCGCGCTCGACAATGGCTATCCCGGCCAGCAATGCCGGCCGCATGTGAAGCCGAAGGATCGGACTTGCGGGTGTGGGCAGGTTCTCCTGTTCCGCGGCAATGATGCCATCGAGATTGGGAATAATGGCGCCGAGCACCCTGAAGCGCCAAAGATCCTTTGCGCGGGAAACAGGTCTTGGAATGCGTCGCATCAGGAGAAGCCGAGCGATTTCGGCAGGCGATGCCCAAGTTGCGATACCACGTTCGGCCTCGTTGTCGAGCAGTTGTTCGCCCAGAATAGCCGTGTCGCGATATTGCCAGAAAGGGGAGGGGAGCTCGCGCCCGTCGGCATCCCGGAACAGATCTCCGCAGATAGGACAGGTGAGGCGCCAGCCAACCAGCTGACTTCTCAAGGTTGGCCCCGGTTCCGTGCGACGGGCGTTGCAATTCGGGCAGGATTGCTGTGGCCTGACCGCGATCAACCGGCGTGATGACTGCGCGACATTGGTGAAGGTCATTCGACGCACGACAGCCGGCTCGGTGGCGAACACCTTGGCCAGCCGGATTTTCTGATCGTCACCCAAATGGAGATCGGCGGCTCGCAGGGAGCGAGCCTCCGGCAGGCAATGCCGCAACATGACGAGCGGTGGGACAGCGTAGAAGGCGGCGTGTCGGCCTATCCAGGAGGACAGAAGTTCGCCAGCGACTGGCAGCAGAGTTACTGGCAGCTGCCGTCGTGCCGCCTCTTGCATCATGCGAATGCCGCCTCGGCATCAAACTCCGGTTCCCAGCTCTCAACGGCCTCGTTCATGATCTGCTCGCTACCGTTCCCGATGGCGTCGACCGCAAGGCTGTTGATCATATGGAAGATGTTGGCGGTGATACCTTCTGTGATCTGAAGAATCCGTCGCAGCGATTTCGCGGTCAGCACAGAGGGTTTTCGCAGCGGTGTGTTTCGCAGGATTGATACCACCAGGGTTTCGAACTGTTCGTTGGCCGCCCACCGGCTCAAGGTAAACTGCTCGAAACGGCGTGCGAGCTGGACATCGCCGCTAATCGCCTCGCGCGCTTCGTTGACGCCGAAGCAAACCAGTGAGATCTGCAGGCGATTGCTGATGAACCGCAGCGTGTTCAGAACGATGCGCTGTTCGCGGTAAGATCCAGCGAGAATATTATGCACCTCATCGATGACCAACACCTGCACGCCGATGGCTTCCATGATGCGCAATGCCGCCTGCTCCATCTGGGCTATGTCGGCGCGCGGCCGCTGAGGCGCACCAAGAAGCGTAAGCAGTTCGGCGTAGAACCGGCGTTCGCCCGGGCGACTGGTCATCTCTATGGCAAGGACGGGTGTCTTCAGCGTTCCCGTTACCGGATTGAAGCTTGGCGGATGCTCGTCTCGAAACCGCTTCATGATCATGGTCTTGCCCATGCCGCTGTCGCCGTAGATCGCGACCGATGGCATGCGTGTCCCTCGCGGATGCCCGTGACCGCATCCAGTTTGGCAAGCCAATCGCCTCCTATCAGGCCGTCGCGCACAAACTGGTCGATATGCAGATCATGACCGACGCGGCGCGGGGCCTGCTGTATCGGTCTACGTCGCTGCTGGATCACGATGAAGACTGCTCAAGCGCCTCGGCCATAGCCAAGATATTTGCCACCGAGAATAACGTCCGGTGCGCGGATATAGGCATACAAGTCATGGGCGGCGCGGGCTACAGCATGGACCATCTCATGCAGATGTTCTGGCGCGATTCCCGCGTCGGCCCGATTGGCGGCGGTACCAACGAAATTCTTCGCAACGTTGTCAGCAAACGGATTGGTCTCAGCTGATGCGCCAAGGGGCAGGGCGGGCTTAGGTCTGCAAACCTTGGCGGTACTGCGACCGACACCTGGCCCGCGCGGGGGGCCTGACCCATTGATGCAAACATTAGAAGGAGGATGACCTTGGGTGTCCTGGATGGAATTAGAATAATCGAGGTGGGGGCGATCGGACCGGTTCCCTTTGCAGGAATGCTGCTTTCCGATATGGGCGCCGATGTGATCCGGGTGGACCGCCTCACACCCAGCGGGTTGGGAATGCCGCGGGAAACCAGATTCAACATTACTGGCCGTGGCCGTCCAAGTGTTGCTGTTGACCTGAAATCCCCGGAAGGGCGAGAGGTGTTTCTCGAACTTGTCGCCAAGGTGGAGGCGCTCATCGAAGGGTTCCGTCCCGGTGTCATGGAACGCCTTGGTATTGGTCCAAAGGAGACGCTTGCCGTCAATCCCAAACTGGTTTTTGGCCGCATGACCGGATTGGGCCAGACCGGTCCGATGTCCCAGACCGTTGGCCATGACTTGAACTATCTTGGCCTGACCGGGGCCCTTTCGATGATTGGGACAAAGAACGCCGCGCCTTCGATTCCGCTGAACCTGGTCGCGGATCTGGGCGGCGGTGCGTTATACCTTGCTGTCGGGGTTCTTGGAGCTTTGTTGGAAAGTGGGAAATCCGGCAAGGGGCAGGTCGTGGATTGCGCGATGATCGACGGGATAACGTCGCTTTTGGCGAGCTATTACGGATCATCGGCTGCTGGTCAGTGGGTCCATCAGCGCGAAAGTAACGTGCTTGATGGCGGTGCGCCTTTCTATGGCCTGTATGAAACAGCGGATGGGCGATATATCAGCATCGCTGCCATTGAACCGAAATTCTTCTCCGCGCTGTGCGATGGTCTGGAGATCGATCTTTCCGACATGCCGGAGCAGTACGATAGAGAAGGCTGGCCCGAGATGCGCCGCCAGTTTGAAACCGTCTTTGCGAAGAAAACAGCGGCAGAATGGGACAGCATCATGAAAGATCGCGAAGCCTGCTTTGGCCAGGTGCTGTCATTCGAAGAAGCCCGTCATCATCCCCATATGAAATCACGATCTGTCGTAGTGGAGTCCGACGGCGTACCTCAACCGGCACCCGCGCCGCGATTTTCGCGGACTCCTTCCGCGATCCAGGGAAGCCCGTCCCCCGACGGGGCCGATACGGACGCAATCCTGAATGCTTGGGGTTTCGACACCCAGACACGGGACAAGTTTCGGGCAAGCGGCGCATTCGGGTCGCGAAAGTGACACCCGAAGCTGCGACCCCAAATGTGAAAATCTAAAGAAACATTACGGATAGAGGATCAAACCAATGGATGCATTCATCTGCGACGGGAGTGGGCAAAACGTGGTGGTCAGCCGCGACGCGACATCCTCAACGCCAACGCGACTACTCTTCAGCCGGCTTAGCCAAGCCCAGTCCAGCAACATCTTCCCTCAGCATGCGCAGTATCGACCTTACCGGGGCAAGCGACCGCATCGAACTGCGATAGGTGACGCCGCTCCTGATTGTCCACTCGTAGCCGCGCACGTTCAGCGCTGACAAATCGTTATTGATGTCGAGGTGTAGGAGCGGTCGAGGCAGACTTGTGAGGAAGCCATCTCCCCGCACCAGTTCCAGGGCCAGTCCAAGCGATTCCGTGGATACGACGGATTTCGGCCCAAGGATTCCTCTGGATTTGAAAAGCCGGTCAACCTGCTCCGTGGCGATGCTGTCGTAACTGAGCATCACCCAGGGACACCGTGCCAGTTCCTCCACTGGAACGTCGGACTGCGAGACCAGCGGAGCGGTGCTCGAAGCCACGATGCAGTTCGACTGGTCGTAGAGAAAGAGTTCCTCTAGCGTTTCGCCACTCGCCTCGTCCGGCTTTCGCAAGCCGCCCGCATAGAGGCTGATCTCGCCGGCCTGCAGCGCGGGGATCAGCAGGGTCCCCACCCCCGTCCGCACCGAGACACGCAAATTGGGGAAATCCCGTGTGAGCCGGGCCAACACACGTGGTATAAACACTGCCGCGTAGGTCGGGCCGATGCCGATGCGCAGCTCCCCCTGCGCGCCGTCGCGCGTCGCGCTGAGTTCGATCAGGGATCCGTCCCATTCGGCCTGGATGTCGCGCGCACGTCTATAAAAGACCTGTCCCATCTCGGTGAGAACGACGCCGCGTGCCGACCGGTCGAAAAGCGGCGTGCGCAGATGCTCCTCCAGCAGCCGCAGCGATTTCGACAGCGCCGGTTGACTTATGTTGAGGCTGCGCGCCGCGCTCTGGACGCTGCCGAACTCCGCTACTGCGAGGAAGTGCCTAATGCGCCAGATCTGATCCATAGATTTCAGTTATCTCCGATATATCGGGAACTATTACCCTTTCTGCTCCGGCGCGTCTAGGATGATTGCTAATGGGAGGAACTGCATGCGTGCGATCTTCGTGCTCTTCGATTCGCTGAATCGCACCGCACTCGGCTGCTATGGCGGCGAGCAGGTAGCGACGCCGAATTTCGACCGGTTCGCGCGCCGCGCCGTGACCTTCGACAAGCACTATGCGGGTTCGCTTCCCTGCATGCCGGCGCGCCGGGACATTCACACCGGCCGCCTGAACTTCATGCACCGCTCGTGGGGGCCGCTTGAGCCTTTCGACAATTCGATGCCGGAAATATTGAAATCTTCGGGCGTCTACACTCACCTCATCAGCGACCATTTCCATTATTTCGAGGACGGAGGCGCGACCTATCACAGCCGTTACCGGACATGGGAATTCGTCCGCGGCCAAGAATATGACCCCTGGATCGCCATGGTCGAACCTCCGATCGAGCGCTTCAAGGACATGTATTCGGACCGACACTACAACGTGCCGACCGAGCCCAAGCGGCGGCAGCACCAGATCAACCGCGAGAAGATTGCGCTGGAAGAGGAATTTCCCGGCCCGCAATGCTTCGAGCGGACGTTCCGCTTCCTGGACGACAACCGAGGCGCCGATAACTGGATGCTGCATCTGGAGTGCTTCGATCCGCACGAACCTTTCCATGCCCCGGACCGGTATAAGGACGCCTATCGCACGGCGTACAACGGTCCGATCCTCGACTGGCCCAAATATGCTCCCGTCCGGGAGAACGCGGCCGAGATCGCCGAAATCAGGGCGAATTACGCCGCACTCGTCGCCATGTGCGACGCCTATTTCGGCAAGCTGCTCGATTATTTTGACGGGCACGATCTGTGGAAGAATACCTGTCTCATCCTCACCACCGATCATGGCTTCCTGCTTTCCGAACACGACTGGTGGGGCAAGAACCTGACGCCCTACTACGAAGAGATCTCGCATATCCCGCTGATCATGCATCACCCTCGCTTCGCTGACCGCGCCGGCGGGCGCATCGCTGGGCTGACGCAGACGACGGACCTGATGCCGACGCTTCTCGACATCTTCGACCGCTCATGCCCGCCCGAGGTAACCGGCCGCTCCCTGTTGCCTCTGATCGGCGGCGCGTCGGGTCCGGACGCCATCATTTTCGGCATGTTCGGCGGACCGATCGGTGTCACCGACGGCGAATACAGCTATTTTCGCTATCCGGAGAATCTGTTCGACGAGCGGCTCGGCGAATACACGCTGATGCCGACCCACATGACCGGTTTCTTCAACGGCAACGAGATGAAGACCGCCGCGCTTGCCGAACCGTTCGACTTCACCAAGGGTCAGAAGCTGCTGCGTTATGATGCGCTCAACGAGGCACGGCGGCCGCCCGGACTGGACGGCACGAAGTTCGGCGCCTTCAAGTCTGCGATCTATCACAATGCGAGCGATCCAAATCAGCTCAACCCGATCCACGATCCGGACGTGGAGGCACGGCTCCGCCAAGCGGCGATCCGCATCCTGCGTGAGCATGATGCACCGCCGGAATATTTCGGGTGGATGTCGCTCGATACGACCGCAGCGGAATAATCAAACCAAGGGAGGAAATCGCAATGCAGTCTTTCATCGCCACATTCTCACGCCGGAGCATGTTACGCGCCTGCGCGGCCGCCTTCATCGTCGCGGCAGGCGTCGGCACAGCCCTTGCCCAGAGCCAGCCGCCGGTCACGATGGCGATCAACCAGTCGCCATGGCTCAATTCGTTCGTCGCCATGGTCGAAGAATACGAAAATGAGACTGGCAACAAGATCGAGCTCGATGTCACGCCCTTCGGCGGCCTCCTTGAAAAAATCCGCAACTCCGTGCGAGGCGGCCAGGGCGCCTACGACATTGTCAACGTAAATTCGCTCTGGCTGTCCGAGATTTATTCGGGCGGGTTCCTCGCCCCCCTCGGCGACGTCCAGGCAGGCTATGGGCTGCCCGAGGGCGTGCTGACCTATGGCGACACGACGAACTGGGACGCCGAGGCCGGCACATTTACCGGTGGCGGCGCGCTAATGGGCGTGCCGGTCAACGGCAACGTGCAGGTGCTCTACTACAACACCGACATCTATGCGAAACTTGGGCTGCATCCGCCCAAGACGTGGGACGAACTCCTCGCCAACGCACAGGCGATACAGAAAGAAGGCGAGGCCTATGGCTTCGTGCCGCGGGCCGCGCGCGACTCGATCGTCTATAACTTCACTCCCTATCTCTTCAGCCACGACGCGGCCTTCTTCAGGATTACCGACTCCGGCAAAGCGGATGTCGTCGTCAACAGCCCGGAAGCGCTCAAGGCGTTGCAAACCTATGTAAAGCTGGCCACGGAATCGGGCCCTCCCGGACCTGGCAACATCGCACAGGGCGAACTGATCCAGCTTCTAGCCACCGGCAAGGGCGCGCAGGCGATTGCCGTCATCGCCGCCTGGGGACAGCTCGAAGACCCCAATGCTTCGCGCGTCGTGGGAAAGATCGACGCCGCGCTGCTGCCCGCCGGTCCGGCCGGCACGGTCGCATCGAGCGCCGGCCATTGGGTGGCCGGCATCCCAAGGAATGTCCCACCCGAGAAGCAGAAGGCAGCGCTAGCATTTCTCGACTGGTTTGCCGCCAAGGAGCGGCAGGTCGACTACGTGCGGGCCGGCGGCGTACCGGTCAGGGGCGACATAACCGGGGCTGATCTCGGCGATGACGCAGCGTTCCGGTTCATCGGCGCCTATTCGCAAAATGCCCAGCACGCGGTGATGGGTCTACCCTTTGCGCAGGCGTCGGAGGCCTCCGACGCCATGGCGCTCAGTCTCAACCGCGCCGTAATCAGCGAGATGACGCCAGCCCAGGCGCTCAACCAGGCCGCCGCCGATCTGGCCGGCGTCCTCGAGCGCAACGGCTTCGCCGTCACGAAGCTTCCGGATCTGTAATGAGAGGCGGTGCCGGCTGCGGCCGGCGTCACTCGGGGCGGGATCGATGCGATGATTTCCAATGAGCCAAGCTACAAGGAGCGGCGCAACAAGCGTTGGATCGCGATCTCGCTGCTGCCCGCGGTTGCCCTGTTCATCGTTCTAACCGCGTTCCCGGTCGTCAATCTTCTGGCGTTGAGCTTCTTCCATGTCGAATGGCGCGAGGCGACCTCGGCTTTCTCCTTCGTCGGCCTCGACAACTACCACCGGCTGTTTTCAACCGAAAAAGTGTTCTGGGACGGCGTGCGCAATACGGCCTTCTTCGCCGTGACCGCCGTGTCCTGCCAGATGGTGCTCGGTTTCTCGATGGCGCTCGCCGTGCGAACAGCCGGATCCTACGGAAGGGCCGTGCTGACAGGCATCTTCCTGCTGCCGATCGTCGTTCCGCCAATCGTCATCGGCACCATGTGGCGCCTCATCATGGGGCGTGAGTTCGGGCTCGCCAACATGCTTCTCGGGCTTCTGGGACTCGGGCCGGTCGACTGGCTCGGCAACCCCGATATCGCACTCGCCTCGGTCATCTTCGTCGACATCTGGCACTGGACGCCCTTCGTCTTCCTGCTGATGCTGGCCGGGCTCGAGTCGCTCGATGGCGAGGTCATCGAGGCGGCCCGAATGGACACGAGGAGCCGTTGGCAGCAGATCCGCCACGTCGTTCTGCCCATGATGATGCCGACCATCGTCGTCACGCTGATGTTCCGCGTGATCCTATCCTTCAAAGTCTTCGACGAGGTCTACCTGCTGACCTCCGGAGGCCCTGGCACCGCCACGGAAGTCGTCAACTTCTCGATCTATCGCACCTTCTTCCGCCAGGACCAGGTCGGATATGGCTCGGCGATGTCGATCGTCACTCTGTTTGCGATCAGCGTCGTCATCATCCTTGCGCGCGGCTTCGCGCAGCGCCGCGCCGCGCGGCGGAGTGCTGTGTCATGACGTTGCGTCTCGGCTCCCGTATCCTTGCCAACACCGTCGTGTGGGGTTATGCGCTGGTCATCCTCGGGCCGACGCTATGGGTGCTGTCCAACGCCTTCAAGTTCAAGATCGACATCATCACCGGCGCCACCATTTCTCCATTCACCTGGATTAATTTCAACGAACTCCTGTTCTCGCGCCAGTCCGATTTCCTCGCGAACCTCCTCAACAGCGCGGTGATTGGGATCGCCTCTACGGCGATCGTCATTGTCGTCGCGACGATGGCGGCCTTCACGCTGACCTGCCTCGATGTGCGTCCCTGGGTGCGCTGGGCGCTTCTTGGCTGGGCGCTGCTGTTCCACATGCTGCCGACGCTCACCTTCGTGGGCTCCTGGTACCTTATGTTCTCGTCGGTCGGGCTGCATGGCACCTACTTTGCCGTGATCATGACGCATGCCGTGCACAACCTGCCGATGGCGCTGTTCCTGATGATGAGCTTCGTCGGCGCGCTACCGCGCGAACTGATCCAGGCGGCAAGGATGGATGGCTGCAGCTACGGGCAGGTGTTCTGGCGCATCGCTTTCCCGCTCGTGCGCGGCGGCATGATCGCCGCAACCGCGCTTACCTTCATCTTCTCGTGGAGCGACTTCGCCATCTCGCTGACCCTCACGTCGCGCGACACGATGACGGTGCCCGTGGCGATCGCCACCTTCGCGCAGGAATACGACATCCGCTACGGAGAGATGGCCGCCGGAACGCTGCTCTCGATCGTCCCGGCGCTGTTGCTCATTCTGCTCGGACAGAACTTCATCGTGCGCGGCCTGCTTGCGGGCGCCGTGAAATGAGCGTCTCGAGGCCGATACGGCCCAGCCGGCGCGGGAGACATTGATGGCCGACGTCACTATCCAGGCATTCCAGAAATTCTACGGCAGCGTCGAAGTCATTCCGCCGCTCGACCTCGAAATCCGAAAGGGCGAGTTCGTTGTGCTTGTGGGGCCGTCGGGAAGCGGCAAGTCGACACTGCTGCGGATGATCGCTGGCCTGGAGAAGGTCGACGGCGGAAAGCTCTCGATCGACGGCGAGGACATCACCGGCCGCGATCCCGGCGACCGCGACATGGCGATGGTGTTCCAGTCCTATGCGCTCTACCCTCACATGACGGTGGCGGAGAACATGACCTTTGCCCTGCGAATGCGCGGCACAGGGGACGCGGTGATCCGCGAGCGCTTAGCCGAGGCTCTGCGCATGCTCTCTCTCGAAGGCTACGAAAACAGAAAGCCCGCGCAGCTTTCGGGCGGCCAACGCCAGCGCGTCGCGATGGGGCGCGCTATCGTGCGCCAACCGCGTGTATTCCTGTTCGACGAGCCGCTGTCGAACCTTGACGCCAAACTGCGCGCCCGCACGCGGCTGGAGCTGCGTGAACTGCACGACCGGCTCGGCGCTACGTCGATCTTCGTCACGCACGATCAGATCGAGGCGATGACGATGGCCGATCGCATCGTATTGCTCGATCACGGACGCATCCAGCAGATCGGCTCGCCGCGCGAAATCTACGAGGAGCCGCACAACCGCTTCGTCGCTAGCTTCATCGGCTCGCCCGAGATCAACCTTCTGGAGGGTAGCCTCCATGTCGATGGCGACACGATGCTGTTCAACGGTCTAACGCTGCCCGGAAGGAAAGCGGAGATGCCAACAGGCAGTGAATATACGCTTGGCATCCGACCGGAAGCCTTTGACGTCGCGCCCGAGCGGCTCGCCGGAACCGTGCCCCTCGCGATCCGCGCCGTCGAATACACCGGGTCGGACGTCTTTGTCTTCGGAACTATCGATGCGGGACCGTTGACCGTCAAGCTGCCGGCCGAAGGGCACGCCCTGAGGGACGGCATCGGGGCAGGTGCCATCATCCACGTCAGGCCGACAGCCGAGGGGTGGCATCTCTTCGATCGATCGGGCCTGCGCGTGGCGAAGACATAGATTACGGCATCGATGACAGCGAGACAAACCGCGCCACCCCCCACGAAAAAGACGCTGCGCGCGCTTGTCGGTGATTTGAGGCAGGTCGCCAGCGTCAGGCGGTTCGTCCTGTCGGATGGGCCCGAAGCGGGCGTCGAGACGCTTGCCTTCTCGACCGGTGGCGGCCTCGATTTCTGGGTCACCGCGGGACGGGGGATGGACATCGCTACCCTGTCGTGGCGCGGCATTCAACTCGCCTGGCAGAGCCCGGCAGGTTTTCGGCTTCCGCCTGCCACGGCCGGCACAGGCGACCGCACGTTCAATCGCGCCTTCGGCGGCTTTCTCAACACTTGCGGGTTCGACCACGTCCGTCAGCCGGCCGACGGAAATCCCCTGCATGGCTCGGCGCCCTTCACGCCGGCGCGCCTCAACAGCTACGGCGAGGATTGGAACACGGCTGAACCTCTCGTATATTGCGAGGGTGAACTCGTCGTGTGGGCGCTTGGAGGCGGTGGCCATCGGCTTCATCGGCGCATCGAGGCACCCATTGGCGGCTCGACGCTCCGAATCGTCGATACAGTCGAGGTGATCGGGCCCGATCCGGCGCCGATCATGGCGCTCTATCACTTCAACCTCGGCTATCCGCTGCATCAGGAAGGCACCGAAATCAGCCTCGACGGCGTCGTTGTGACAGGCCCTCTGCCACGGCACGAGCCGGCCCCCGCGCAATCCACTCTGCACACGGCTTCTCCTGGCCGGGCAGTCTGCCGCGTCGATGGCGGCGGGCCGACCGTCGCGTTCCGCTGGTCGACCGATACGTTGCCCTGGCTTCAACTCTGGCGAGACCTGCGGCCTGGTTGCGGAGTGCTGTCCGTCGAGCCCTGCTCGATCGCCAGGTCGGAAGACGGCAGGAACACGAGCGCGCCCTCGATGGAACCGGGCCGGCCGGTTCGGTTCGAGATCGAAGTTATCCTCGCGAATGCGGTCTCACACCCGTACCCCGGTAACATTCGATGATCGCGAAAATTGCTCCGGGAGTTTGCGCGGCCTCCGCATGTGGCCCCCGCGTGGCAACTGCAACGCGGGGGCCACTGCGGCTGGCGGCGACGATCGTCGGGCGTGTGAAGGGATTGGCGCGCATCGTCTCACGGCTCGATCTGGAACGGAGGATAATGGAATGGATCAAGCAGACGCACGCCGCGGCCCTCAAAATCCTTGGTGTTGCGGGTCACGAGGACGAGACCGTGAACCCGTGCAGTCGCAGCGGGCGCCATGTCCCACCGGTCCTCGTTCTTGGCGCCGAGCATTCGCGTCCATTCCTCGACGATCGTGGCGTCGATGGGAATGATGCGATCGACAAAGGCCTTTTCGGCGGCTGCGATAGCCTTGAGCAATTCCGCCGACCTCTGCGGGTCGCGGCGCTTCCGCGCTTCCGCGCCGCGGCGCTTCTCGAACAGGGTCACGACGGTCAGCCTCAGATCCGCATCATCGACGGTGGCGAGCCATTTGCGCACATTCGCATTGCCCCGCGCGCCGAATTCGCGGAGCACATTCTCATCGATCAGATAGGCGGTCACGGAATCCTGCGCGGCACGACCTCCGTCGTCGGCGCTTTGTCGTCGAATGCGCCAAGGTCGGCCAATTCAGCGAGCGCGCGCTTCAGGCTCCGGGCGGGATAGGGCCGTCCGCGCTTGGGATAGGCCTTCGCATATTCGATCACGGATTCCACCTGCTCGGGAGTCAGCGATGGAAAGTCCGCCACGATCTCAGCGATAGACTGCGTGCGGGGCAAGGCCGCCACCATGTGAACGGGAATGGCAGTGTCGCTTGGCAGATGGGGTGGTTGCCGTCCTCCCCAAACGGCATCGCGATGTGCCAAGGTGATGTGGTGTAGGCCACAGAATAGAGAGGACGGCGGATGAAAGATACGATGATCGGAGTGGATCTGGCAAAGAATGTTTTCCAACTACACGGGACGTCGATGACAGGCGTTGTGAAGTATCGCAAGAAACTTTCTCGGGGGCAGTTCTCCCGTTTCACGTCAGAGCAACGACCGGCACTTGTTGTTATGGAGGCCTGCGGCAGCGCCCATTATTGGGCGCGCGAGCTGGTCTATCTCGCCATCCGCAACTTCGAGAAAGGCGGCAGGACTGTCCGGGAATGGTTTGCAGCAAGAAACCAGTTCGCTATTATGTTCGAGGAGCGCTTCAACGCGTGAC
>NZ_JACIYP010000063.1 GCF_014359905.1 Hoeflea sp. | reverse complement strand
CGTGGAGGCAAAAGACCCCTCCCCAACCCCTCCCCACAAGGGGGAGGGGCTAGACGCGGCAACCATCGCGCACCCCCTCAAGCCACCGCACCCGGACGAAAGCGTCTTCCTGTTCGGATCTCTCACCAGAGGTCGCTGTCGAGATGATGCCTTTGAGCCATCAGCACAACGGATTTGGCGAGCGGGCAGGAGGATGACGCGGGCAAGCCCCTCCCCCTTGTGGGGAGGGGTTGGGGAGGGGTCTTTGCCCAACCTCATGCTCACCGCCGGACCTCCCAGGTGGTCACCCGTTCCCCGGTCTCCGGATCCTTGCCGTCCTTCAGCTGGATGCCCTGCTCCAGCAACTCATCGCGGATCCGGTCGGCCTCGGCCCAGTTCTTGGCGGCGATGAGGGCGAGGCGTTGGTTGACTTGGTCCTCAATTTCCAAAGAGAAGCCGTCGCTGACTTCCTTTCGTCTCGGCTCCAAACCCATCAGTTGCAGTGAACCGCTAAGCAGCGACAAGGCTTGCTCAGCGCTGAGGTTATCTTCGGCAGCCTCACCGCCTCTCTCATAGCCTATGCTTCCCTTGACGTATCCAGCGAGAACCGAGAGACGTGAAATCGCTTTCGGCGTGTTGAGGTCATCGCATAAGGCAACAAGAAATTTCTCGTCGACCTGGGGAGGCTTAGCCCCCGGCTCAACGTCATCAAGAATTCGACTCCACCCTGAAAGCATGTTGCTTGCTTGCTCGAGTTTTCGTTCCGTGAAATCGATCGGCTCCCTATAATGCGTCATCAGCATCGCCAGCCTCAGCACCTCGCCCGGCCACTTCCGCCCTCCAAACTTCTCCGTCTCAAGCAGTTCCGCAATCGTCACGAAATTGCCCTCGGATTTCGACATCTTGCGGCCCTCGACCTGCAGAAAGCCGTTGTGCATCCAGAGGTTCGCCATGCGGTCAATGCCGTGGGCGCAGCAGGACTGGGCGATCTCGTTTTCGTGGTGGGGGAAGATCAGGTCGAGCCCGCCGCCGTGGATGTCGAAGGTTTCTCCCAGGTGATGCTCGCTCATCACCGAGCATTCGATGTGCCAGCCGGGGCGGCCGTGGATGGTGAGGGTCTGGCCATCCTCGGTGAAACGCCCGTCCCAGCCGGGCTCGTCGGCGGCCGATTCCTTCCACAGTACGAAGTCCGCCGGGTTGCGCTTGTGCGCCTCCACCGCGATGCGGGCGCCGGCCTGCTGGTCCTCGAGCTTGCGGTTCGACAGCTTGCCGTAGTCGGGCATCGACCCAACCGCGAACAGCACCTCGCGGCCCTCGCGGCCGGCCGTCACATAGGCGTTGCCCTTGTCGATGAGCGTCTGGATCATTTTCACCATGCCGTCGATATGGGCGGTCGCGCGTGGCTCGAATGTCGGTGTGAGGCAGCCGAGCGCGGCGGCGTCCTTGTGGAAGCGCGCGGCGGTCTTCTCGGTGACTTTCGCGATCGCCGCGTTGAGCGTGATCTCGCCCTTTTCGATCTGCGGTCCGAAATCCCTCAGCGCCCGGGCGTTGATCTTGTCGTCGACGTCGGTGATGTTGCGCACATAGGTGACGTGCTTCTCGCCATAGACGTGGCGGAGCAGCCGGAACAGCACGTCGAACACGATCAGCGGGCGTGCGTTGCCGATATGGGCGAAATCATAGACCGTCGGGCCGCAGACATACATCCGCACATTGTCCGGATCGATCGGCACAAACTCTTCCTTGGCCCGCGTCAGCGTGTTCCAGAACTTGAGCTCGCTCATGTCAACTCCCCGATGCCGGCCCCCGGGCCCGGGTCGTTTGTCCTGTTTGTGAAAGAAGACGAAAACGGCCGAGCCAGCGGTGAGCTAGCGAATAATGATGCCGCAGATGCAGGTGGCGCGCGCGCCGTGTGCCGTTTTCATACTGGTCTTATCCCCGATTGCGCCGGTCCGGTCAAGATGGCGGGCGGCCCGCTCAGCTTGTGAAAAACCGGGTGAGCAGCGAGGCCGACAGGAGCGCCATCACGGCCGCGATCAGCCCGTCGAGCACCCGCCAGGCCGAGGGCCGCGCGAACAGCGGCTCGAGCACGCGGGCGCCGTAGCCAAGGCCGAAGAACCACAGGAACGAGGCCGCCATGGCGCCGAGCGCAAAGGCCAGCCGCGCCGTCCCCTCGTGGCGCGCGCTCAAGCCGCCCACCAGGAGCACGGTGTCGAGATAGACATGCGGATTGAGGAAGGTGAAGGCGAGGCATGTCAGCACCGCCGCCTTGAGCGATCCCGGCCCGGCCTTGGCCGCCGTGAGCGCCGAGGGCGAGAGCGCCCGCCGGAGCGCCATCACCGCATAGACTGCCAGAAAGGCGGCGCCGCCCAGCGTGACGGCCGCGATCAACACCTTGGAGCCGGAAATGATCGCGCCGAGGCCCGCGACGCCGAGCGCAATCAATGCCGCATCCGACAGCGCGCAGATCAGGCACAGGATGAACACATGCTGGCGCAGCAGGCCTTGCCGCAAAATGAAGGCGTTCTGCGCGCCGATGGCGACGATCAGCGAGCCGCCGAGCAGAAGCCCGGAGATGGCGGGAGCGAGAAGCGGTGTCATGGGGGCTAGAACAGTTTCATCTGGTCGGGCGGACCATCCGCCGGCTTGGGTTTCGAAGCGCGTTTGGCGGGCTTGTCGGCAGGCTCGTCCACGGGCGCGGCGTCCGTCGCCGGCGCCTGCACCTCGGGCCCGGTATTGGCGACCTTGTTGACGAGGTCGGAAACGCGGATCGCCTCGAAAGAACCGTCCGGCGCGGGGGCCATTAGGTCGCCGACGTCTCGCGGCTCCTGGGTGAGGCAGTCGAGCCAGCGCGAGAAGTTTTCGGGCGTGATCACCACCGGCATGCGGTCATGGATCGGCGCCACCTCCCGGTTGGCTCCCACCGTCAGGATCGCCGCGGTGTCGATCTCGGCCCCGTCGGCGCTCATATAGGTCTCCATCAGCCCTGCGAAGGCGACGATGCCGCCGGCCCGAGGCCTGATCCAGTAGGGAACGGATTTCTGCTTCGAGCCTTTTGGCGGGCGGTGCCATTCGTAAAAGCCCGAGGCCGCCACCAGCACGCGGCGGTGGCGCATGGCGGCGCGGAACGAGGCCTTCTCGGCGGCCGTCTCTGAGCGCGCATTGATCAGCAGCGGAAACTCCGCCGGGTCCTTGACCCAGCCCGGGATGAAGCCCCAGCGCGCGAGCAGCGCCCGTCGGTCGGTGCGGTTGTCGCCCGTCTCCCGGCGGCGGTCGCCGGCCACGATCAGGATCGGCTGCGTCGGCGCAATGTTGTAGCGCGCCGGGAAATCCTCGATCTCCTCGAGCCCGAACAGTTCCTGCACCTCCTGGGGCGTTGCTGTCAGCGAAAAACGGCCACACATTGCCAATCCATGGCTGAGGATTCCCGGAGGGTCAAGAAGCGAGCGGCCCGGCGCAAGCTCCGAACGCGAAGACCGCGGCATCGCGGGCTGTCTAGACGGGCGAATTGACCATTCTGTCGGACACGATCCGTCCGTCCTCCAGGGTGACGATACGGTCCGCCAGTTCGAGGATGCGGTTGTCGTGGGTCACCATCACTGTTGTGGTGCCGCGCTTTTGCCCCAGTTTCTTGAGCATCGCCACCACGTTCAAGCCGCTCTCCTTGTCGAGCGCCGCTGTCGGCTCGTCGGCGAAGACGATGTCGGGATTGCCGACCAGCGCCCGGGCCACCGCCACGCGCTGCTTCTGCCCGCCGGACAGGTTGGCAGGCAGATAATCCATCCGATCGGCAAGCCCGAGCAGCGACAGGGCGTGGCGCGCAGCCTCTCGTTCGGCCTTCGGATCATTGAGGCGATGGACCTGCAGCCCCATCTGCACATTCTGCATCGCAGTCAGGCTGCCGTGCAGATTGTGCGCCTGAAAGATGAAACCGAGCCTGCGCCTGAGCGCCTCGTTGAGCGCATTGCCCGCCCCCATCAACTCATGGCCGAGCAGTTTGATCGAGCCGTCCTGCAGGTCGCGCAGGCAGCCCATCAGCGTCAGCACCGTTGTCTTGCCCGAGCCCGAAGGCCCCATCAGCACGGTCAGGCTTCCCCGCGCGACCTTCAGATCGACGTCGAAAATCGCCTGCTTGCGGGCTTCGCCCGTGCCGAACCAATGGTTCAGCCCGGCGACAATGATCGGAAATTCTTCGCTCATCGCCCGCCCCTCAAAACAGGTCTGCCGGGTCAGCCGCCGCCAGCCTGCGGGTGGCGATGGCGCCAGACAGCGAGCAGGCGACCAGCGTTCCGATCAGCACGATGACGGCCATGTCCCACGTCATCGCCAAAGGCAGATTCGTGGCCTTCTTCATGCCGGCCAGCAGTCCTGTGCCCACAATCACGCCGGGAATGAAGCCGAACACGGCCAGGATCAACGCTTCCTCAAAGACAATGCCGAGGAAGAATGTCTGCGGATAGCCCATTGCCTTGAAGGTCGCGTATTCGGACAGATGATCGGCCACGTCGGTCGAGAGCACCTGATAGACAATGACAATGCCGACCAGCACGCCGATGATAACTCCGAAGCCGAAAATGATCCCCGTCGGCCTCTTGGTTTGCTGGTATTTCAGATCCTCGGCCTTGGCCTGGGTGTAGGAGCGTATCCGCAAGGACTTGTCCGAAACCAGCTCTCGCAACCGGGCAGACACCACATCCGGATCCGCTCCCGGCGCCACCTTGAGCAGAATGTGATCGGGCGCAGCCGACCGGCGCGCCGGAAACAGCGACAGGAAGGTCTGGTCCGACATGATCAGATAGCCGTCGCCGCCAAACCCGCCGCCGCCCTGGAACGTGTCATAGAGCGTCAAGGTCTTGCCGGTGACTTCGAAACTCGCCGGGGTCTGCGGGCGGATCGCGGCGGCCTCCTCGCGCGGCAGGCCGCGGGTGGCCATGTCGAGAATGCCCGAATCATTGAGCTGCAGCGTCGCCAGTTTCGGTTTGAGCACCGGGCTCAGGAAATCCGGCAGCGTCGGATCGATGCCGAAACTGGTCAGACCCAGGGTCTTGGTCGGACGCGGCCAGCTGGTGTTGCCGACGAAAATGCCGGTGCCGAGCGTCACCTCCGGATCGGCCTGGGCCTGAAACAGCCATTGCCGCGCGACATTGCCGCCCTCGGTCATGGAATTGGCGTCCGAGGCCGAGATCATGATGTCGGCGGTGAAGAACTCGTAGGGCTTCAGCGTCGCCGTCGCCATCGAGTTCATGATGCCCAGTTGCACGAACACCAGAACATTGGCGAAGGCGACACCCGTGATCGCTGCGGCGAAGCGGGTGCGGCTGTGGGTCAGTTGCAGCCAGCCGATCGGCAGGCGCCCGAACAGCCATTGCAGCAAGCGGTTCATGGATTGCTCTTGGCAGCGGGCGCCAGGGTGCGGGTGTCGATGCGGGCGATAACTTCCAGATTGGTGTAGCGCGCCGCCACCCTGGAGGAAGCCGCGTCCAGTTCGACCATCACCTTGATCACCCGTGCATCGGTATTGGCCGCGGTATCGTCCGACAGCAGGCCCTGGCGTCCAACGGTCAGGCCGATGGATTTGACCCGGCCCTGCAGCGTCTGGCCGATGGCGACGGCCGCCAGTTCCACCGGTTGCCCCACGGCGACATTTGCGATCCGGTCCTGATAGACCTCCACCTCGGCCATCATCTGATCGGTGTCGCCGATCTGCATGATTCCGTCGCTCGGCGGGCGTTCGCCCGGATTGGCCATCGAATCGAGCACCACGCCGCTGATCGGCGACAGAACGGCGGAGCGGATCAGATCCTGCTCGGCGCGGGCGAGGTCCGCCTTGGCGGCGTCGAGATTGCGCGCCGCGACGATCACATCGGGCTGCAACTCGGCCTCCTGACTTGCAAAGCGCGACAGCGTCGCCTCGGCTTTCTGCACCGCAAGACCAGCCTGGCGTTCGGCTGCAGCGAGCGAATCGAGCGAAGCCTGGGTGATCACGCCGCGGTCGAACAAGGCCTTGGAGCGTTCATATTCGGCGGCCGCCTCCGTGCTTGAACTGCGGGCCTGTTCCAGGGCGGCGAGAGCTTCGGCTTGCGAGTTCTTGACAGACTCGGTGGTCTGCACCAGCGCCGCTTCGCGCACGGCGACATTTGCCTCAGCCTGAAGCACCGCGCCTTCAAGCTGGCCCCGATTGTCGAGCCGCGCCACCACCGCGCCTTTTTCAACGCGGTCACCGATGCTGACCAGCACCTCGGCGATACGGGCGTCGCCGGCGCCAAAGGGCGGCGCCACGATCGACACATCGCCACGCGGCATCAGCCGGGCCAATCCGACGACATCGCTGACCTGCATGGTTGCCGCCATCTCTTTCGGCATTTCCATATTGGGCGGCAAGGCAATCGGCTTCGTCGCACCGCCGCCGGGCTGCAGCCCGGTCAGCGCGTAGAATTTCTGCAAGGCGGTGGGCTGATAATACATGCCGATCACCCCGCCCGAGAACATGAACACCGGAATCAGAAACACCAGGAGGTAGCGCTTGTGAAACCGGAAACGCCGCCGGGTCACTTGCGGGCTGGCGGAGTCTTGGCGGATGACATGCAGCGGCAGGTCGGTGTCAGGTGGAGTGGTCATCGCGAAGTCCGATTCTCATGTACCGGCGGGATCAAGCTCAATACATAGTTTTATTGGTATGTTTTCGCAATGCGCAAACCTGCCACTGCTACCGTGGGACACGGTTTCCCTGCCTCATTTCCTCCGAAACAGCCTGGCCCGTTTTCAGGGTTGCCTGCACTGGAAAACTCGCCACATTGCAGACGCTGTGCACGCGAGCGATAAGGCCAGGCAATGAAAGTTCACAAGAGCGCAACCCGCCCCGGCCCGGCACTCGCCGTCTCCGTAGTGATCGAGCGCGACGGAAGGTTCCTGCTGGTGCTGCGCGGCAACCCGCCGGCCCAGCACATGTATGCGTTTCCCGGCGGCCGGGTCGATCCGGACGAGGCGCTGGAGGACGCGGCGCTGCGCGAACTCGAGGAGGAAACCGGCCTCAGGGCCACCAATCCGCGACCATTCGCGACATTCGATCTCGGCGCCGACGACCCCGGCGGCGGCTCGCACTTTTTCCTCACCGTGTTTCTGGCGGACGATCCGGGCGGGGAGCCGGTGGCGCAGGACGACGCCATGGAGGTCGGCTGGTTCACGCCCGAGGAGATCCGCGCGCTGAGCACGCCGCCAAGCATGGTTACCTGCATGGACATGCTGGCAACCGGCGAGCGCCGCTGAAGCCGGGACTAAGGCGCGAACCCCATTTCGATCACCGCAGCCCACGAGGCCGTTGCCTGAGATCAAGGTTCCAGTTACGGCAGGAACTCAACTGAAGGCAGACTCTGGAGAGATCACGTGACCGGAAATATTCGAGTGTCGGACGGCGGCATGAGCCGGGAGTTGGTGCGGCTTGGCGCCCGTCTGGTGCAACCCGAATGGTCGGCGCTGGCGCTGATGGAAAGCCCGGAGATCGTCCGCCAGGTGCATGCCGAATTCATCGGCGCCGGCGCCGACGTGATCACCACCAACTCCTACGCGCTGGTTCCCTTCCACATCGGCGACGACCGGTTCCGCGACCAGGGCCCGGCGCTGATCGCGCTGTCGGGGGAGCTCGCGCGGCAAGCCGCAGACGCATTTACCGACCGCGAGGTCAAGGTCTGCGGCTCCCTGCCCCCGATCTTTGGCTCCTACGAGCCCGATAATTTCGATCCCGCCCGCGTCCAGGACTATCTTTCCGTGCTGGTCGAAAATCTTGAGCCGCATGTCGATATTTGGCTTGGCGAGACCCTGAGCCTGATCGCCGAGGCCGAAGCGGTGCAGACTGCCGTCCAAGCCAGCGGCAAGCCGCTCTGGATCTCCTTCACGCTGGCCGATGGCGCGGCCGCATCATCCTCCGAACCGGTGCTGCGATCCGGCGAATCGGTGGCTGCCGCCGCACAATGGGCCGCCGAGGCGGGCATCGAGGCGCTTCTGTTCAACTGCAGCCAGCCCCAGGTCATGGAAGCCGCGGTCCGCACCGCCGCGAAAACCTTCAGCGACAGGAACGCAGACGTCGAGATCGGCGTATATGCCAACGCATTCGAGCAAAAGACCGACACGGCAAAGGCCAATGAAGGCCTGAGCAAGATCCGCTCGGATCTCGACGGGGACGGCTATCTTCACTACGCCCGAGACTGGGTGGCCGCCGGTGCGACGCTGGTCGGCGGCTGCTGCGGCATCGGCGTCGATCAGATCCGCAAGCTGGCGACCGATCTGAAGGCGTAGTCCGCCCGTCGCCGAACATTCTGGAGCATTTCATCAGTCGGTGTCTTGATGTAAGGAACAGCCATGATCCGCCGCCTCGCCCTGATCCTGACTGTCGTGATGCCCGTAGCGCTCGTCTGCGGCACACAAATCGCTGTGGCGCAGGAGGCCACCGAGGAGCAAGAGGCAACCGTCGTCATCCCCGACCTGCCGCCGCCGCCCTATGAGGCGCGGCTGCTCAGGCTGGCGGAAATCCTCGGATCGGTTCAATATCTGCGCAATCTGTGCGGATCCGAGGAGGAAACCGGCTGGCGCGACAGCATGCAGGCGCTGCTCAACAGCGAGACCGCCGGAGAGGCCGATCGCCGCGAGCAGCTCACCGCCGGATACAATCGCGGTTTTCGCGCCTTCGCCGCGGTCTACACCAGTTGCACCGAGGCCGCCGTTGTCGCAGAGGAGCGATACCGTACCGAAGGTGCAACACTTGTGGCCGAAATTGTTTCCCGCTATGGAAACTAAGGTTTTATTAACCGATTTCGTCGCAGCCCCGTGCCGGAACGGTGCAAGCCGTGCTAGGCTCGTTAATGACCTGGTAAGAAAAAGTTGGATTGCATGACACATCCCACTCCCCATACGACCGAAGAGCTTGACGATCTGATCATTCAGGAGAAGCTTCAGGTCGCGCTCGAACTGCAGCACGATGCCTGGGCTGAAAGCACGGCCGACGGCATCGAGCCGGAGATCATTGCCGATGCGGCGATGATCACCGCCATAAGGGAAACGGTTCGTGCGCTCGGCGAGGAGCAGGCAGAAGCGCTGGTGGCATCGCTCAGGGACCGCATCCTGGCTGGTGAATTTTCACCCGAGCGCGTGCTTCAATAGGCTGACTTCAGTAGGATTACCTGCGGGGAGAGACGTGGTCGACAAGCGCAAAAGGCAAGCCGGCGACAGGAACATCGCATCGGCCATGATCTGGGCGCTGCTGACGATCCTGCCCGCGAGCCAGGCGCTGGCGCTGAGCGAGCTTCAAGAGATTGAACCCCCGGCTGCTGAAACCGGGCAGGACGGGCCCCCGCTGACGGTCGAGGATCCTCAGAGCAGCCCCGATTTTGGATTGCCCGCGCCGGAACCGGTGATCCGCGCTGTCCCGCAAACCGAGCACCCCGATATCGATGCCGCCCCGGCGATTGCCGCCGATCTCCCTCCGGTCGACATCCTCACCGATCCCGCGCAATTGCCCGAACCTGCCCAGCGCATGCGGCAGCTGATCATCGAGGCGGCGACCACCGGTGAGATCGACAATCTCCGCGCCCTGCTCGGATCGGGCCCGACGGCCACGCAACTGGCCTTTGGCCAGATCGACGCCGATCCTGTGGAATATCTGCGCTCGATCTCCGGCGACGGCGAGGGTCAGGAAATCCTGGCGATCCTCATCGACCTGCTCAACACGGGCTTCGTCCGCGTCGACCCCGGCGAGCCCGGCGAAACATTCCTCTGGCCCTATTTCGCGGCCCTGCCGCTCGACGCGCTGACGCCGCCGCAGAAGGTGGAGCTCTTGCGCCTGGTCACCGCCGGCGATGTCGATGACATGAAGGCCTATGGCGCCTATAATTTCTACCGGATCGGCATCTCGCCCGAGGGCGAGTGGACCTTTTTCCTGGCCGGACACTGATTGAGCCAGGCGCCGTCTTGCGCCGGCGCGCCCTTGCCCCGCGCATCACGAGGGCCTACCTAACGGGGGCCATCCACCGACGAATCCGGAGTGCCCACAGTGCCAGCCCTAGTCCTATCCGACCGGAAGATCGTGCATGTCGATGGCGCTGACGCCGGGCATTTCCTGCAGAACCTGATCACCGCCAACCTCGATGCAGTCCAGCCCGGCGAGGCCCGGCCTGCGGCGCTGCTGACCCCGCAGGGCAAGATCCTTTTCGACTTCCTGGTAACGAAAGCCGGCGAGACCGGCTATGATTGCGACATCCGCGCTGATTGCGTCGACGATTTCATCCGCAGGCTGACACTTTACAAGCTCCGCGCCGCGGTGAGCTTCGACAAGCGCGACGACATGCCGGTGATCGCCGGATGGGATGGCGCCGCGCCCATGGGTGCGCTCAGCGACAAGCGCTTTCCCGCCGAGGCCAGGGTCTGGCGGCTTCACGGAGCGGGAGCGGTTCTCGATGCGGACATGGGACAGTGGAACGCCGAGCGAATCGCTTATGGCGTGGCTGAATCCGGCGCAGATTTCGCCCTGTCGGACGTGTTTCCGCACGATGTGCTGATGGACAAGAACGGCGGCGTGGACTTCCGCAAGGGCTGCTATGTCGGCCAGGAAGTGGTCTCGCGCATGCAGCATCGCGGCACCGGGCGGCGCCGGGTGGTGACCGTCACCGCCGAAACCGCCCTGCCCGCGCCCGATGCCGATGGAGCGGGCATCGCGATTCTTGCGGGTGAAAAGCCTGTCGGCAGCCTCGGCACCATTGAGGGCAACGCGGGCCTGGCAATCGTGCGCACCGACCGGGTCGCCGATGCGCTGGCTGGGAACATGGCGCTGACAGCCAGCGGCGTCCCCGTCACGCTTGCCCTGCCGTCCTGGTCGGGGCTGTCCTTTGACAGCGGCGGCGCCGCCGCTCCGGACGCCTGAACCATGGCTTCCGTGGAAAGATCGCCCCGCGCCTGGCAACGCATGCTTTCGGGCCGGCGGCTCGACCTGCTCGATCCCTCGCCGCTGGATGTGGAGATTTCCGACATCGCCCAGGGACTGGCGCGGGTGGCGCGCTGGAACGGCCAGACAAGCGGCGGCCATGCCTTTTCCGTAGCCCAGCATTCGCTGATGGTCGAGGAGATCATCGGCAGGCTCTCGGACGCGTCGCCCGAGACCCGGCTGTCGGCACTCCTGCATGATGCGCCCGAATATGTCATCGGCGACATGATCTCGCCATTCAAGTCGGTGGTCGGCGGCGGCTACAAGGCGGTGGAAGCCAGGCTCGAGGCCGCCATCCACATCCGCTTCGGACTCCCGCCGGTTCTGCCGGCAGCGCTCAAGACGCTGATCAAGCGCGCCGACCAGATATCGGCCTATTTCGAAGCGACGGAACTCGCTGGCTTCGATGACAAGGAAGCCCGCGCCTTCTTCGGACCGCCCCGCGGCATCAGCCGGGACATGATCGATGTCTCGCCGCGCCCGGCCGACGAGGTGCAGGCGATCTTCCTTCAGCGATTCGAGGCGATCGAGGCCATGCGCCGGGCAAAGCGGGGCGGATGAATGTCCTATATCGTCATTTGCCGTCTCGACCAGATCGCCGAAACCGCCGTGCTGCATGGCGCCCGCGAGATGGTGAGCCTGCTGGCCGAGAACCAGGAGTTCCACCGCCCCGGCGTCATCGACCAGACCCGCCATCTCAAGCTGGGCCTCAACGACATTGTCGACATCCGGCCGGGGCTGACCGCACCCGGCGAGGCCCATGTCGAACGGCTGATCGGATTTGTCAAAACCTGGGACCGGCGCGCGCCGCTCATCGTGCATTGCTGGCTGGGGATCTCCCGTTCGCCGGCCGCCGCCGTGATCGCCGCGCTGGCGCTGGAGCCCGACCAGGACGAGATGGACCTCGCCGAAAGCCTGCGCCAGGCCTCGCCCTTCGTCACCCCGAATGCGCGGCTGATCGAGATCGGTGACGCCATGCTCGGCCGCGGCGGCCGCCTCCAGCGCGCCATCAAGGCCATCGGCCGCGGCGCCGACGCATTTGAGGGAAGCCGCTTCTGCCTGTCACTCAAGCCCGGCGGCGAGGTTCCCGGCACAACGCCGGGCCGGCGCACGCCCGGGGGCTGAGCGCGCCATGGAAGCCGACGAAATCCCACCGCTGCGCATCGGCCTCAACGCCGCCATCGTGGCGGTGAGCGGACGGTCGCCGAAGATTCTCTGCGTGCCATCGGACTCGGGCCCCGGCGGGGCCGATGGATTGCCCTATGATCTGTTCAATCCCACCCGCCACCGCACCTTCGAGACAGCCCTGCGCCACTCCGTTGAAACCCAGACGGCGCTGCATCTGGGTTATGTCGAGCAACTCTACACCTTCGGCGACCGCGACCGGCACCGCCGGCCCGGCGACGAAAATGTCCACTCCGTCTCCGTGGGCTACCTGGCGCTGACCCGCACCGACGCCGAGCCGGGCGAGGCGCTGGCCCGGACCGGCTCGCGCTGGCGCGACTGGTACACCCTGTTTCCCTGGGAGGACTGGCGCGACGGCAGGCCCGCGGTGCTCGACTCGGTCATCCTGCCGCGCCTGAAGACCTGGGGCTCCGCCGCCGGGTCCGAGAATGCGGCGCTGCGGCGCCAATCCCGGGTGCGCCTTTCCTTCGGACTTGATGATTTTCCCTTCGATGACGAGCGGGTGCTCGATCGCTACCAGTTGCTCTATGAAGCCGGTCTGGTTGAGGAAAGCTTCGCCGACGGCCGTGCCGACTCCACCGGGCTTGCCGTTCCGCTCGGTCGCGCCATGCGGTTTGACCACCGGAGAATAGCCGCCACCGCGGTGCAACGGCTGCGCGCCAAGATCAAGTACCGCCCGGTGATCTTCGAGCTGATGCCGCCCGCCTTCACCCTGACGGAGCTGCAGACGACGGTGGAGGCGATCTCCGGCCGTCACCTGCACAAGCAGAACTTCCGCCGCCTGGTCGAGGGCGCAGAACTGGTCGAGCCCACCGGCGCCTCGAGCGCCGCCACCGGCGGCCGCCCCGCAGCGCTCTACCGCTTTCGCGCCAAGATCCTCGAGGAACGCCCGGCGCCGGGCTTGCGGCTCGGCGGACGGGGGTAGAGGACCGCATTCGGTTCCGCTCAAGCCGTGACCCAGAACTGGAACACCAGGCCCGATGCAAAGGCGCCGGTCAGCGACAGCATGATGTAGAGGGCAAAGACCTGCGGCCGGGCCAGCGCCCAGACCGCCATGGCTGCGGGAATCGAGGTCACCCCACCGGCCACGAGAAACGCCATGCCGGCGCCAGGCGCCATGCCCTGGTCGATCAGCCCGCCCACCAAAGGCAGCGCGGCATAGCCGTTGAGATAGGCCGGCACACCCACCAGCGTCGCCACCACAATGGGCATCAGGCCGGTCCCGCCGAGCGCCGCCGTCACCGTCTCGGCCGGGATCCAGGCCAGCATCAGGCTTTCGAGCAGGAAGGCAAGCGTGAGCCACTTGGCCAGGAACAATGTCGTTGCGAGTGCCGTCCCGGCGAGTTTCGCGCGGCGCTCGGGCTCGTCCCAGAACCGCCAGACGACGGGTTTCGGAACGCGCATCTTCGATCCGCCGCAGCCGCCATTGCCAATGCCCTCGCGCAGCGGATCGGACAGCGCCCCGCCACGCGCCAGGAGATGGACGACGAGCCCGCCGAACAGGCCAAGGCCCACCGCGGCCAGCGTCTTGGCGACCGCGAATTCGATGTCCAGCACCCCGGCCGTCAGCACGAACATCGACGGATCCATGATCGGCGACGCCAGCCAGAAGGCCATGACGGCCGACAACGGAACCCCCATGGCAAGCAGCGCCGCAATCAGCGGGATCACGCCGCAGGAGCAGAAGGGCGAGATCCCGCCTGCGAGTGCGCCGAGCCCGATCATCATCAGCGGCGCGCCGGTAAAGGCCCTGGCGATCAGATTGTCCGCGCCCGTCGCGCCCGCCCACGCCGCAATGCCGATCGAAAGGATCAGGAACGGCGCCGTGTTCACCAGCGCCCCGCCAGCAAACAGCGCGCTCTGTCCGGCCTGGGTCGGATCGAACACCGCAAGCACCGCGAGGAGCAATGCCGAGGCAAGCCAGACGCGCTGGTCACGCCAGATGTGGCGCAGACCGGCCCATCGGCGGTTGCTGGAAAGGCTTGCGGTTATCATAGCCATACCTCCGGTTTTATAGTTGTTTTTGGATCAAAAAAAGCGTGCCACGCCTCATGCGGCATCCTCCGTCGGGTGCACGCGCACGCCCGAACAGCATTCCGACGTCAGAAACGACAGCACCGCCTGAATCGCCGGATAATCGACGCGGTTGAACACCTCGCGTCCCTGTTTTTCCTGCACCACCAGCCCGGCATCAACCAGGGTCGACAGGTGATGCGCCAGGGTCGATGGCGCAAGCTCCAGATGTTCGCCGATATCGCCCACCCTCAGCCCCTCGTCCCCCGCCCTGACAAGCAGACGGAAGATCGACAGGCGGGCGTCATGGCCAAGGGCGGCAAGCGCGCGGGCATGGGGTGTGGACGTGCTCATGAGTTAAATATAACTATATTTCTAGTTTTGTAAAGATGTTAATGCGGCAGCGGACGGTGCACGTTTTTTCCGCCCGCATCCGCCGGACACGACCCTCGCCCGGTGCGCCGCCGCACCCCAGAAACCGGCTGGTGGGGCGGCAACACGGCCATGCCGGCGGAGGCCGGTCGGACCCCTCGGTTTGCAACTGCCGCCCTACTGCGTTAGCCTCTTGCCGCAATCGGAACATAATTCCCCGCTTGCGCATCATAAAACGGGCCGCCATTGCCGGCCGCCTGAATTAAAAAAACAAGTATCGGCAAACATAAAGCCGTTCAAACCCAAGACGGGAAAACCAATGTACCACAAGATAATGGTGCCGGTGGATCTGGCGCATGCCGACAAGCTCGCGCTTGCATTGGACACGGCCGCGAGACTGTCGAAGCTTTATCATGCTCCTGTGACCTATGTCGGCGTAACGGCATCGACCCCGGGCGCGATCGGGCACAACCCGGCGGAGTATGACCGGAAGCTTGCCGCGTTCGTCGCCGCGCAGGCCGAGGCTCATGGCATCGAAGCGGTCGGCAAGACTGTGGTCAGCCATGACCCGGCGGTCGATCTCGACGACGCGCTCGTCAAGGCGGCGCGCGAAACCGGCAGCGACCTCATCGTCATGGCAACCCATATTCCCAACGTCGCCGATCATTTCTGGCCATCGAACGGCGGCCGGATGGCCCGCATGACGGATGCGTCCATATTCCTGGTCCGCGGCTAGCAGCGCCTCAAACGATCAGCAGCTTGTGGGCTGACGCTTCGGATGCGGACCATCCGCTTCCGGCAGGCCACAGGATCCGAGCCTTCACTTCCATAAAAGACAATCCCAAACAAACATAAGAAGAGGGACTTACCATGAGCGACCCCAGCGGACAGGGCATACCGGCGCCGGAAGGCGCCACCACGCTGATCGACACAGAATACGAGGTCGGTCAGGACAATGTTTCGATGTCCGTGGGCCCGTTCGGCCTCGACATCCACAATCCCGTCTTTGCGATCTCCGGCCTCACCATCGTTGCCTTCGTCTTCTTCACCCTGGCCTTTCAGGAAAGTGCGGGCGCCGCGTTCGGTGATCTGCGCGACTGGTTGACCGGCACATTCGACTGGTTCTTCCTCACCGCAGCCAATATCTTCGTGCTGCTCTGCCTTTTTCTGATCGTCTCGCCCTACGGCAAGATCCGGATCGGCGGCAAGGAGGCAACGCCCGACTACACCTACACCGGCTGGTTCGCCATGCTGTTTGCCGCCGGCATGGGCATCGGACTGATGTTTTATGGCGTCTCGGAGCCGATCTCGCATTTCTCCGCCTCCCTGGCGGAAGGCGCCGGATCGGCCGACAGCTGGGCGCCGCTGGGCGGGGCTGCGGGCAACACGGCCGAGGCACGCGACCTCGGCATGGCCGCCACAATCTTCCACTGGGGCCTGCATCCCTGGGCGATCTACGCCATCGTCGCGCTGGCGCTGGCGCTGTTTTCCTACAACAAGGGCCTGCCGCTGACCATGCGGTCGGTGTTCTACCCGATCTTCGGCGAGCGCGTCTGGGGCTGGACCGGGCACATCATCGATATCATGGCGGTCTTTGCCACGCTGTTCGGCCTCGCCACGTCGCTCGGCTTTGGCGCCGAGCAGGCCACGGCCGGCCTCAACCACCTGTTCGGCATTCCGATAAACGACTTCACCAAGGTTGCGCTGATCGTGGCGATCACCGGCATTGCGCTTCTGTCGGTCGTTGCCGGCCTCGACGCGGGCGTCAAGCGCCTGTCCGAGATCAACATGGTGCTGGCCGCCCTTCTGCTGGTCTTCGTGCTGCTTGTCGGGCCGACGCTGGCGATCTTCACCGGCTTCTTCCACAATCTCTACGAATATGCGCGCTACCTGCCTGAACTGTCCAATCCGTTCGGGCGCACGGACGACAATTTCCGTCAGGGCTGGACCGCGTTCTACTGGGCCTGGTGGATTTCCTGGTCGCCCTTCGTCGGCATGTTCATCGCCCGCGTCAGCCGCGGCCGCACGGTGCGCGAGTTTCTCACCTGCGTGCTGATCATCCCGTCGCTGGTCTCGGTGTTCTGGATGACGGTCTTCGGCGGCACCGCGATCGACCAGCTCGTCAATGACGGCTACCAGATCGTCGTCGACGCGCCGCTCGAGCTCAAGCTGTTCGCCATGCTCGAGGCGCTGCCGCTGCAGCAGATCACCTCCTTCATCGCCATCGTGCTGGTGATCGTGTTCTTCGTCACCTCGTCGGACTCGGGCTCGCTGGTGATCGACACGATCACCGCCGGCGGCAAGATCGACGCACCGGTGCCGCAGCGCGTGTTCTGGGCCTGTTTCGAGGGCCTGGTCGCCATCGCGCTGCTCCTGGGCGGCGGATTGGCGGCGCTGCAGGCCATGGCGGTGTCGACGGGCTTCCCGTTCACCATCGTGCTGTTGCTCGCCTGTTTCGCGATCCTCAAGGGACTGCACAGCGAACCCCGCTGACACGGAAACGACAGTCACAGACGATGACGGCGACTGTCGCCGCCTGCGGGTCCTGCCGCCGCTCTTCCATCCCACACCGCATGCGCCACACTCCCATATCTCGGCTGCGCCAGGTCATGGATGTCGTGGGGCGGTTTCTTGCGCTCACTCGTCCCGTCAATTGACACCATACCAACTGGTCGGTATTTTGCGTGGGGAAGCCTCGGTGAGGAGGCACAGCAGGAGGAGAACGCCATGCCCGGCACAGACATGCTGACCTTGCCCGAAATCGTGACCCGCACGGCACAGCCTACGCCTCCGTGACCTTCACTGTGCGCATGAACGAGATGCGGAAGCCCGCCAGCCAAGGTTTCCGCTCGTGCCAGGGCTGCTCGCCGGGGAAACTTTCAAAATGCAGACAGAAGGAGACCTGACATGACCGAACTCGTAAACTGCGTGTGGTTCGACCACGGAGAAGCCGGCAAGGCGGCCGCACTCTACGCCGCGACATTCCCCGACAGCCATGTCGGGCGCGCCAACGCCGCGCCCGGCGATTTTCCCGGCGGCGAGGCGGGCAGCGAACTGACCGTCGAGTTCACCGTGCTGGGCCGCAAATTCGTGGGCCTCAACGGCGGCCCGATTTTCAAGCCGAATGAAGCAGTGAGCTTCATGATCATCACCGAGAACCAGGAGGAAACCGACCGCTACTGGGATGCGATCACCGGCAACGGCGGGGCCGAGAGCGAATGCGGCTGGTGCAAGGACCGCTGGGGCTTCTCCTGGCAGATCACCCCGCGGCTTCTGCTCGACATGCTGGCGAATTCAGACCAGGACAAGGCCAAGCGTGCCTTCGCGGCGATGATGACCATGCGCAAGATCGACATCGCCACGATCGAGGCCGCGGTGGCGGCGTGAGGGCGACGCTGGCGGCATGCTCCTGATCTCTTCCAGTGGCCGGCATGTGTGTGCCTCACACTCTACAACGGCCAGATCCAGAGCAGCAGCGGCAGGCTGACGGCAACCACCAGCGCCTCGAGCGGCAGACCCAGTTTCCAGTAGTCGCCGAAGCGGAAACCGCCCGGTCCGAGAATGAGCGTGTTGTTCTGGTGGCCGATCGGGGTCAGGAACGCGCAGGACGCGCCGATGGCCACGGCCATCAGGAAGCTGTCGGGATTGACCCCCAGTGACGCCGCGATGCCGATCGCAATCGGGCAGAGCACGGCTGCCGTCGCCGCGTTGTTCATCACATCGGACAGGAACATGGTGGTGATCAGAACCACCGCCAGTGCGGCGACGGCATTGCCCTGCGCGATGGTATCGACCAGAAACCGCGCCAGAAGGTCGGCGGCGCCCGAGCTCTGCATGGCGCCCGCGACCGGGATCAATGCCGCCAGCAGCACGATCACCGGCCAGTCGATGGCGGTATAGACCTGGTGCAGCGGCACGGTGCGGAACAGCATTGTCGCCAGCACGCCGAGCGCAAAGGCCGGCGCCGCAGGCAGCAGGCCCAGCGTCACGGTCAGCACCGCGCCCAGCATGATGGCGCCGGCGATGATCGCCATGCGCTTGTCTGGGATGCGCAGCTCGCGCTCGCCCAGCGGCACGCAGCCCGTTTCATTGACGAACTCGGTCACCACCACCGCCGGGCCCTGCATCAGCAGCAGATCGCCGGACTTGAGCTTGAGCGTGCGCAGCCGGGCCCTGGGCGACACCCCGTTGCGCGACACGGCGAGCAGGTTGATGCCGTAGCGCGTCCTGAGCCTCAGCTCCCGCGCCGAGCGCCCGACGATGGACGAGCCGGGCAGCACGGCCAGTTCGCGCAGGACGAGTTCGCTGTCCTGGCTGGTGTCGGTGTCTTCGGTTCCGGCCTTGGGCTTCCCGTTCGGCGTTTCAGCCTTGGCGGAGGGCGTTTGCGCGTCCTTTTTTGCCGCCGACGAGCCATGTTCCTCAAGATGGATATCAAACACGGACACCGCCTCGGCCAGCGCTTCGACATCCGCCTCAAGCACCAAGATGTCGCCCGCGCGGATGCGGTGCCCGCGATGGGGTGCGTTGGTGCGGGTCTCGTCACGCACCAGAGCCACAATCTGCGCACCGGTCTTCTCGATCTCGCGTTCGAACGCGTTCAGGGTCAGGCCCACAGCCTTGCTTTTGTCCGGCACCCGCATTTCGGTGAGGTAGGCGCCGGTGTCGAAGCCTTTGATGTTGACGGATTTGCGGGCCGGAACCAGGCGGGACGCGCTGACCGCGATGAAGATCACGCCGACCACCGCCACCGCCACGCCGACAGGCGCAAAATCGAACATTCCGAAATGCGCAAGACCGGCCTCGGCCCGGAAACCCGAGACAATCAGGTTGGGCGGCGTGCCGATCAGCGTGGTCATGCCCCCCAGAACCGTGCCAAACGCCAGCGGCATCAGCACCTGGCCCGGGGTCAGATCGATCCTACCCGAAAGCTGGACCGCGATCGGCATCAGGAGCGCCATGGCGCCGACATTGTTCATGAACCCCGACAGCAGCGCACCGAGCCCCAGCAACGCCAGCATGCTTGTCAGCCGCCCGGCATCGCGCGGCAGCACGCTGCGCGCCAGCCAGTCCACCGCGCCGGTGTTCTGCAAGCCCTGGCTCAGGATCAGCACAGCGGCCACGGTGATGACCGCCGGATGGCCGAAGCCCGCGAAGGCCTCCTCCGCCGGAACCAGGCCGGCGATCACGCACGCCAAGAGCGCGGCCAGAGCCACCACGTCATGGCGAAACCGCCCCCACAGGAACAATCCCACCGTGGCGGCGAGAATGGCAAAGATCAGGAATTGGGGGGAGGTCATGAAAGCAGCCCTTGAAGGTCAGTCGCCTGCCATAATGCCTGCGGGATCAAATGGATCCATCGGAGCGGAATTGTTTGTGCGGCTTTTGCGGACATTGCCCCCCTGTCGTGTCCAGACCGTCGCGAAACGCCTGTACACGAGTAGAATCAATGCCATGCACCCCAGTCCAGTCTTTTTAACCGGACAGCAGTGGGACAAGCCCGCGGATGACGGCGGAAGGGTCCGCGTATCCCTCACGCAATCGCGATATCGAGCCCGATGTCGAGCGTCGGCGCGGCCATGGTGATCTTAGAGGTCGAGATGAAATCAACGCCGGATTCGGCGATGGAGCGGATGGTGTCGAGACTGACATTGCCCGAGGCCTCGAGCGTGATCCTGCCCCCGTGCCTGGAATTGTTCATCGCAACCGCCTCGCTGAGCATGTCCGGCCCCATATTGTCGAGCAGGCAGGCGTCCGCACCTTCGTCCAGCACCTCGGCGAACTGGGCCAGCGTGTCGACCTCGATCTCGATCTTGACGAGATGCCCGGCGAAGGCCTTGGCGGCCCTAAGCGCCTCCGCGATGCCGCCCGCCACCGCGATGTGATTGTCCTTGATCAGGATCGCGTCGTCGAGCCCGTAGCGGTGCGAGGAGCCGCCGCCGCAGCGCACGGCGTATTTCTCCACCGACCGGAGCCCCGGAATGGTCTTGCGCGTGCAGGTGACCCTGGCCTTCGTATGGGCGATGGCGTCGGCGAAGCGCGCGGTATGGGTGGCGATGCCCGACAGGTGCATGAGATAGTTGAGCGCCACCCGCTCGGCCGAGAGCAGCCCGCGCGCCGGACCGGAAATCCGGGCGATCCTCGCACCCGGCTCCACGCGCGCGCCGTCATCCACCAGCGCCTCGAAGCGGATCGCCGGATCGATCAGCCGGAACGCGGCCGCGGCCAGCGGCAGACCGGCGATGATGCCCGCCTCACGGCTGTTCATCGCGGCCTCTGCCTGCCTGTCCGGGCCGATGGTGGCGTTCGTCGTGATGTCGCCGGCGCGGCCCAGATCCTCGATCAGCGCCGCGCGCACCTGGTCCTCGATCATCAGCCCGGGCAGTTCGGGAAGAAAGGCGTCTCTCATGGCTCAAGCCTCCAGCAGGTCGGGGATGATGGCATGGGCCTGGTCCAGCGTCAGGAGCGTGCGCCGCTTCCACTCTGCCTGCTCCTCGGGATAGTCGGTGCGGAAATGCCCCCCGCGGCTTTCGGTGCGGTTCAAGGCGCAGACGGCGATCAGCTTGGCCGTGGTAATCACATTGTCGAAGCGGACGGAGTGGCTTTCCCGCGCCAGATGCAGGATCGTGCCGAGCGCTTTGCGCATGCCCTCGCCGTCGCGCAGCACGCCCAGATTGGCGCTCATGGTCTTGCGCAGGGCCACCATGTTGGGGTGATCGTTTTCGGTGAGATACTCGCTTGTCGTCACCGAGCCGTCCTGCCAGTTCGCGGGCGCATCCGGCCTGATCTCGCCCTTCAGGGCCTCGGCAATGCGGGCGGAAAACACCACCGCCTCCAGCAGCGAGTTCGACGCCAGCCGGTTGGCGCCATGCGCGCCGGTCGAGGTGCATTCGCCGCAGGCCCAGAAGCCCGGCAGCGAGGAGCGGCCGTTGATGTCGGTCCAGATGCCGCCCATGAAATAATGCGCCGCCGGGACGACCGGAATCATTTCTTTAGCCGGATCGATGCCCGCCTCCTGGCAATAGCCGAAGACGGTCGGGAATTCCGCGGCGAAGTCCGGCACCGCAGTCCGGCAGTCGAGATAGGCGCCCCGCCCGGCCTTCACCTCGGCGAAGATGCCACGCGCCACCACGTCGCGCGGCGCGAGTTCGGCGTCCTGGTGCAGCGGCAGCATGAAGCGCAGCCCCTCGCGGTTGTGCAGCGTCGCGCCATGGCCGCGCAGCGCCTCGGTGGCGAGCGGCGCCGGATCCTTGCCGACATCGATCGCGGTCGGATGGAACTGCACGAATTCCATGTCCGCCATGCGCGCGCCGGCGCGAGCGGCCATGCCGATGCCGCCGCCGCGCGCTTCCGTCGGGTTGGTGGTGACCTCGTAGAGATGGCCGACGCCGCCGGTGGCCATCACCACGTTCGAGCCGGTGATGCGGTGCAGCTCCTCGCCGGCGCCGGCCTTGTCCCGGGCGACGACGCCGGTGACGCGGCCGTCCTCGACAATCATGTCCTCGACCACATAGCCTTCCAGCACCCGGATCGACGGCGTCTTGCGCACGGAGCTGACGAGCGCCTCCATGATCGCACGCCCGGCCATGTCGCCCCTCACCCGCACGATCCGGCTTTGCGAATGCGCGGCTTCCCGGCTGACCGCCAGATGGCCCTCGAGATCACGGTCGAACGGCACGCCGTAGCCCAAGAGATCGTGGATCCGGTCGGAGGCCTCAGACGCCATCATCCGGATGACGGCCTCGTCGACAATGCCGTCGCCGGCGACGATGGTGTCGTGCACATGGCTTTCGATGGTGTCGCCAGGACCGACCGCGGCGGCAATGCCCGCCTGCGCCCAGGCCGAGGATGCGCCCCGGCCGATGGGCGCCGCCGCCAGCACCGTCACCGCCTTGGGCGCCAGTTTCAGCGCGCAGAACAGGCCTGCGAGCCCGCCGCCGATGATGACGACCTCGTCCGACCGCTTGACCGGTTGTGGCTGGTGGATGGCGATCGCGGTCGAAACCATGGCATGCTCCCTGCTGGCGACGGCGCGCGGCCGCTGTGCCGGATCGTCAGTTCTTGAGATTGATCATCCGCTCGACCGCGAGCCGCGCCCGGCCTGCGATCGCCGGGTCGACCAGCACTTCCTCGGTCATGGTGAGCAGGCTGTCGAGGATCTTCGGCAGCGTGATGCGCTTCATGTGCGGGCACAGGTTGCACGGCTTGATGAACTCGACGCCTTCGACCTCGCTCTCGATGTTGGAGGCCATCGAGCATTCGGTGACCAGGAGCACGCGGGACGGCCGCGTGTCCTTGACATAGTTGATCATGCCGGCGGTCGAGCCCGAATAGTCGCAGACCGCGATCACGTCCGGGTGGCATTCGGGGTGGCCGATGATCTCGATGGTCGGATCGGCTTCCTTGTAGGCGAGCAGCTCTTCGGCCGTGAAGCGCTCGTGCACTTCGCAATGGCCCTTCCAGGTCAGGATCTTCTTCTTGGTCTGCTTGGCGACATTCATCGCCAGGTACTCGTCCGGGATGCACAGGATCGTGTCGGACTCGAAGCTTTCGCACACGGCCACCGCATTGGACGAGGTGCAGCAGATGTCGGTCTCGGCCTTCACGTCGGCCGAGGTGTTGACATAGGTCACCACCGGCACGCCGGGATAGCGTTCCTTCAGCAGCCGCACATCCGCGCCGGTGATCGATTCCGACAGCGAGCATCCGGCCTTCATGTCGGGAATCAGCACGGTCTTGTCCGGATTGAGCAGCTTCGAGGTTTCGGCCATGAAATGCACGCCGCACTGGATGATGATCTCGCCATCGACCAGCGACGCCTCGCGCGCGAGCTGCAGCGAATCGCCGACGATATCGGCGACGCAGTGAAAAATGTCCGGCGTCTGGTAGTTGTGCGCCAGGATCGAGGCCCCGCGCTGCTTCTTGATGCGGTTGATCGCATGAATATAGGGCGCGTAGACCGGCCACTCGATTTCAGGGATATGCCGACGGACGCGGTCGTAGAGATGGGCGGTTTCGCGCGCCACGGCCGGTGTGTATTTCAGCTCCGGACGCTCAATGACGCCGAACCGTTCCGCTGCAGTCTGGGGCCGCCTGGGGGCCTCAGCGCTGGTGTGTGTCTCCAACCGGGTCATGGCAAACCCTCCCGTCACTCTCTATTATGCTCAAATTGAGCATAATTAGGTTCAAAAAGAGCCCGGCAATGCCGGGACACCTCCCACATAGGCCTTCGCAGACCTGATTGCAAGCAAGCCGGGTGCGACCTTCTTGCCCGCGCCGGCTCAGCATCACTCAAACAGCTTGCTCTTCTCGGAATCCTCTTGAGGCGCAGCGGCGGGGGATTCGGCAAGCCCTGTCTCCAGCGCATGGTCGGCCTGCG
This sequence comes from Hoeflea sp., assembly GCF_014359905.1. Taxonomy (GTDB): domain Bacteria; phylum Pseudomonadota; class Alphaproteobacteria; order Rhizobiales; family Rhizobiaceae; genus Hoeflea. Next base: position 8,941 of record NZ_JACIYP010000063.1, on the reverse strand, counting down.
CGGCAAATTTCTGCGCGGCGTTGATGCCGAGCCCGAAGGCCTTGGTGATGCCGCCCAGCACATGCTCGATCCGCACCGAGCCATTGCTCTGCGCGTCGGAGACGAACCTGACCGAGAGGTACTCGGCCTCGCCTTCCGTGCCGATCACGTCGCCGATCGGCTTCGAAAACAGCCCGACCTTGTTCTCGGCCGCAATCCTGGCCCATTCCGGGGCCTTGCGCAGCAACGCGGCGAAGACTCGCGCCTGATCCACTGTCATCACCATCGAATGCCCGCCGCCGTCAGCGCCACCCTGGGCGGGAATGACAATCGACGCCATCAGCAGCAATCCGCGGTCCTTGTCGGGTGTCGTCGCGCAATAGGTAAAGCCGGTCCGCCCGGAGCCGAGCTCGGTCAGTTGCGCCGGGTCGCCCAGGATCGCGCCAAAGGGCGTGATCACGAACTGGATTTCGGGATCGAAACTGGCCCGCTCAGGATCAAGATCCTGCGAACGGGCGCCAGCGGCGAGCCCCAGAATCACCACGACCGAAGCAACAATCCGATACAGGTCATGCACCATCGCCCACTCCTCCAAGACGAAGCATTCCCGCTGCATCAACCGCTGTCAACAGGTGCGGACCAGCAGGCGCAAAAAGGGGGCCTGGCTCGCCAAGCATCAATTCTCGTGATCATTGCGTTCAAGCAAAAGCACTTGTCCCTCTGACCCCAATGGATAAAGTCGCTGAACGTTTCAGGAGCCCCCCATGTCCGACACCCGTTCCGCCGCAGCCCTTCCGCCCCTGCCCTGGCTGATCATCATCGCCGGCGGTTTGATCGCGCTTCTGTCCTTCGGTCCGCGCTCGGCCATGGGTTTCTTCCAGCTTCCCATGCTGGCCGACACCGGCTGGGACCGAACCACCTTCGGCCTCGCCATGGCGATCCAGAACCTGTTCTGGGGGCTGGGCCAGCCGATCTTCGGCGCCATCGCCGACAAGTTCGGCACCTGGAAGGTGCTGGCGCTGTCCTCGCTGCTCTATGCGAGCGGCCTGCTCATAATGTCGGTGGCGCCGAGCCCGGGCTGGTTCTACATCGGCGGCGGCGTGCTGGTGGGCCTTGGCATAGCGTCGGCCTCCTTCGGCATCGTGCTGGCGGCATTCGCCCGCAACGTCGCGCCCGAGCGCCGCTCGATGGCCTTCGGCATCGGCACGGCTGCGGGCTCGGCCGGCATGTTCGTCTTCGCGCCGCTGAGCCAGGGCCTGATCGACGCCTATGGCTGGCAGGAGGCCCTGGTCTGGATGGCGGCGATGATGTTCATCATCCCGTTCCTGGCGATCCCGCTGCGCGGCAATTCGAGCTCCGGCACCCAGTCGGCCGCCCAGTACAAGCAGTCGATCGGCGCCGCCCTGCGCGAGGCGCTGGGTCACAAGAGCTATGTTCTTCTGGTCTCGGGCTTTTTCGTCTGCGGCTTCCAGGTGGCCTTCATCACCGCGCATTTCCCGGCCTATCTCGGCGACATCGGCATCGACAGCTCCTACGCCGTGCTGTCGCTCGCGCTGATCGGCTTCTTCAACATCATCGGCTCGCTGGCCTCGGGCTATATCGGCCAGTTTTATTCCAAGCCGATGGCCCTGGTCTGGATCTATCTCGGCCGCTCGGTCGCCGTCACCGCCTTCCTGCTGCTGCCGCAAACCGGCATATCCGTTGTGATCTTCGCCATCGTCATGGGCCTGTTGTGGCTGTCGACCGTTCCCCCCACCAATGCGCTCGTCGCCATCATGTTCGGCACCCGCTATCTCGGCATGCTCGGCGGCATCGTCTTCCTCTCCCACCAGGTCGGCTCGTTCCTCGGCGTCTGGCTCGGCGGCTATCTCTACGATGTTTTCGGCAGCTATGATCCGGTCTGGTGGCTGGGCGTGGCGCTCGGCATCTTCGCCGCCATCGTGCACTGGCCCATCCAGGAACGCGCAGTGGACCGCCCGGCGCTGACGGCTGCGGAATGAGGCGGGCGGCGCTCTGCCTCGCCTGTATGGCGGGACTGGCGCTTGCTGCAGCGCCGGCGACAGAGGCGGGCGCCGGCATCGCCTCCACGACGGCGGCGAGCGCGGATGAAGCCGGACCGGAAGCAGTCGCCGCTGCGCCCGACAGGCTCGACGAGATCCTGCCCGAGGCGCCGCTGATCCTTCATCTCTGGGCGACCTGGTGCGCGCCCTGCCGCGCGGAACTGCCGGAACTGGCCGATTTCCGGGCCGCCCTGCCCGCGAGCCTGAAGGCAAGGCTTGTCGTCGTCTCGGTGGACACGCGCCCGCGCGCCGATGTCAGGCGCTTCCTCGATGCCGACATGGATCTCCCCGGCTTTCAGACCTACCGGGCCGATCCGGCCGAGGCGGGCGGCCGGTTCCAGATCACGGGCTATCCGCTGACCCTGTTCCTCGACCGCGACGGCGCGGTGACGCGGCGCATCTCCGGCGCCGCACCCTGGCCGGACGAGGGCTTCCGCGGCCAGGCGATCGAGCATCTGGGCAGGGGAAGCTAGAGGATCTCGCTCTCAGTGCGCATGGCCGGCGTGGGAATGGCCGGTGGCGTCTTCCGCCTCGACCTCGACATCCACGTCGACATGGCCGATGTCGAACGCGACCTCGACCTCGATCACGTCGCCTTCTGCCAGCGGCTGCGTGAGCCCGCCGATCCGCAAGGCCAGGCCCTCGGGCTCGAGGTGCAGATCGCCGCCGTCCTTCACCGGCACGGCCGGCAGCGCGACGTTTTCGGCAACGCCGTCCTTGAATGTCATGCCGACCAGCGCCACCGGGGCGCCGAGATCGCTCTCGCCGCCGGTCAGCGACACGGGCTTGCCAGCCCGGTTCTCGATCTCGAAAAAGATCAGGGCCTCGGCCCCCGTCGTGGCGCGGGTCCAGGCGTGAATGATCCTGACCCCGTCGAGTTCGCTCACATGCTCGGCCGGACCGTGATCGTGGCCGGCCTTCTCCGCGGCCATCGCCGGAAGCGTGAAACAGAACGATAGCAGCGCGGATGCGGCAAGACGTCGAGACATAACGGTCTCCTTCAATTTCGCAGATCGGCGATGACGGGCCGGTTGAGCGCCAGGAAAGCCGGCGTCAGCGCCAGCAGCAGGGTCAGGCTCACGAAACCTGCGATGAGATGAAACTCCGGCCAGGCAAGCCCGGCGCTGACCAGGATATCGGTGCGGCGGCTGATCTCGCGCGAGATGAGGCCGGCGGCGGCGAACCCCGCGGCAAGCCCCAGAACCGCGCCGCCGGCGATCAGCGTCGCCGCATAGCACCAGACCACGGCGAAGACGAAGCGCCGCGGCGCGCCGAGCGCCCTGAGAAGCGCCAGCCGGCGGGAGAACAGCCGCGTGAGCACGACAAGACCGGTGAGCACGCCGGCGGTGACCAGCACCTGCGTGACCACCGCCATCAGGGACATGATCTGGCGGACATCGCCCATCAGCGCGTGCAGGCGCGACAGCACCGCGCCCGGGAAAAACGCCATGGTCCTGTCCGTGGTGAATTCGGATTTGAGCGCGTAATTGGCCCACAGCGCATCCGCATGGACCATCACCGCCGGCGTTCCGGGGAAAAAGGCGGGATCGAACGGCGGCCCGATCTGCTCCGCGCGCTCCGGCGCGTGGCCGTTGGCCAGCCCATGGACCTCCCACACGGCCTCCACCGGCACCAGGATGGCCTTGTCCCAGGGACTTCCGGTCGGCGCCATCCGTCCGACGATAACGGTTTCGGCGCCGGCATGGGCATCGTGCTCGGCGCTGTCGCCCACCCCGTGGGCCGGGGTGAAGCCCGCTCCGACCGCCACCTCAACGGCGGATCCGGCCACGGCCTGCCCGGTGCGGGTGAACATCTCTCCTTGGGCGAGACCCCCGGACAGGTGCGCGATGAAGCCGGGCGTCGTGCCGACCACCGGATAGCCCTCGAAACTGTCGCCATAGGCGATCGGCGCCGCAAGGCTGACATTCTCGTTGGAGACGATCGCCTCATAGGTCGCGCCGTCGAGCAGCGGCACGTCGCTCGGCTGGAGATAGACGCTGGCGAACAGCATGGTGATCTCGCTGCCGGGCGCCGAGACGATCAGGTCGAATTTCTCCGCCGCGCGGGCGGTGCCCTGGCGCAGCCCTCGCTCCTGGGCGGTCAGGCCGACGCCGAGACCGACGGAGACGGCGATCAGCGCCACGAACACCAGATTGGTCCAGCGGTAGCGCCACAGCAGCGAGCGGACCAGCAGAAAGGGACGATAGCCGAAGGTGACGACGAGTCCGGTGAGCACCGCCGGCGCCAGCAGCAGCAGCAGAATCAGCATGTCCTGGGCCGTCGGGCTCAGCCCCTGCCAGCCGTCGAGGAGGATCTCAGGCATCGGGCGCCCCTTCCCGGAGCCGGCCGTCGATCACCTCGACCAGGCGGTCCATCCGATCGAGCAGGTTCCTGTCATGACTCACCGCGATCAGGGTCTTGCCGCCGGTGCAGGCGAGATCCACCAGGTCGTCGATCATCCGGTCCGCCGTGTCGCGGTCGAGGCTCGCCGTGGGCTCGTCGGCGAGGATGATGGCCGGGTCATTGGCGAGCGCGCGGGCTATGGCGACGCGCTGGCGCTCGCCGCCGGAAAAACTGTCGACATTGCGGGCGGTGTCGCCGATCCCCAGCCTTGCGAGAACCGCGCCGGCGCGGCTGCGGATCGACGCTGCGTCGGCCCTTGCGCCGAAGGCGGCCGCAAGCGCCGCATTGCCCTGGGCCGTCAGTTCCTCAAACAGCAGGAAATCCTGGAACACCAGGCCGATATGGTCGCGCCGGAACCGGGCCCGCTCGCTTTCGCCCAGAGCGATCAGATCGGCGCCGCCCCAGCGGATTTCTCCCCTGGCGGTGGGCTGCAGTCCCGCCAGCGCATAGAGCAGCGTCGACTTGCCGGCACCGGAGGGGCCGCGGATGCCGATCGACTCGCCGGGCGCGATCGACAGCCTCTCCGCCCTAACCAACACCCGGCCCTCGGCTCCCGTGACGGACAGGTTGCCGACCTCGAGCGGCAGCCCCTGCATCGCTCAGGCCCTCTCGTAGACGGCATCGACCAGCCGCACCCGGCTGACGAACTTGGTGTCCGGATCGGTAAAGGTTCCGAGTTCGAGCTTGCCGCGGACGTTGATGCGGGTGTTGAACGAGATCACCGCGATGACGCGCTTGGCATAGATGGCGAGAATGTCGTCGGGCCACTGCGCTTCCGTTTCGCAGAACGGACAGACCGCCAGCGGCCGGTTGGTCAGCACGAAGAAATTCGTTTCCGCCTTCAGCGGCGGCGCCATGAAGCCGCTGATCGAGACCCTCTGGCCTTCGCGCGCCAGGGCATACTCCGAAAAGCTCAGATCCTTGTTGTAAAGATCCCTGAGCTTCACCGTGTCTTCGGCGAATGCCTGAGCGGGCAGGAGTGCGAGGGACGGGCAGCTCAGCGCTCCCGCGAGAAAATGTCTTCTGTTCATTGGCCTGCTCCTTGTCCGGAGGCCGCAATTTGACCCCGGCAGTGGGAAAGGCCCGCGCTTGCAGGCCTTTCCCGGTTTGGTTTGTCCGTCCGCCGCTTACTCGGCGTTTACGGCGTAGTCCATGACGTGGAAGATGTAGTTCTGCTCGACGACGCCATCGAACAGGTGCGCCCACGGACCCTTGGCCATCACGGCGACGTCTTCGCCCGAATGGGTTTCCGACGACATCGGGATCAGCGCCTGCTGCAGGTAGTCCTTGTCCATGGCCTGTTCATTGGTCAGGTCGGGACGCGAGCCGGTCCACTGGGTGTCCTGCTTGAGCAGCGAACCTGCGCCGTTGAGGAAGCCGGCAACGGTGTAGGGCTTGCCGTCGTCGCCCAGAAGCGGCTCGCCGGTGTGTTCGACGCCGGCGCCGTTGACGTCGTAGCACAGGCCCGTGATCGGCGATCCGCGACCGCAATAGCCGTTGAACGAGATCGCGTGCTCGTGGTCGGCTGTGACGATGATGAGCGTGTCTTCGTCATTGGTCAGTTCGTCGGCGAGCGCGATGGCGTCGGCGAAAGCCTTGCCGTCGGTCAGGGTGCGGTACAGGTTGCCGTCATGGTTGGCGTGGTCGACGCGACCGCTTTCGACCATCAGGTAGAAGCCGTTCGCGTTGTTCGACAGGCTCTTGATGGTGGCCGCGGTCATTTCGGCCAGCGAAGGTTCGCCGGTGCGGTCGGCTTCGTACTTCATGTGCGAGGACTCGAACAGGCCGAGAACCGGAGTGGTGACGGCGTCGCCGAGCGCGGCGAAGGTTTCGTCGTTCCAGACATATTGCGCGCCGGCTGCCTTGGCTTCCTCGATGAGGTTGCGGCCGTCGGTGCGCTTTCCGCCCTTGTCTTCTTCATCCTTGGCGTCGGCGGGGATGAACATGCCGCGACCGCCGCCCAGGGCGATGTCGATGACGCCGGACTTCATCTGCTCGATCAGCTGGTCGGCGATGTCCTTCTGGGCGCAGCCTTCCGGCAGCGCCGCGTTGTGTTCCCAGTCGCGCTGGGCGGTCTTGGCGTAGACAGCGGCCGGCGTCGCATGGGTGATGCGGGCGGTCGAGACGACGCCCACCGACTTGCCGGCTTCGGAGACGATTTCGGCGAAGGTCTTCATCTGGTGATCGAGACCGGCAGCGCAATCGGCTTCGGCAACCGATTCGTCGATGTTGATCATGCCGTTCTTGGACTTCACGCCGGTGTTCATCGCCGAGGCGGTCGGCGCGCTGTCGGCGGTCTGGCCGTTGGTGGTGTAGGTCTTCACCAGGGCCAGGTTCGGAAAGGCTTCCTGCGGCTGCACGTAATCGTCGCCCAGGCCGCCGGCCTGCTGGCCCGAGAACAGGCGGATGGCGTAGTTGGTGCCGACGCCATTGCCGTCAGCGGTGAACAGGATGACGTTCTTGGCGCGTTTGGTGTTCGGCTGACGAGCGGCCATTTCCTGTATTTTCACCTGCGCGTCCGTGAACCACTTGGAATCCTTCTGCGGGAGTTCCTGAGAGAGCGCCACACCGGTGGACAGTACGACTGCAAGCGATGCAATCAGCAGATTTTTCATGATGATCTCCGTTGTCTCATGCGAGCGATTTTGGCCCGGATCCTTGTTAGGACGGAGTCATGACATGCAGATTACATCGAGCCGCCGCCGTCGGAAAAATGCCGCAACTCCCGCCGGATTTCACGGCGGTGCACGCGACCCGATCCGGGCGGAACGCCTCAGCGCGCCAGCTTCTCGATCGGGAAGATCGCGCAGGTCTCGGTGCCGTGCGCGAGCAGCTTGCCGGCAGCATCGCGCAGGAACGCCTCCGACGTGGCGATGGTCCGGCCGCGATGCACCACCCGCCCCTCGCACGACAGCTCATCCATGCCCGGCAGGATCGGCCGCGTCAGGTTGAGCTTGAATTCGACCGTGGTGTAGCCCTCGCCGGGCGCCAGCGTGGTCATCACCGCGCAGGCGAGCGCCGAATCCATGATCGTCGCCGCCCAGCCGCCATGGATGGTGCCGAGCGGATTGAGGTGATCGACCGTGGGACTGCCGGAAAACACGATCAGCCCCTCCTCGACCCGGCTCAGCCGGAAATTCAGCGTTTTCGCCATCGCCGCCCCCGGCAGGCGGCCTTCGAGCATGCCCTGCATTACCGACAGCCCGCCTTCGCGCGCCACCAGGTCGAGCGGAACGACGCCGGTGAATTGCTGGCCGGCGCCGGGCGGTTCGCCCATGCCGTCGCCCATGTCTTCCCTCATGCGATCGGCTCCCTGTCGCGGGCGGGCACTGGACCAGCCTGCATGGCCTTGAGCGCGGCGGTGCAAAAACTCTCGCGGCTCACCGGCGGCTCGATGCCGCGGGCCTCGAACACATGCCGGTTGAGGAAATAGCCGCTCAGCCGGAACGCTTGGCCGAGCGTCTCCGCATCGGTGCAGGCCACGTCCCGGTCCGTCAGGAATTCAGGCAGCGCCAGCAGCCGGTCGGCCCAGGGCGCGCCGGCGCCGGAAGAGACGGCGCGGCCGGTCTTGGGCGAGACATAGACGAGATCGGTCCGCACGCCGGTGGCGGCGCATCTGCTCAGGTCGAGGCCGAAGCCCAGATCCTCCAGCACGGCAAGCTCGAACCGGACATAGAGCGCACCGGCCCCTGCCGGCGCATCGAGACTGTCGAGAATGATGGCGAAGGCGTCATGCAGCCGCGGGTGGGAATCGCGTTCGGGCAGCAGCCGCAGCAGCGCCGCCATGGCCTGGACGCCGTGCAGGCCGATGGCGCTCTGCATCAGGTGCCCTGCCCGGCCGTTGACGAGCTCGACCTGGTACTGGCCCAGATGCTCGTCGAGCCGGGCGCGCCAGACCAGGTCCACCGAATTGCCCGGCTGCAGCACCGGCTGCAGCCGCTTGGAGCGGCCGCCGTGAACGATGCCCATGTGCCGTCCATGGGCATGGGTCATGACCTCGGCGATCACCGAGGTCTCGCCATGCTTCCTCAGGCCCAGGATGATTCCCTCGTCGCGCCATTCCATCGGCTGACTCTTGACCCGTCAGTGCGGAAATTCAAGCCCGATCTCGCGGTAGCGCTCGGGGTCGTTGCCCCAGTTGCTGCGCACCTTGACGAACAGGAACAGATGCACCTTCTGCTCCAGGATCTCGGCGATCTCCTTGCGCGCGGCCTGGCCGATGGCCTTGATGGTCTCGCCCTTGTGGCCGAGCACGATCTTCTTCTGGCTGTCGCGCTCGACATAGATCACCTGCTCGATCCTGACCGAGCCGTCCTTCTTCTCTTCCCAGCGCTCGGTCTCGACATGCGAGGCATAGGGCAGTTCCTGGTGCAGCCTGAGATAGAGCTTCTCGCGGGTGATCTCGGCGGCGAGCTGGCGCATCGGCAGGTCCGAGATCTGGTCCTCTGGATAATACCACGGCCCCTCGGGCAGCGTTTTTGCCAGATAGTCGAGCAGGT